>JBGZIN010000019.1:0-58823 GCA_041848345.1 Porphyromonas sp.
AAAGGAGCACGATGCCATTAAGGCGAAATATAACCTTTGATATTCTCCATGATTTTATTGCTTGATTAACCAATTAAATTAAGTGTAGCGATGAGAAAGTTTATTTTAGCAATAGGCATACTATTGGCAGTCGTTTGCTCTACATCGGCTCAGCTAATCAACTTCCGTGTGGAGGGAGCTCCTGCGTTTTCCTATTCTGCGGTTCAAGCACACGGAGTTAATGTGATAAGAGACGGTTCCAAATTGGGCTACCACGTGGGAGCTTATGTAGATGTCCCTATTATGGGTGGCATATACGTGGGTTCCGGGCTTACTTTTGCCATGAAGGGAAGTAGGTTTGCCAAAAAGGAGACCGGTGTTATCGAGCAGATAAAAGACTATGTGGGTATTGGAGATTCCAATGAAATAACGATGCATTACCTCCAAATACCTGTAAATATCGGCTATAAATTGAAGGTTTCTCCCGGTTTGCGCTTGGGTATTCAAACGGGTCCTTATTTTGCAACAGCCTTGGGTGGAAGTTACAAAAGAGGAATTGCCGGTGTGATTGAAAGCTACGATATATTCAAAGAAGGAGTAACCAATGTGACGGCGAAGCGTTTCGATTTCGGATGGGGTGCTGCTGCAATGCTCTATCTTGGGAACTATTATGGAACAGTAGGGGCAGATTTTGGACTCCTAAAGGTTACCAAGGAGGTTAGCGGCAGTCAAACTTCGGCGAACTCTTCGGTGGATTATCGTAATGCACAAGTTTATATCGGGTTAGGTTATTGCTTTTAATCAGTAGATATATCGCTAATTTTTAAGATTTAGGGAGAAGAGTACACTTAGGGAGAAATCCACATTGTATTCTTCTCTCTTGCTTGTATTTATAAAACAAACACAATATGAAAAAGACCCTTGTTATTGTAGTACACCCCTCATTGGAAACTTCAACTGTGAATAAAACATGGGCTGAAGCGTTGAGAGGCGAGGTAACACTGCATTTTTTATATGAACGTTATCCTGAAGGCGCTCCCATAGATGTTCTTGCAGAGCAGGCTATTTTGGAGCAGCATGATCGGATTATATTTCAGTTTCCCCTCTATTGGTATGCCGCTCCTTCTTTGTTGAAAGAATGGATGGATAAGGTATTCCTCGATGGATGGGCATACGGAGCAGGCGGAGATAAGATGGAAGGCAAGGAAATAGGTGTGGCAGTCTCTTGTGGAGGTAAATTGGAGCAGTTTGTCGAGGGAGGCACACAACGCCATACGATAGACTCTTATATGAATGTTTTCGATGGGATATGTGGCTTCGTTCGGGCTCGCTACATAGGGGTGCATGCTTTCTATGACACTTATAATCCGCAAGCTATCGAAACACTTCCCCTTAACTGCGAGCAATATCTTCGTTTTGTGAAACAATAATATTTATTCATCTGCAATCGCAAATCATGGCACATAAAGCATCTGTATCTGCAATTCCTGTCTTCTTGGAAAATGTTTCTGTAAAAAGGTTTGAAAACGAACTGCTTCGTGGTGTAAATCTGCGTTTAGAAGCAGGCGATTTTGCCTATCTCACGGGACCTGTTGGGGCAGGCAAAAGCTCTCTTTTGGAGTTATTGTATGGAGAACTTCCCTTTTCAGAGGGTGGGCAAGCGACTGTTTTGGGCTATGATTTGAAAAAGTTGAATGTGCGCAAACGTCAAGCATTACGTCGTCGGATGGGTATTGTTTTTCAGTCTCAAGACCAGTTGCTATACGATCGTAATGTTACTAAGAATTTAGACTTTGTCTTGCGTGCCACCGGTAAGATTGATAAAAAAGAGCGCGCATCTCGTATTGAGGAAGCTCTTGTTCAGGTAGGGATGAGTGGAAAAGGCTATAAAATGCCCTACGAACTTTCCGGAGGAGAAGCGGAGCGTATTTGTATTGCAAGAGCTTTGGTCGTCCGTCCGGATTTGATTTTGATGGATGAACCCACTGCGGGGCTTGATGCAGAAACGGCTCTTTCCATAGGGCGACTCATGAAACAGATTGCAAGCGAAGGTACCACTGTATTGATGGCTACTCACAACTATGAACTGATGAAGCAACTACCTGCCACCACTTATATAGTGGACACAAAGTTGCGCAGATTGGATCATTGTCCGTTTTCGACGGGAATAGAAGAGACAGAACAAAGCCTTGTTGATCGAGTATGATTGTATTAAAGTTTGGAGGAACCTCTGTTGGGAGTGCTCAGCGCATTCGTTCGGTAGCCCATTTGGTGGCAACTGTCCCCGGAAGGAAGATCATTACTCTCTCGGCAATGTCGGGCACAACCGATACCTTGGTGCGTATTGCCGGAAAAATTCGAGATGGTCAGTGGAACGACGCTGCAGATTTGGTAACGGCTCTTAGGAGCAGATACCACAATGTAGTGGAAGAGCTTTTCGAGGAAGAGGAGTTGCAAGAGAGAACAATAGCGGCCCTTACTCCCATTTTTGAGGAATTGCTTGCTCAGACGCATAATGAGGCTTTTACGCTCAATGATGAGAAGTTTATCCTCTCCAGGGGAGAGATAATGAGCACTACCCTCATGGCATTCACCCTTCGTCGTTATGAGGATGTCGAAGCGGTTCATTTAGATGCTCTGTCTTTTATGCGCATTAACCATGCCGGAGAGCCGGATCCTGTCTATATTCGAGAGCATATCACCCCTTTACTGACTGATGATAAGGGAGAGAATACTCTGTTTTTGACCGAAGGCTATATCTGTGTCAATGCTTTTGGAGAGATTGATAATTTACGACGAGGAGGAAGCGATTACACAGCCACTCTGATTGGCGAAGCTGCCGATGCGGAGGAAATACAGATATGGACGGATATAGATGGGCTGCACAATAATGACCCTCGTATTGTAAATGTTACCAGTCCGGTACGACGATTGCATTTTGGCGAAGCTGCCGAGTTGGCGCATTTTGGGGCGAAAATCTTGCATCCTGCCTGTATAGAACCGGCTCGGAGAGCGAATATACCCGTACGTTTGCTGTACACGTTGGATCCGCAAGCACAGGGAACGCGCATCTCTTGTGAGACCAGCAAAGACATGGTTAAGGCAGTCTCTGCCAAAGATGGTATATCGTTGCTTACAATTCGCCGCCATCTACGCATAGATGGAGGGCTTACAATGACCGAATGTATTGCAGCAATATCGGAACTTCTCGCCCAATACCATATTGTTGCAGACCTAATTTCCATCATGGGAGATAGCTATCTGATTGCCGTGGAAGAAAGCCGAGAAGTGGCTCTTTTTTGCGAAGAGGCTTCTAAATGGGCAGATGTACTTTACCAAAAAGATATGACCATATTGGCTGTCGTGGGCGATATGGGCTGGGAGCGTATGGGCTTTGAGGTGCGTATTTTGGAAGCAGTGGATGATATTCCCATTCGTATGATTAGTTACGGTAGTAGCAATTATAGTCTGGTTTTGGTCGTTTCGTCAGAGGATAAGCGCAGAGCGATGATCGCTCTTTCCGATCATTTGTTTTCCAATCTAAACAGACAGTCGCCCGAACTCTCCTAAACGCAGTAAAACCTTCTTTGTAATCGTTGTTTCAGATGACCCTCCGACAAGTATTTTACCTGCTTCGTCCTCATACATTTCCGGCATCGTTGACGCCGGTTGTAGTGGTATTGGTTTTGACCTTTGTCGAGAGAGGGGGACTTCTTTTCCCTCAAGCGATATTGGCTTTATTGGTCGCTGTTTTAGCTCAGTCGCTGAGTAATGTGTCCAATGACCTTTTTGATTATAAAAAGGGGGCTGACGGAGCTTTGCGAAAGGGCTTTGAACGCCCTCTTGCTTCGGGAAAAGTTACCTACAAAGCAGTGAAAAATTTGGCGATTTGTTTGGCTTTTCTTACTGTCCTGAGCGGAGGGATATTGATCGCACTCTCGTCGTGGTATTTATCTTTTCTCGGAATTTTGGTGATCGTCGCAGCAGTTGCCTATACGGGAGGACCCTTTCCCTTGGCTTATCATGGTTGGGGAGAAGTGTTGGTTTTTCTTTTTTATGGGATAGTACCCGGTTTGACTTCTTACTACATTCAAACGGATACTTTGTCATTGGATGCCCTTTTGTTGTCCGCTTCTGTGGGGTGTGCTAATGTGAACATCCTTTTGGTGAACAATTATAGGGACTATGAGAGTGATAAAGCGTGTGGGAAACGCACCCTGATTGTACGCTACGGAAAAGAATTGGCTCCTCTGCTTTATCTCTGCAACCTATTGCTTTCGGTTGCATTTTTGCTCCCATTTGCCTCTCTGTGGGGAATTGTTCTTTTGGGCATCTATTTGGCTTTTATGTTGAGCGTATTACGGCAACTGAAAGTAAAACAGGGCGAAGAGTTGAACGCCGTATTGATTGCCACGGCAAAGGGCGTATCATTCCTTTCTCTCTGTATAGTGGCGTTGCTGTCCATCGATTTCCTTTGATCTTATTATACACATTGCAGGGAAAAATTCGTTACTACAAAAGAGAATGTTTCATATTATGGAGGTTATGGGAAGATATAGGAAGAGTTTTTGGCTGCTTTTTATCTGTACGTTCCTCTCTTTAGGGGGAGTAAACGCGCAGAATGCAGAACATAGTTTCGAGTTTTTGAACATACCCGCCACTCCGCATACCATTGCCAATGGAGGGCTTTCATTGACTTATGTCGCCGGCAATTCGGGTATCGCTTTTGACAATCCTGCCCTTTTTGGAGAAGAAACGTCGGGTTTGCTATACCTTTCCTATCTAAATTATATGGCGGGCATTCATTCTGTCAATGCCCTTTACGGACGTCCGATCAATGATCGAGGCACTTGGGCTGTCGGCGTGAGAGCCATGCACTATGGCAAGATGCAGGCTTTTGATAAAAACAATATCGCCATGGGGAGTTTTTCAGCTTCGGATGCTTTGCTGCAAGGACTCTTTAGCTATGATCTTACTTCCAAACTGCGTGGAGGAATTGCTCTCAAACTCATCTATGGGAATATCGAAACCTATAATGCATTTGCTTTGGCTGTTGATGCCGGCATTAGCTATTATGATGGAGATAAGGGGCTTTCCATCGGAGCTGCTCTGACCAATGCCGGAGTAACTCTTAAAGGATTTCATGATAGGAAAACGGCACCTGCATGGGACTTACGTGTGGGGGTTTCTCAGTCCTTGAGCCATGCTCCTTTTCGTTTTCATCTAACAGCCTATGGATTGAACCCGAAGATTTTTCAAAATACTCAGGCAGAAGTGAAGCCTCTTGAGCAGGTTCTTCGCCACCTAACCATAGGTGCAGAGTATTTTATGGATGATCGTTTTTGGATTGGAGCCGGTTATAATCCTCGTTTGGCGCAAGATTTGAAGCGACAGAATGGCAATTTCTTTTCGGGACTATCGGTAGGAGCAGGCTTCAATCACGACTATTTTCGTGTGGGGATTGCAGCCACTCGTTATCACCCCTCGAGTTTGAGTTTTATGATTTCCTTTGCCACAAACTTTGGAAATGATGAATTTATATTCTAATTCCTATAACTCTATGAAGCAAAATAAGATTATTATAGCCATTGACGGACATAGTTCCTGTGGTAAAAGTACCATGGCAAAAGCTCTGGCAAAGGCTCTTGATTACACATATATAGATACAGGAGCGATGTATAGGGCTGTAACGCTTTTCTCTTTGCGAGCCAATCTGTGGCAGAGAGATACTTTGGATACCGATGCTTTGGCACGGGAGTTACCCTCTTTGCATATTTCTTTTGAGCAGATCAGTGATGGGGAGCGGCATACGCATCTCAATGGAGAAGATGTGGAAAAGGAAATTCGCACGATGGAGGTATCGGATCGAGTAAGTCCCGTGAGCACACTCGCCTTTGTGCGCGAGGCTATGGTGGCGCAACAACAAGCGATGGGCGAGAAAAAAGGTGTGGTGATGGATGGGCGAGATATTGGCACTACCGTCTTCCCTCAGGCTGAGTTGAAAGTTTTTGTTACTGCCTTGCCCGAAGTCCGTGCTTTGCGTCGCTATCAGGAGTTGCAGCAAAAGGGAGAGGAAACGTCGTTTGAAGCAGTTCTTGCCAACCTCACCGAACGAGATAGAATAGACTCCACAAGGGCTATTTCTCCTCTGACAAAAGCAGTCGATGCACGGATTTTAGACAATTCTCATTTGTCGATAGAGCAACAAAATCAACTTCTTTTAGCTTGGGCAAACGAAGTGATCGGTCAGTACCAATCATGATTTCCGTAGAGATAGATGCACGTTCGGGCTTTTGCTACGGTGTGGTGAATGCCATCAAGAAGGCTGAACTTGAGATGCAGCGAGAGGGAGAAGCTCCGTTGTATTGCTTGGGGGATATTGTACACAATACAAGCGAGGTAGATCGTTTGGAGCATTTGGGTATGAAAACGATCAACTATGAAGAGTTTGAGCACTTGGAGGGAAAGAAAGTACTCTTTCGTGCTCATGGAGAACCCCCCTCTACGTACTCTGCTGCCCAAAAAAGAGGACTTACCATTGTCGATGCCACTTGCCCCGTGGTATTACAGCTGCAACGGCGCATACGAAAGTGTTATATGGAGGGGCAGGCGATGAATGCCCAAGTGGTCATCTTTGGAAAAAGAGGACATGCCGAAGTGAATGGTTTGGTAGGGCAGACCAATGGAGAAGCCATCGTAATTCAGTCTCCGGAAGAGATCGATCTGCTCGATTTTTCACGCCCCATTTATCTTCACTCCCAAACGACAATGCCTTTGGATACCTTTGAACAGGTTGTCGAAGAGATACAACGGAGGATGGATGGCAAAGCCCCGTTTTATTATTTCGATACAATTTGTCGTCAGGTGGCATTGCGCATCCCGGATATCAGGACCTTTGCTCAACGCCATAATCGCATCTTTTTCATAGCCGGGAAGAAGAGTTCCAACGGAAAAGTGCTCTATCAAGAGTGCAAGATGGTCAATGAAAATACCTTCTTTTTGTCCAATAAGGAAGATTTGGAGTTGTGGATGCTTCCTGCTCCTTCTGCGATGGAAAGTATTGGTATATGCGGAGCTACCTCCACTCCCATGTGGCAGATGGAAGAGTTGGCATCGATGATTGTGGAGCACTATGGCGAATTGGCTCATCGGATATAGTTTACAGTTTTTGTTTTTGCAGCGAACGCCTATTCTCTATTTTGAGGATAGGCGTTTATTTTGACGAACTCTCGAAAGAAGAGTGAGCGAAGGGGCGTAGTGTTTTGAGAGAGTTTTGAAAAAGAAGTTATGCAGCTTTCCATGGGAGGTGCAGCAAAGGGGATTATCTACCCGTGGGAAAAGCCTGCAAAAGCACTTCTTTGATACAGTTTTTTTGAATGCATCCAAATCGGAATTTGTATGCATCCAAAATGGAAAATGTATGCATTCAATTTCTATTTTATATGCATACAAATTGGAAGGTGCTCGGGATACAAATTACCGATATGCTCCAAGTCTTCATCGATAGAGTTGGAAGCAATGCAAAAAGATACCCTATAAAGTGCTCATTCAGAGACTTTATAGGGCATCTCAACAATCTAACAATTACAAAAAAACTAAGATGAGAACTTTTGAGAATCTGTGAATAAGAAAAATCTCAAAAGAGTTTGTTTTTGCCAATTCTTTTGTTCCGATTTTAGGAACGAATGCGATCATCAAAGGCAGAGAGTGCAGCCTTGGCTCCTTCGCCCATTGCTACCACAATTTGTTTGTAGGGTACTGTGGTACAATCGCCGGCGGCATATATCCCCGAAACAGACGTGCGGCAAGAGGCATCGATAATGATTTCACCTCTTTCGTTGGTCGGCACGAGGTCTCTTACCAATTGAGTGTTGGCGGTCAATCCGATTTGAACGAAAACACCATCCAATGCAATTTCTCTCTCTTGATTGCTGTTCCGATCACTAATTGATATGCCTACGACTTTTTTGCCATCGCCCTTTATCTCACGGGTTGCTGTGTTGAGCAAGATCTCTATGTTGCCCAGTTCTTTAGCCTTTTCCTGGAGGACATTATCCGCTTTGAGGAAATCCAAAAACTCTATTACGGTAACCTGCTCGCAAATGCCTGCCAAATCGATTGCTGCCTCAAGTCCGGAGTTACCTCCGCCTACGACGGCAACGCGTTTTCCCTTGAAGAAAGGACCATCGCAATGCGCACAATAGGCAACTCCACTGCCGGTGTATTCGACTTCCCCGGGCACTCCTAATTTACGCCACGATGCGCCTGTTGCCATGATGAGAGCCGGAGCGGAAAATTTTTCTCCTGAAGAAGTTCTTACCAATGAGGTACCTTCTTCTTGATCGATGGCGACTACCGTGCGTGCTTCAAGGAGGGAAATCTGGTTGCTTTCTGCATGCGAACGGAGATCGTTTGCCAACTGGTTCCCCGTGGTATAGGGTACGGAAATAAGATTTTCAATGCCTACGGTTTCGTTTACTTGTCCTCCAATGCGCTCTGCAATGACGCCCACTTTCAATCCCTTGCGTGCAGAGTAGATGGCAGAGGCTATTCCTGCAGGACCAGCACCCACGACTAAAAGGTCGAATTGCTGTACTTCGCTCTTGCTATTGGTTGTATGTTCCGTTCCGTAGAGCTCTTCGATCTTGTTGAGTAGTGTTGCCAAGTCTCCTCGTCCCACATGAATGACTTTGTCATCTGCCATAACGCAGGGTACGGATGCAATGCCCAAACGCTCCACTTCGTCGGGGAAGAAAGCCCCATCGACCATCGTGTGCGTTATATTGGGATTGAGTATGGAAAGCAAGTTCAGAGTTTGCACAACATCGGGGCAATTTGTACAGCTTAACGATACGTAAGTGCGTAGATTGACCGCACCTTTGATCGATTTTATGCGTTGTTGCACCCCTGTGTCGGGAATGTTTTTCCCGATGCCATCACTATTCAATATGGCAAGAAGCAGGGAGGTAAATTCGTGTCCGCCCGGAATACCTCTGAAATGTATGCCGGAGGGCTGTTCATCTACCCATAAATCGATTGAAAAACCCTCTACTTCCTCGAAAGTAACCGTCAATTGAGGTGCAACCGATGCCAATTGTTCCAACATCGTACGGGCTTCTTGATAGGAAGGATGAGAGGGTAGAGCCTGTAAATGCAGGGTATATTTTTTCTTCAAAGGGGCAAAAAAATTGCCCACTTGGGTCAATGTATCCTTATCGAACATAGTAGTTGGATTGTTTTAGTCTGTACGAAGAGCCCCCGATAAGAGTATTCACCGATCGAGGGCTCTATCAAAAAATTCCAATTGACCTTCCGTTTATATGCCAAAATGCTTATAAAGGCGGCAATTGAGCACGAGGAGGTAGGGGTTAAATCTTACCCACAAGATCTATGCTGGGCTTGAGCGTTTGTTGTCCTTCGCGCCATTTGGCAGGGCAAACTTGTCCATCGTGTGATGCTACGTATTGTGCCGCTTTAATTTTTCGGAGGATTTCTTCTGCATCACGACCCACGCTATTGTCGTTGAGTTCAACGATTTTGATAACGCCTTCGGGGTTTACTACGAAAGAGCCGCGATATGCCATTTGATCCTCTTCAATAAGGATACCCAAAGCACGAGTCAAAGCACCTGTGGGATCTGCCAACATGGGGTATTGTACCTTCTTGATAGCGGGAGAAGCGTCTGCCCAAGCCTTATGTACAAAGTGAGTGTCGCAGCTGCAAGCATATACTTCTACGCCGAGTTTCTTGAATTCTTCATATTTGTCGGCAAGATCTTCCAATTCCGTGGGACAAACGAATGTGAAATCACCGGGATAGAATACTACCACAGACCACTTTCCTTTGAGATCTTCATTGGAAATGGTTTTGAAAGAGCCGTTGTGATAAGCATTGAGCTTGAATGCTGGAAATTGAGTGTTGAGAATAGCTGTCATAATTGTTTATCTATTAAATTTTCTGATGCAAAGGTCTATATAACTGCTATTCTACTCAACAGATATTGTATATCGAGGTATAGGCTGTATCTATATTGGTCGTTTTTACTCACTCACTTCCGCTATCGACAGCCTATTGTCCGCCTTGCCTATTTCCTCGTAATAGAGGGGGAAGACTTACCGCAGCAACAGATTGTATTATATCTCGAAACAAATTAAAGAAGAGAATTATCTCCTTTTTTTGTGTTTCTTCATATCCCTTGGATACATGTTGCCATCCGCAGGGTGAGGATTGCGAGAAGATTCTTTGGAGGAGCGATGGGGATTGCGCTGAGCTGTGGATGCAGCTAAGGCGGAAGACCGAGTGGAACCGAAAAGACTCTCTATCAAATCCGGGCGATTGAGTCGCTTGAGGGCTCGGATTAGCTCTGCTCGTTCATCGGCTTTATACCAAAAGAAATACTGCTTTTGACGCCGTTTATCTTCCGGTGTGATGGCGCAGTGAACGCGCTCCATCGTGTAGGGATGATAACCTGTGTAGTAAATCTCAGTGGCCAAAGTCATGGGAGTGGGGGTGAAGTCCTGCACTTGTTCCAAATGAAAATTGAGCTTTTTGGTTAATACAGCCAGCTCTGCCATATCGGTTTCTTGTGAACCGGGATGGGAAGAAATAAAGTAAGGGATGAGCTGTTGCTTGAGCCCATATTTTCGGTTGATAGAGGCAAAAATGTTGGTAAATCTCTCGAAAAGTGAGAACGGAGGTTTGCGCATAAGTTCGAGTACCTTGGGAGAAGTATGCTCCGGAGCCACTTTCAATCGTCCCGATGTATGGGCTGCGATGAGACTTTCTGTGTATCGCCTTGCTTCTTCGCATAGGTGTGGGTCTTTGTACTCTTCCAAAAGGAGGTCATATCGCACTCCACTGCTGATGAAACTTTTTTTGATGCCGGCTATTCGATCAATCTTATCCAATAGATCGTTGATGGGTTTGTGATCGGCATTTAGGTTACGGCATACATTGGGAAAGATGCAAGAGGGGCGTACACATCGGGCACAAAGTTCTTTTTTTATACCCTCCATACGATACATATTGGCAGAAGGTCCGCCAACATCGCTTAAGTAGCCTTTGAAATCCTCCATAGAGGCAATTTTTTGCACCTCTTTCAGTACGGAAGTTTCACTCCGAGAGGCGACGAATTTGCCTTGGTGGGCAGATATGGTACAAAAGGAACAACCCCCGAAACAACCCCTGTGCAGATTAACCGAGTGTTTGATCATCTCGTAGGCTGTTATTACCTTACCCTTATAGCGAGGGTGGGGTAAACGTGTGTAGGGAAGATCAAAAGATGCGTCTATTTCGCCCGTTGTCATCGGAGGAAAGGGGGGATTGACAATGATCATTTTATCGCCACAAGGTTGAACAATGCGCCGAGCGTGGTACTTGTTGCTCTCTTCTTCAATATGTTTGAAATTCATCGCTTGTTTTTTCTTCTCTTTCAAACATTCTTCGTAGCTGAAAAGGAGCAAATCACCCTCCTGAGGAGTGTATTCTTCTTGCCGGATGGCGAAAGTGGTTTGTGGTACGTCTCTCATGGAGAAAAGGTCTGCACTATTTTGCAAAGCTCGTATTATATGACGAAAGGGAAGTTCTCCCATCCCGTATATTACCAGGTCGGCAGGGCTGAGGATGGATATTCCGGGGAGCAGTTTGTCTTGCCAGTAATCGTAGTGCACCAATCGTCGCAGAGAGGCTTCTATACCTCCCAGTAAAACGGGGACATCGGGATAGATCTCTTTGAGAATACGACTATATACAATGGAAGGATATTCGGGGCGCATGTCTATGCGCTTGTCGGGCGTGTAGGCATCTTCGCTTCGCAGTCGGCGAGCAGCAGTATATTTATTGACCATGGAATCCATGGCTCCGGGAGATACACCGAAGAAGAGGCGAGGTTTTCCCAATTTTCGGAAGTCTCTCAAATCGTCGCGCCAATTGGGTTGCGGCACAATTGCCACTCGTAGTCCGAAAGACTCCAAATAGCGTCCCACTACGGCAGCTCCAAAAGAAGGGTGGTCTACATAGGCGTCTCCGCTAAAAAGAATAACATCGGCTTCATCCCACCCTTTGGCTTCCATCTCTTTGCGAGAAGTGGGCAAAAAATCGGTTAGAGCAATTGACCTTGCCATACAAAACAGTTTTTCAGCAAAGAAGAGGTGAAAGAGGAGGGTTTGTTGGAGGAGAATATACCATAAATAGTAGATCCGGACCCCGACATGGCAGCATAGTCTGCACCCTCGGAGTAGAGATATTCTTTTAGCTTCTTTAGTAATGGATAGGTTGAGAAGAGAGGAACTTCAAAGTCATTGATGAAGGTTTCTTGCCATCGTTCTACGGGTTCTTGGATCATCTTTTCCAGAGTCCCTTGTGCCTCCGGATGGCAACTGACTTTGCTGTATGCTTCTTTTGTGGAGATGAAAATAGGTGGTTTAATCAACACTATGTTGGCTTCTCGAAGGAAGTCGGGGAGGGAAATGGGAGTGAGTAGATTGCCAATTCCCTTTCCCAGCATGGGTTCATTGTGAATAAAGAACGAACAGTCGGCTCCTATTTCTGCGATCATTGTTGCCATTTGTTCGGTAGAAAGGCGCAGATCGAACTGTTCATTAAGCATCTTTAGTGTGAATGCTGCATCCGAAGAACCTCCTCCCAATCCGGCTCCGAAAGGAATTTTTTTGAGTAGCTCGATGGAGATGGGAGGAATTTTATAGCCCTCTCTCCTTAGCATATTGACTGTGCGTAAAACAGTGTTGCTTTCCGAAGTTCCCTCTATGGAAAGCCCGCTTTGGAACCATTTATCTGCTGTTGCTTCTTCGGGCAGAGGAACAATCTCAATGACTTCGCAAAGAGAGATGGGGAGGAAAATCGTTTCGATAGAATGGTAACCATTGGGAAGACGATCTACAATTCGTAATCCCAAGTTTATTTTTGCATTGGGGAAAACAACCATTTGATTTTGTCTTAAGAGCGTTTATAGAGGGAGGCTTGTGCCACAATCTCTCGTGCTGCCCTCTGAGATGACGGGGTTTCACCCAACAGAGTGTGGAGACGTTTATAACCATCGGTTATACGCTCGGGAGAGAGCAGTAGGGACTCTATGGCAAGGCGCAGCTTATGAGGAGAAGCATCGGCAGCGAGCAATTCCTCGACCAAAGGCTCGTCTAAAATGAGATTAACAAGAGAAAAGTAGCGTATGGGAAAGAATTTTTTGAAAGCCCAATTCATCCAACGGGATCCATTAGCCCTATAACAAACTACTTGAGGGGTACCTATCAGAGCTGTTTCCAATGTAGCAGTTCCGGAAGTTACCAATGCAAATTTTGCCGCAGCGAGTAGTTCATAAGTAGCATTGAACAGAATGGGAACAGGGCAATTTTGCGGAATAAAAGGCGCATAGTCCGCCTCTGTCAAACCGGGTGCTCCCGCAATGATGGGGTAGAGATGTGGGTAGGAAGAGTGTAATGTTTCCAGCATCAGAGCAAGGTTGCTCCTCAGTTCTTGACGTCTGCTACCGGGCAGTAATGCCACGATATGCTCCTTTTGGGATAGGGAGAGAGAGGGAGAGCGTCGGACAACTGCTTCTTTATATTCCTCTTTTCCATAGCTATTCCGATATTTATCCACAGCATCTATACAGGGGTTGCCGGCATAGAACGCAGAAATGCCATAACTTTCTAAGAATTTTTCCTCAAAAGGAAGTATGCAGAGTACCTTTGAACAATATCTTTTCAGAGTGTGTACACGTGATTTTTTCCAAGCCCAAACCTTAGGAGGAATGTAATAGAATAGGTGTGCAGAGGGAAGGTTTTTGTGCACAAAGGGAAGTATATACCGAAAATTAAAGCCACCGAAATCCACCGGAATAATCACATCGGGGGCAAATTCTACCATACATTTCTGTATTAGTTTTCCTATTCGATGGATGGAAAAAAAGTTGCGAAGGACTTGCCCGAACCCCATAAATGCAACTTCTCTGTAATGCACGATGGGAGGCGTTCGGCTCTCTCTTGCCATCTTATCTCCGCCCATAAAGGCGAATTCTGCCTCCGGGTCTTCTTCTTTTATCGCTTTTATGAGATTGGCTGCATGCAAATCGCCCGAAGCCTCTCCGGCAATGATGAAGTAGCGCATCGGTATTCTTTCTCTACTCTTATTCCATCGCCAATAAGTCGTTGAACGTATTATTGCGAAGTTCTTCCAAAAAAGATCGATCCGTCATATCTATACGAATTGGAGTGAGCGTGGCATAACCGGTTTCCAACAAATCCCAGTCCGTGTTGGGTTCTTCCTTAGTCTTTATCTGATTGCCCGAAAGCCAATAGACTTTTTGCCCTTTGGCATTTTCACTCTCTACAAATTCGTTTACAAAACGTCCCACTGCTTGAGGACAAACTTCGAGCCCTTTCGGTTGGTGTTTGGGGAGGTTGAGGCTAAGCAAAGTTTCTTTGGGAATAGGATTTTGAAGCATCCAGCGCGCAACTTTTGGGGTATAGGCTGCGGCATAGCTCATCTCCGCATTGTCTCCATGATCATTGACAGATACTGCAAGGGATGGAATGCCTGCAATACATCCTTCCATGGCAGCTCCGATGGTTCCCGAATAGATCACGCAAATACCATCATTACGCCCGTGATTGATACCGGTAACGACGAGATCGGGCTTCTCTTCTTTGTAAATTATATTCAGAGCCAGTTTAACGCAATCTGCAGGAGTCCCCGTTGATCTGTACCAGGTACAGCCCACCTCTTCTTTCATTTTTGTCAAGCGCAAAGGCACTTGGGAAGTTATTTGAGCCGAAGCCCCCGAGCGAGGACCATCCGGTGCTACAACAACGATCTCACCCAAAGGTTTTAGGGCATTGGCAAGTGCCGATATACCGGGTGCATGTACTCCATCGTCATTGGAAATGAGGATTTTAATCTTTTTATTCATCGGATAAATAGGTTTTCTTACTTTTCTGTTTCAGGTATAATTTTATCTAACCGAATAAGATATCGTAGAGCTGTGTAGGGCTGTATATTGTCCTGTTTTTTATCACCATATGCCAAATACCAGGGGATGATAACCTCTGTATAGTCTCCGACGACCATGTTTTGCAGAGCTATTTGCACGCCCACAATAGAAGACTGATCACCAACTCGATTGAGGGTTAGTCTTTGACTCTTTTCTTGATCGAAGTTCCCTTCCACCAAGTTCTTGCTGCCAGACAAGAGATAACATTCATAGTGTACCAAAACTCGAGACGTTTCGATGGGGTACTCCTTTCCCTCCCCACGCTCTATCCATCTCATATAGACAAAGGGTAGCAACCCATCCGTTGAATATTGGGCAAAGTCTTTGTTGTTGGCATAGTCGTTAAATGCGCTCTCATTTTCTCTGCGCCATTGCTCCACGCTATCCACCTTTTGTTGGCAAGAGGGGGAGAGTAAAAGCAATAACGTTATACCAAAGGTAATCAATGGGGATAAGCCCCAATATCTGTGTGTTTTAGTCTTGCTTGTCATCGGCTATTTTTCTTAAAAGTGTGCTCATATCTACCTTTGCCATGATCTCTTTTCTCAAGTCGGCAATGGGCACTCTGTGCTGTTCCATCGTATCTCTATCGCGGATGGTAACCGTATTGTCTTCCATGGTTTGGTTGTCAATGGTAATGCAATAAGGTGTACCTATTGCATCTTGGCGACGATAACGCTTCCCGATAGAGTCTTTTTCGTCATACTGACATGTGAAGTCGAAACGAAGATCTCGAACCACCTCTTTTGCTTTTTCATCCAATCCATCTTTTCGTACCAAAGGGAGTACGGCGAGCTTGATCGGAGCTAATGCTGCCGGTAGACGAAGTACCGTGCGTATCTCTCCATTGTCAGTGGGTTCTTCGCAGAAGGCTCCGCACATGATGGAGAGGAACAAGCGATCCACCCCAATGGAGGTTTCCACAACGTAGGGTACATAGCTCTCTTCTGTGGTTGCATCGAAGTAGCGCAGTTTTTTGCCACTATACTCTTCATGACGCTTGAGATCGTAGTCTGTTCTGCTGTGGATACCCTCTACTTCTTTGAAGCCAAAAGGCATTTCAAACTCTATGTCGGTGGCAGCGTTGGCATAATGTGCCAGTTTTTCGTGATCGTGGAAGCGATATTTGTGGTCGCCCATCCCAAGAGCCTTGTGGAAAGCCATACGTGACTTTTTCCAGTATTCAAACCACTGCATCTCTTCTCCCGGAGCAACGAAAAACTGCATTTCCATCTGTTCAAACTCTCGCATACGGAAGATGAATTGGCGCGCCACAATTTCGTTGCGAAACGCTTTTCCTATTTGGGCTATACCAAAAGGAAGTTTCATACGTCCCGTTTTTTGCACGTTGAGGTAATTGACAAAAATGCCTTGTGCAGTTTCGGGACGAAGATATATTTTGGAGGCACCCTCTGCCGTGGACCCCATTTCTGTGGCAAACATGAGATTGAATTGGCGTACCTCCGTCCAATTGGCTGTTCCACTGATGGGGCAGACTATCTTCTTGTCCAGGATAATTTGACGTACAGCTTCCAGATCACCTGCCGAAAGTGCAGAAGCGAAAGATCTTTGCGTGGATTGATACTCTTCTACGTAACCCAAAACTCGGGGATTGGTTTCTCTGTAAAGTTGTGCATCGAACGACTCTCCGAAGCGTTTGGCAGCTTTGGCGACTTCTTTCTCGATTTTATCTTCGATTTTGGCTAAATAGTCCTCAATTAGTACATCGGCACGGTAGCGTTTTTTGGAGTCTTTATTGTCGATCAGCGGGTCATTGAATGCATCAACATGCCCCGAAGCCTGCCAAATGCGAGGGTGCATGAAAATGGCTGAGTCAATACCCACAACGTTGTCGTGCAAAAGAGTCATACTCTTCCACCATAGGTTTTTGATGTTGTTTTTGAGTTCTACGCCATACTGTCCATAGTCATAAACGGCTCCCAAGCCATCGTATATTTCTGAAGAAGGGAATACAAAACCATACTCCTTGCAGTGAGAGATGATTTTTTTGAACAAATCTTCTTGTTGTGCCATATATTGTGTATCTTTTTATCTTAGTGGATTACATCACTTCGTTAGGGACAAAGGTAAGCATTTCCCCGATTAGATTTGAATGGAAAAGAGGTCAAATTGAAGGCTCTTTGCATCAAATCGCAACAAACGACCCGCCAAAGTGGTGGGCAAATCGAGGAGTGTTTTGATAGCCTCCGTAGCCATGATGGAACTAATAACACCCACAGCTGCGCCCAATACGGGCACGATACGTTCCTCTGCTTTGATATCTTTTTGGGGAAATAAAGAGCGGTAACTGCCACTCCCCTTATGGTGAAAAAGTGATACTTGTCCGCCCCATGAATCAACGGCACCGTATAGGTAGGGAATACCAAGGCTTTCGGAAGTTGCATCCATGAGATAACGAGTGGAAAGGTTGTCGCATCCATCGATGATGAGATCATGGTTCTGTGCTATTTTGAGGGCATTCTTTTCAGAGAAACGCTCACTATATGCACTTATGATGCAAGAGGAATTGAGCCGTTGGAGGCGATTTTTGGCGACGATTGCTTTGTTTGCCCCAAGATCTTCTTCGGTGTAAAGAATTTGTCTTTGTAGATTGGAAAGAGAGATAGTATCGAAGTCTACAATCCCGATGTGCCCAATGCCGGCAGCTACCAAATGGTAGAGTAAAGAGGAGCCTAACCCTCCCGCTCCAACGACCAATATCCTTTTTGATCGAAGGCTTATTTGTCCCTCTTCTCCAATATCGGGGAGCATGATTTGTCGGATAAAACGCTCTTTTTCATCCTCACTCAAAATACCTTGGTAGTTCATTGTTTTGGGCTTTTTATTCTGTTGGTGTGCGTAGTTGTGTTGGGATTTCTTTGGTCGATACCACTCCCATCTCTTTCAATTTTTCCAATCCTCCGATAAGGTTACCTCGACCGCTCATCAATTGTCCTTTGGCTTTTGCGATGCTTTCTCCGGCAGCTTGTATTTTGCGCTCTGCTTCGAGAAGTGTTTCGCTATAAGAACAAAATTTGTCGTACAGCGACGAGGCTTTACGGATAATCTCTTCGACATTTTTCACTTGTCTGTCTCGCTGCCACATATCTTGCGCCATTTTTAGAGCTGCGATGAGGTTTGTTCCATTGATCAGTATCACGCCTTTTTTGTAAGCATATTCCCACAAAGTGGGTGCCTCTTGCAATGCGAGCGAGTAGGCAGGGTCGTTAGGGATGAACAGCATCACGAAATCGGGCGATTCGGATAGGAAGTGGTGGTACTTTTTTTCGGACAACTCATCAATGTGTTTGCGCACACTGTTTAGGTGTGCTTTGGCATAAGCACTTCGCTCTTCTTCATCAGTTGCCGAAACGTAATTGGCATAAGCGGTAAGACTCACCTTGCTGTCAATGATCATTACACCACCATTGGGGTAGCGTACCAAGACATCGGGGCGTAACCCACCTCGATTGCCCTCCGGATTGATTACCTCACCGCTTTCGTTACGAAGTGTTTCTTGAATGAAGTATTCTCTATCTTTGGTAAGTCCGCTATGCTTGAGGATGTTTTCCAAAATCATTTCACCCCAGTCTCCTTGTACTTTCGAGTCTCCTTTCAGTGCCCTGATAAGTTCAGACGTCTCTTTACTCATGGCACCACTTCGCTCCAAAAGTTCCCTTATTACGTTTTGTAGAGAGAAGCGTTCGCGAGCTTCACTTTCATAGGTGGTTTGCACCTGTTCTCCAAAACGTTTGAGGTCCTCACGCAGCGGTTTCAGCGTCTCTTCGTTTTTTCGGGAGAGATGTTCGCTCCTTTCATCAAAAATTTTCGATGCCAACTCTCGGAACTGACTTTTCATCTGTTCCGAGAGTGAGAGAGTTTTTTCTTGCTCTACTCGGATTTGTTCTGCCAAGAGACGGGCTCGTACTTGCAGTTCGGAATAGGCTATTTGCACCTTTTGAATTTCTTGACGGGTGAGGGAAAGTTCCTCTTCAACTTGTACGTTTTGTTCTCTTTTCTCTTCCAATGCTTCACTAAGGTGCGCATTTTCAGCAACGAGAGTAGCTCTCCCTTGCTCTCTCTTATAGAGTTTGTAGAGAAGGAGTGCTATGATTGCCAGCAGAACGAATGCAGAGAGAAAGATATACCACATGGGATTTATTTTCTACAAGTAGCCAATATCTCTTGTACAACTTCAAAGTTAATGTCTTGGCGTTCTCCAAGTATTGTGCCACGCTCTTGGAAGCGGCGTACCAACTCATGCTCAACCTCTTCGCCAATTCCGGCTGCGGAAAGTCGTGTGGTAAAGCCCAACGAACGGAAAAATTCTTCGGTACATTCGATTGCTTTTTCGATGCGCTCATCCTCGCTGCCCTCGGTTATATTCCATATCCGCTCGGCGTATTGGAGCATTTTCTCTCTTTTCCCTGAAAAACCTGTTATACGTAGAGTCCCGGGAAGTACGATAACAAGAGAGTGGGCATGGGCAATGCCGGTGAGGGCGGTAAGCTCATGACCGATCATATGCGTAGACCAATCTTCCACCACGCCTCGACGGATGAAGCCGTTCAGTGCATTGGTGGCACACATCATAAACTCTGCACGAGAGTCGTAGTCGGGGTGCTCTGTGTCCAATACTTTGGGTGCGATCTCTCGGATGGTGAGGAGCAATCCCTCTGCCCATCGGTCCATCAAAAGGCTTTGATTGGGATAAGTGAGGTATTGTTCGATAACATGTACGAAACTGTCTGCCAAACCGCAAGCCAATTGGTATTGGGGAAGAGTATAGGTAACTTCGGGATCTAAAATGGAAAACTTGGGAAACTGTCCGTGGAATGGGAATTTCTCTTGTGTCTTTTGGGAGGATATAACGCTGCCCGAATTCATTTCAGAAGCCGTGGCAGGGAGGGTTAATACACAGCCCAAAGGTACGAACGGTCCTCTGGCAACGCCCGACAACACAATATCCCAGGGATCTTTTTCCACCAATATACCGGCAGATATGAGTTTACAAGCATCGATTACGGAACCTCCACCGATGGCCAAAACAAAATCGCTCTTTTCTTTTCTTGCCTGCTCGATAGCGAGTCGAATTGTTTCAACGGAAGGGTTGGATTCGATGCCCCAAAACTCGCTGTATTCAAAGCCTCTCAATGCTTCGATTACTTGGTCATACACGCCGTTGTTGCGTACGCTACCACCTCCGAATACGAGTATGGGGCGACTGCCGACGGGTAAAAGTTTGGATAGTTGTGCAATGCTATTTTGTCCAAAAACGATTTGGGTGGGGTTTACAAACTTGAAATTCTTCATACTGTAACGATCATATTAAACTATTGATACCATTGCAAAGGTACATTTTTGCTCTTTATCTTAGATGGGAAAACGGCTTGTTTAAGTTTCCTTGTAGTACCTTCCTGATTGGCATTGGAGCAAGATGCGGATAATTGAGTGGAATGCAGGTTTTCGAAAGGGGGCTATTCAACGTCTAAATTTTTGCTTGGGGATATTTCTTCAAAAGGATAAAAAGAAAGCATCCGAAACGATGGAAATCGCTTCGGATGCGGTATTGATGTATGACTACAACCCGATCAATCGGGGTTTTGAAGGCTTCTTACAGAACGATGCCGAACACAAGTTGAGGAGTGCCTATTGCGTGCTCGACACGACCTTGTGCGTTGTCTATTTTGATCATTCTGCTGTCCAATGCGTAACCCAATCCTACGTAATACATCCCGATATAGCGACGTATATCCGCACTTAAATGAAGTCCCCAACCATGTTGCCCCTTGTTGAATACTTCATATTTCCCGATAAAAGGAGCGTCTTTTGTATTCTTCCCGAAAAGATATGTGTAACCCACGGAAAAGGTCGCATTGGCACTCCATTCTTTCCAAGAGTCAAAACGTTTGTTTAGAGAAAAAGAGGGACCTATAAACAATTGAGTAAACGCCCCTTGTCGGGGTGTGAGTAGATTTTGCTCTCCCAAGTGCATTGCCTGAGTCGATACCTGCAATCCAACTTTCCAAAAGCTATTCAACCAACTCTCTACGGTCATGGTTGCAATGGCTGTTTGAGGTGTGAACGAGCTGTGTGGCATTGCCATGGCACCTACTCCCCCTCTCAGGTTTATATCCACGCGAGGAGTTGCTTTCTTCTCTTGAGCTTGAGCAAAATGGGATAAGCCACAAAGTGTGACAAGGATTGATAAAAATAAAATCTTCTTTTTCATAGCTATTTTGCGAATTGTAGTGCAAATATATTTATTCCCATTTGAATATTAAAAATAGTTGCTTCGTTTTTCTTTCTGCTTTTCTCCCTCTTTATGCGGTTTTTCTTTGGGTCACTTTATCTTATTGATTTGTAGAAAGTTTTGAGCGTCGGGAAGATGCTGCCGATTTGTATGCATATAAATCCGATTTTGTATGCATTCAAATTCATTTTTGTATGCATACAATTTGAGTTTTCAATGCATTCAATTTTTGTGCTTGATGGCATTGATTTCTTTGCCGAATGAGAATAAATGGCAAGGTAGTATTTGTTAGGTAACTTTTTTGACCGATATTGAATATCGTATGGTGGGAATGATTGGTCCGAAAACAACCTTACCTGCCACTCTTGAGTGTCGTATATATAAGGTTTTCTTCGATTTACCTATGTCATTTGTGTACTTTTTATTATATCCATCCTCCCTAATTTGAATACCTTATTTGGATGAATTCTGTTTTAATATACCCACTATTAGGTATTTAGGGCGCAATGGATAAGGAGTACCTTTGCACTCGATTTTTTTGAAACTAACTCATTTATCAAAATTTCAAGTATGAATAAATTCATAATCACTTGCGTTTGCCTGTTCGCTGCGATCTTTCAATTGGCAGCGAGGGGAGGCGAACCGATGAACAGAAAGAAGAAATTGCCTTCGGATGCCAACGTGGTGGGACACGTGGTGGATGCCCTTACGGGAGAGCATGTGCCCGGGGTAACCATCCAAATTAAGGGGACCACCTTTGGTACCAGCACCGATGCCACAGGGCACTATTTCCTGCGCAACATCAAGCCGGGAGAGATCACTTTGGTAATGCGTGGTGTGGGTTATTTGAGTCAAGAGCGCACCGTGCGCATAGATCGTAACAAAGTGGTAGAGGTCAATTTTGAAGCACAACAAGACGTCGTGAGTATTGACGAGGTGGTGGTGAGTGCCAATAGACAAGCTACGTTGCGCCGCCTTGCTCCGACAATTGTAAACGTGGTGGACGAAGAGCTTTTCAGCCGTGTGAATGCCAACAACTTGGCACAAGGTATCATCTTCCAACCCGGAGTGCGTGTGGAGAACGACTGCCAAAACTGCGGTTTCAATCAAGTGCGCATCAATGGTCTTGATGGTCGTTATACGCAAATCCTTATCGACAGCCGTCCCATTTTCAGTGCTTTGGCAGGGGTGTATGGTATAGAACAGATCCCCACCAACATGATTGATCGTGTGGAGGTTGTTCGCGGTGGTGGCTCTGCACTCTTCGGATCGTCTGCGATCGGCGGTGTGGTGAACATCATTACCAAGGAGCCGACACGCAACAGCTTCTCTTTCGGGGAGTCTTTGACATTCACGGGAATGAATGCCCCCGATAACAATGTAAGTTTGAATGCCTCTGTCATCACAGATGACAACCGTGCCGGTGCAATGATCTTCGGACAAGCTCGCTATCGTTCGGCTTGGGATGCCAATGGTGATGGGTATAGCGAATTGGGTAAATTGAATGGTCGTTCGGTGGGTACTCGTGCTTTCCTGCGCACAACGGACTATTCAAAACTTACGGCAGAGTTCCACACCATACAAGAGTATCGCCGTGGTGGGGATCACTTGGAATGGCCCGACCATGTGGCAGCCGTTTCGGAGCATGTGGACCACAGTATATACAGCGGTAACATGAAGTTTGACCTCTTCTCTGAGGACTATAAACACCATTTCCTCGCTTATCTCTCGGGACAACGTGTCAATCGCGACAGCTACTATGGCGGCATTGGTGAGCATAAGGATGACAAAGGCAATGCTTTGGGACAGATAGGTTATCCTATTCCCAACGAACTTTTCGGTATCAACTATGGCGTAACCAAAGGGTCTACCTACATGGGAGGAGTACAATACTCCTACGATATGGATAAGTTGTTCTTCATGCCTGCTCAGTTGCTCGTAGGTGCCGAATATGTATATGATCATCTCAACGATGTAATGCCCATCCGCAATTGGTATGCGAAGGAAAAAGATGCTCAAGGCAAATGGATAGAGTTGTATCCTGCTATGGATCAACGTATTCACAACGCAAGTGCTTTGGCTCAATTGGAGTGGAAAAACGATATGTTTTCAGTACTCTTGGGAGGGCGTTTGGATGCCAACAGTGCAGTACGCAATGCCCAGGGAGGTGTGAGTCCGATCATCAGTCCTCGTGCAACCTTGCGTTACAATCCCACCAAAGATGTAAACTTCCGTTTTTCATATGCCAAAGGTTTCCGTGCTCCCCAAGTGTTTGATGAAGACTTACACGTGGGTGTTGTGAATGGAGACGTACAACGTGTGAACAACATAGCCGGTCTGAAACCCGAAACAAGCCATGCATTCAATCTGAGTGCCGATCTCTACGGAAACTTCGGTGCCGTGAAAACGAATTTCCTCGTGGAAGGATTTTACAATAAGTTGCAAGACGTGTTTGTTACCCAGAAGGTAAATGTGGAGAACGGTATCTCTAATTACAACCGTATAAATGGTTCGGGAGCTACTGTTGCCGGTGTGAACCTTGAGGGAAAATTGGCTTGGAACATCTTCCAATTGCAAGCCGGTTTCACTTTGGCAAGCAACAAATATGAAGCTGCCGAAGAGTGGGGAGAGATTGCCCAACTCGATGCCAACGGATTGCCCGTGTTTGAAGTAAATAGTGAAGGTGATTTGGAGGTTAAGGCAGAGAAGCAGCATTCACGAGAGATCACACGCACACCCTCTGCTTATGGTTACTTTACAATCGGTGTTGAACCTGTGAAGAACTTGAACCTCTCGCTTACGGGAACTTATACAGGCTCGATGTATGCGCCTCATGCCATTGTTTTGGGTACGGAACAAAACGAATATGCCAGGACCCTTTCGGGAGAACAAATAGAAAATGCTTTCAAGGCTCAAGGTTATGATCCCGCCACGGCAGAGATACCTGCTGTACATGCCGATCGTTTGGAGAGGACACCTTCATTCTTTGACCTTGGCTTCAAATGTTCTTATATGCTGAAGATTTTCTCCTCAGACTTGGAAATTTATGCCGGTATGAACAACTTGTTCAATGCCATGCAAAAGGACTTCGATTTGGGTCCTGACCGCGATAGTGCATATATGTATGGACCCACACAGCCCCGTTCGGCTTACATGGGCTTGAAGTTCAGCTTCTAAAATAGTTTTATTGCTCCTCGGTCTTGTTGTGCATGGAGTGAGGAGCGGTAATAGACAGTAATAATATCGGTGGCGGTAGAGAGGTAAGATCCTCTCTGCCGCCACTTTTTTTCATTCAATAAATGGGAGAGATTACCGAGGTAACCCCTCCCATCTTTTGCATTGTACAGCGAAGAGAGATCTTAATGAACCATCTGTCAGAGAAGCTCTTCGCGTGCTATTATTTGACCATACTTGTTCAAATTGCAATTTCTTCTTTACTGAATGGTTATGCGGAGCACATCCTTTGTTGGTGGAGTAGGGAAGCTATTGCCCACCTTTTGTATGGGTTTCTCCTCTTTTTCAGGTGTTCCCCCGAAAAGAGCTTGCTTGTTGCCGGCTCCGGGAAATTGGTCAAAGCCTGTTCCGCAATCGAATAAAGCCGTATTTCCCGTTGCATCGCCTCTGAATGTTGCAAGGATCTCTTTTTCATTGGCATAGAACCAATCATTGGAAAAACCATACATAGTTACATATGCTATTTTATGGTCTTGCGGTAAATCCACCTTTATCATTTCTTTCTTTCCCGGCGTGATGGGTGCTGTTCCCGCCGAATAAACACCTTTTACTTCAGGCATTTTTTTCAATGCTTCCATGAGCATTTGGGCATCTCCCATCTGTGCTATGTTTTTCAATCCCATGCCCATGTCCTTTTTGCCGACTTCAAACAAGGGGTTCTTGTCTGCCTTATAGACCACGATCAAGAGGGGAGAAAGTCCTGTGAAAAGCCCTGTTTCACCTTTTATTTTTGTAATGAGTTTTTCCGGGTTACCCATTTGAGCAATGTCTGTTATTTCAGGGTTGCTCGCCTTGCCCGGAGTGAAGAATGGCATGTCTGCAAGCAATTTCATTCCATCGAAGTTGGAAACAGCCCATACGCCCGGAGAGAATGGCGTTTCATGCATCCCGGATGAAACGTTTGCAAGAGTCAGGGTAAATTCCGACTTCATCTCGTCGTATTGTAGGTCGAGCTTCATCAAATCGGAGGGCTTTATGTCCATCACCTCCATGATGGGCTTGTTTTCTTTCTCTTCTCGTGTCTTTCCTTTTGTCCCATTATCATATAGTTTTACAGCGGAAGATACATCTCCCGTAATGGCTTTACCTCTGTCATCGTAGAGCTTGATACCGGGTTGTTCGGAAGCGAAGAACCAGTCATTTGATTTGCCATACATGGTAACGAACATGAGGCTTTGCCCCTTACCGGCACTGAATTTGATGCTGATTTTTTCGCCGGGCATAACTACCTCTTTATCGCCTTTGAAGGTGCCACTTTGATTGAAAAGTTTTGGTTTTGAAACATTCTCGATGGTGACCGTTGCCATCGCACTCTCTTTGAGAGTAGGCATCTTTTTGTTGTCTTTGTTGCATGCCGCGAATAAGGTGGATGAAACAATGCTTCCCACAAGGATAACTGTCCTAAAAAGATTTACATTCATAACTAAGTCGTAGATTAAAAAGGTTTGATAATATGATTTATTTTGTTTGTAGCAACTTTATGTACTCTTCGTATCCCTCTTCTTTCATTTTCTCTTTGGGAATGAAACGCAGCGATGCACTATTGATACAATAACGCAGCCCGCCTTTTTCTTTCAGTCCATCGTTGAACACATGTCCTAAGTGTGCATCTCCGAGCTTACTTCTGACTTCGATACGCTCCATGCCATGCGATAAGTCTTTATTTTTTGCTACGAGGCTGTCTGCGATTGGTCGAGAGAACGAAGCCCATCCGCACTCCGAGTCAAACTTGTCAGAAGAGATGAAAAGAGGTTCACCCGTGGTGATGTCCACGTAGATACCTTCACGAAACTCATTGTAGTAGGCATTCTCAAAGGGTTTCTCTGTTGCATTGTTGCGGGTTACTTCGTACTGAAGAGGAGTCAGTTTTTGCTTCAATTCGGCATCGCTCATACGATGAAATTTTTTTGTGGAGGGGCGATTGGCTTGCCGTGCCAGTTCGAAGAGAGAGGGATTGATGTGGCAGTATCCGTCGGGATTATTCTCGAGATAATCTTGATGATAATCCTCTGCCGTATAGAAGTTTTCCAACATTTTCTGCTCTACAAGGATAGGCTTTTGGTAGTACATGGCAAGTTGTTCTACTTCCTTTTGGATAATGGTTGCATCTGTCTTGTCTACATAATAAATCCCCGTGCGATATTGTGTGCCCTTATCATTGCCTTGTTTGTTTAGGCTGGTGGGGTCAATAATCTTAAAATAGAGTTCGATGAGTTTTTCCAATGAGATTTGTTGCGGATCGTAGTCCACTTTTACTGTTTCGGCAAATCCCGTGGTATGAGAAGAAACCTCTTGGTAGGTGGGGTTGGTCGTGTTGCCATTGGCATATCCCACTTCTGTTTCTATTACCCCGTGAATTTGTTTGAAAAAATGCTCTGTTCCCCAGAAACATCCCCCTGCAAAGTAGATCGTTTTGTGTTTCATTTCTTTCTTTTCCATTTTTCTTTGAGATTGAGAGGAAATACAGATGGCTGCCGACAATAGCAGAAGGGCGACAGCCGAATAGATAAATAGTTTCTTATTCATTTTGATTGTCTTTATGGATTGTGTGAGAAAATTCAAGCAGTGTAATGCCAAACCCCAAGAACATCATGTCCTTGATGATAAAAAAGTCGGTAATGGGCATGTGTTCCGTAATATGCCACATGCCCGGAGTGGTAAACAGAAAACTTAAGGTGAAAGCAAACGTCGCTATCATGCCCAATGCTGCATAGCGAGTTAAACGAGATTGCCAAAGAGAAAGTAGCAGTAGCAGTGAGATGGCAATCTCAACAATGCCGACCATACGAGACACGGAGGCAATGCTGAAAACATCGTAGAGCCAAAAAGTAAAAGGATGATTTTTGATCAGAGGATATATGGCTTGGGCTTCTGTCCATGTGAACTTGAATAAGCCAAGCCACGAAAGAATGAGTGCCGAGCTGAAGAGAGAAAAGAGGTATCCGATGGTTCGGACTTGTGTTTTCTTCGTTTTGTGTGCGGTCTTCTTTTTGTTCATTGTTGTCAGTGTTTTGAAGTTCGACAATATAGTCGCATGATCTTCAGAAACCTGACACTCGAAAAAGAATTACTCCTGCATTTTTCGTTTCAAATCGCCCTTAAATCTTTGTATATCATCAGATTGGAAGATTGTTTTTTCGTTCTTATTTTCTTTTGCCCTCAATAGTTTCTCTAAAACTGACAGCTTTCGATAATAGGCAGCACAGAGTTTGCATACCCGCAAATGCACCATCAGTTGCAGATTGCATAAAGGGGAAAGTTCTTTTTGCTGTTTCCGCTCCATCATCAGTGTTGCCTTACTACAAGGCATGATGAGCAGATGTATGATGTGAGAGATGATTTTTTTCATAAAGACTCAAACCAATTTGTTTCTAAACATTCGCGTAGCTGCAGACGGCTGCGTTGAAGTATTTTCCATAGATTAGTCTTTGTCAAACCAAATTCCTGACAAATATCGGACGACTTTTGCTCTTGTAAATAGTACAGTTTGACAAGTAATTTCCATTTCATGGGCAGTTGGTTTATACAGTTGTCAAAAATATCTCTGAACTCTTCTTCCCGGGTCAATGTATCATCGTTCCACCGACTTGAAACATTTTGGTCTATCCATGAACCGCTCTCATCAAAGAAATGATCTAAACTGATTGTTTGCACCTGACCTCGATATTTATGGCGGTAAAAGTCGGCTACTTTCCGTCGTAAGATGCTGTGGAGCCACGTCAAAGGCTCGCAGTCCGATTGGAAGTTATCGTATGCCAAGTGCGCTGCAAGAAAAACTTCCTGTACCATGTCTGTTGCTTCTTCGCGGTCTGACAATAGATAAAACGCCCTATTGAGCAAGGGCTCGGAGTATTGCTCAATCCATAGGGTGATTTCTTTATTCTTGTCTCTTTTACCATCCATACTTTTGCGGCTTGTGAGGTTGGGTATTCCCATTTTGTGCATAGATTTTTAGGTGTGAATCATACAAGAACTTCGCCTACTTGTACAACATTCGGGCGCAATATTCGCAAAACTTTCTGATATACACAAGTCGTTCAGATACATGGCA
Organism: Porphyromonas sp.; assembly: GCA_041848345.1. Classification (GTDB taxonomy): domain Bacteria; phylum Bacteroidota; class Bacteroidia; order Bacteroidales; family Porphyromonadaceae; genus Porphyromonas. The sequence goes on from JBGZIN010000019.1 coordinate 28,525, forward strand.
GATATGAGTTTTAGCTCGCTATATTCATTTCAGTGTGGTATATGAGCAAAGACTTATGCTGTTTGGAAGTCTTTTTGTATTTGTTTCTCCTTACAGATAAACATTTGTTGTGGGTGCTTTTGACGAAAAAAAATGGACGAGCCGAATGGGGTTTCTCGGCACGTCCATCAGATGGTGTTTTCTCTTGATAGAAATTTGCAAGAGAAAGTAAAAAAGAATTTAGAGTAGGTTGGAAGCAACTTCGCTCAGTTCACTACGCTCTCCTTTGATGAGATTGACGTGGGCAAATAGTTTTTGTCCTTTCATTTTGTCAATCATGTAGGCAAGCCCGTTGCTTTCTGCATCTAAGTAGGGTGAATCAATCTGCTCCACATCTCCGGTAAAAATGATTTTTGTCTCTTCTCCGGCTCTTGTTATGATTGTTTTTACTTCGTGAGGGGTGAGGTTTTGCGCTTCGTCCACGATGACCAATACTTTGGAAAGACTTCTGCCTCGGATGTAAGCGAGGGCTTCTATAACCAGGCGTTCGTCTCGTTGCAGATCTTCGAGTTTACGGTCTTCGCTACCTCCTTTTCGATGAAGACTTTTAATAAAACTGAGGTTGTCGAAAAGAGGTTGCATATAGGGGGTAACCTTTTGTTTTTCATCTCCCGGAAGGAAGCCCAAGTCCTTGTTGGCAAGGGCTACGATGGGGCGAGCCATTAATATCTGTCGATAGTCGTCTGCCAAACTTAGAGCGGCAGCCAACGCTAAGAGCGTTTTTCCTGTTCCTGCCTTGCCCGTAATGCCGATTAGCTTGATATCCGGGTCGGTTATGACATCAAAAGCGAATGCTTGTTCAGAATTGCGTGGAGTAATACCTGACAGAGTTTGTTTACTCACCTTCGTAACCTTTTGTGAAAAAGGATTGTATCGTACCATAACGCTGTTGCGTTCGCTTTTAAGTATAAAGCATTGGTTGGGCTCTATTTCGTTGTGAAAAGGAAGTTCTTTAAGATCTATACCGGTGCTTTCGTTGTAAATTCGGTCAATGATATCTCCATCTATTCCTGCAAACTCTTCTTGCGATCTGTCGAATAGTTTGGAAGCTGACACTTTATCATTTATGTAATCTTCGGCACACAAACCCAAAGCCTTGGCCTTCATGCGTAGGTTTACATCTTTCGTTACCAAAATGACGGGCTCATTGGGTAGTTCATCTTTTAGAGACAAAGCAACGGAGAGTATTTTGTGGTCAGCAATCCGTTCGGAAAAAGCCTGACAAACTAAAGGATGTGTCAGCCCGTTTATCTTGATGAAAAGACGCCCCATACCTTCTCCCAAGGAAATTCCTTGAGAGAATATTTCTTGCTTACCTAATTCGTCCAGAAGGCGAACAAAAGAGCGAGCATTGTAGTTGATTTGCTCCCCACCTTTTTTGAATTGGTCAATCTCTTCCAATACTGTTATGGGAATATAGATGTCATTTTCTTCGAACTTGTCTAAGCATTCATAGTCGTGTAGTAAAACGTTGGTGTCTAAGACAAAATTTTTCTTGATGCACCCTTTCTTCTTTTTGTTCATAGCTAATCAGGTTTGTTATTAATTTCTATTTTGAGACATATTGCGTTCGTAGAGGTTTACTAAATGAAGTAAGTAGAGTAAATAGCCGATTTGGAAAATCATTGTGCAGAGGTAGAAAAAAGCAATGAACTCTTCAAAAGTAAAAAAGAGAAAGCCTAACAAAATGGCTGCCACGGAGAGTAATAACATGATGAGTTGTATCCACATATTACTTTTCTGAAAACCCAAAATATCGGGGAGAACATTGAGTATGGAGGTTGCAAAGTTGGGTATTGACATGGGGAGCATACATTGGATCACAAAAGCAGAGGCAATCCATTTTTCTCCAACGAAGAAGCATACCAAAGGTTTCATGATCCAGCCCAATGCAATAGATAAGGGTATCCCGATGGAGAAGGTTAGAAGTATCAAACGCCTTACAATGGGGCGCATGGAACGCTGCTTGTGTACAGTTTCGCTTAACCGTTGAAAATAGACTTTACCTATATTTTCACTAATTAGAGTAAGTGGGCGACGTGCCAGCATGATAGCCATCGTTAGTATCCCCACTTCTGCCAGACCAAATTGCCAAGGCAACATAACCACAAGGAGACTACCTAATAGAGTGTTGATTAGAGATTGCGGTAGGGAATAGAAGGGAAATGCTTTATACCTAAAGGCAATAGTTTTTATAGCCTGAGAGGAGGGTAGAGGCTTTTGAAAAGCGTTTTGAATAGTCGCTTTATGAGGGAACAGAGATAGGAATACAGAAATGATGGAGGATGAAATCAAACCCCCAACAGAGGGGTTTATGCTGCCCCAAATAACTTTGAGCAGATTATTCCCCACTCCGTTTATCGATTGGGCTATAGATAGCCTATTAAACAGTTTTTCTCTAAGAGCAACAGAGGAAATGAGAGAATAAAAGGCTGTGAAAAGGATGAACAAAGGAAGTAGTAGAATGTATTTTCCCAAAACTTGTTGCGAAAAAAACGTATGGATAGCTCCTGAGAAAAGAAAAGTTATGGCACAAAATAGAACAATAATAAGCGTACACAGTAAACAAAGAGCGCGAGCATTCTCTTTAGAATGGGTCACTACAATCGCCTGTTCATAACGCCCCGTAGCCATGATGCTTAGTATTCCACCCCAGCTCAAGAAAGAGCCTAATGTGCCCATCATCACTTCACTGTATTGTCTCCCCACGATCATCAGGAGGAGAAGTGCCACCCCTTGTCCGAGCACCCCCGAGGCGATGAGCTTCAGAGCGTTGCGCATAAGGCTGTTGCTATTCCTCATATTTTGGACGATTAAAGTGTAAAATGATGAACCTCTTATACTGTCAAAGGTAATAAAAACCTATTTGAGTTCCTCCGTGATTTTGGGAAATAGAATTTTGAGAGTGTTGAGTTTGGGAAAGAAATAGGTCGTTTCTCTTTTTCAAACATTGTCGATAAAACTATTCCCTCATGATTATTTTGATTGACTCAAAAAGATCTGCTTGCATATATGAAAAATAATGCTACTTTTGTGCGATTATTGTCATTGACTATCTTGAACTAATTGTAATACAAAATAATATAGGACTATGTATTGGACACTTGAATTAGCTTCTTCCTTGGATGATGCACCATGGCCTGCATCAAAAAATGAGCTTATTGATTATGCTCAGCGGTCGGGAGCGCCTTTGGAGGTGATTGAAATACTTGAGGAGATGGAAGATGATGGAGAGATATATGAGTCTATTGAAGAAATTTGGCTCGATTATCCTCGTAATGAAGACTTCTTTTTTGACGAGGAAGAGTATTAAAAGCCTCATATAGTTTGTCTAAAAGTCTTGGATCGCCCTTTGTTTGAGAAGGCTTTCAGGGCTTTTTCTTTGTCTATGATCCCCTTGATTGGGTGTTCTTTGGGGGAACAATCCTCTCTTTTTTATGTACTTTTGGCTGAGAAATGTTTCTTTCGATAATTTTGAGAGAGATGTTTTTCTTTTATACAGTGAGGGATGTGGATATTTTGAGGAAAGGAAAAATTAGGAATAGCAATCATGAATATAGTACTTCTCGGTTACGGACGAATGGGTAAGGCTATCGAGCAACAAGCATTACAGAGAAAGCATACCATTGTGGAGATATATGACAATGACCCCAAAAAGCAATTTCTTGAGATAGAATGCTTGCGAGACGTTGATGTTTGTATAGAGTTTTCTCTACCTCAAGTTGCTGAAGCAAATTGTAGTCATTGTATGGATTTAGGTATTCCGGTGGTTTCAGGTACTACGGGCTGGGCGGAGGGAGTAAGTCGTTTACAGCATAGAGCTATTGAAGAGGAAAAGAGTTTCTTCTATGCCAGTAATTTTAGTTTGGGAGTTAATATCTTATTTGAGATAAATCGTCGCTTAGCTCAAATAATGGCTTTACAGCCAGCTTATAAACCGTCTATCCGAGAAATACATCACGTTCATAAGTTAGATGCCCCAAGTGGAACAGCTTTGACTTTGGCGGGTGAAATCCTTAAAACCTCTAATCGGTATACGAAGTGGACTTTATCGCCTTCCACATCCGAAGAAGACTTGTATATAGAGGCTTTACGGGAAGGGGAAGTGCCGGGTGTTCATGAGGTTACATGGAAGTCTTTGACTGATGAAATTGTTTTGCATCATGAGGCTTTCAGTCGAGAAGGTTTTGCTCTTGGTGCCGTACTGGCAGCAGAGTATGCCTGCACTCACAGAGGGGCTCTTTCCATGGATCAGATGTTAGGTTTTTAATTTTAGGAGACGTAAAAAAACGAAGGTATGAATACAAAAGAGACTCAAAATCAGCAAATAAAAAGGAGATTTTATTCGTCCAAAGCACGCTATATTGTAGGAGGTATTGCCATTGTTATATTTATCCTATTTGCCCTTTGGGCAGGGTGGGGATGGTTTTTACTTCTTCCATTGATAATAGACTACTACTTCACTCGTAAAATCAATTGGACTTGGTTTAGAACTCTGAAAAATCCATTCTTACGAGAAATTTTTTCTTGGTTTGATGCCGTTCTTTTTGCGGTAGTCGGTGTGACAATTTTGAATGTCTATTTGTTTCAAAATTTTGCCATTCCCACCTCTTCTTTGGAAAAAACTCTTTACGTAGGAGATTATCTTTTCGTCAATAAACTAAGTTATGGTCCCCGTATGCCCATGACCCCTGTTGCAATTCCTTTGACGCACAATACATTCTTGGGAGGAAAAAGCTATTTGGACAAACCTTCGCAAAAATATCGTCGCCTTAAGGGGTTAGGACAAGTTGAGCGAAATGATTTAGTCGTTTTCAATTTTCCTGCGGGAGATACTGTCCCGGAGAAGGTTACCAACCCGGATTATTATACTCTGATAGCTCTTTATGGGCGAGACAAAATATGGTCCGATCAAGCAACTTTCGGGCGCATTCTTTATCGCCCCGTGGATAGAAGAGACCATTATGTAAAACGATGTGTGGGGCTGCCCGGAGAGACTTTGCAGATTAAGAATAATGAATTGTTTATCGATGGTGTAATACAAAAAAATCCGGAATTTGTACAATTCAATTATTATGTACAAACTACCTTACAGGGTATTACAGAGCGGGATTTTGAAGCCTTGGGGATTAGTAAAGATGATCAGCAGCTTTTGGGACAACCTCGGTCGTTAGAAGATCTCTATTACCTTCAGGAAAAAGGGTTTGACATACAGAAAGAGGATGGAAAGACGCTCTTCTATCTTTTGCCCCTAACCCAGGAGATGAAGCGAAGGTTAGAGGCTGATGCTAAAGTGTTGGCAATAATTGTCGATACAGAAAGCCAAGGCTTGATGTATCCCATAGGCTATCAGACAGGTTGGAATAGAGATAATTATGGACCTATTCTTATCCCTAAGAAGAATATGACCATAAGGCTTACACCCGAAAATCTGCAACTTTATAGACGTTGTATAACTGCATTTGAGGGACACTCTTTGAAAGAAAAATCAGATGGAACAATTTTAATTGATGGAATACCACAGACAACGTATTCATTTGCCATGGATTATTACTTTATGATGGGAGACAATAGACACAATTCGGCGGATAGTCGTTATTGGGGATTTGTTCCGGAGGATCATATTGTAGGTAAGCCTTCTCTACTTTGGCTGTCTCTGAATAAAGATAAGGGACTTTTCGATGGTAAAATTCGTTGGAAGCGCATGATGCGCATAGTTCATGATTGGTAGACGCTTTTTATTAAAGCATAGATTTCGCTTTCTTGCAGTGCCATTGCTAATTTGTGTGGCGGTGGTACTGTTGCGTTTCTTTTTCTTTTTTCTTTATCAATTGCCTTCTAATGAAACAGATGATACCTGGCAACCGCGCTTCGTTGTTATGCACAAAAGAGGGACTCCTTTGCGTAATGCTTTGGCTTTGGTACAGATTGAATCGGGTGAGGAAAGGAGCTCAGTTCTCTGTAGGATAATAGCGGTGTCGGGCGATATAATTCAAATAGATAAAGGGAAGTTGTATGTTAATGGTAGGAAATATCCAACAGCTCCAATTGACATTTCGGTAAAATATTACCACTCATTGGCTCCGAGAGAGTTTTGGGCTATAACTTATATTGCGGATATAAATGGTGATTTACACACTGTGGGACTTATAAAAAAGGAGCAGATAGTTGGTTATTCGTATTAGTCATTAAAGGCTTTTTCGGAACGAATTTATTGTATACTGATTTCTTCTCATGATTGTATCAACAGCTTACGCCCCTCCTGTGCAGTATTTTTGCAAGCTCCTTTCTTCAGATGTGTATTTGGAAGCACACGATTTTTTCATCAAACAAACTTATAGAAATAGGTGCCGTGTATTGGCAAGTAATGGGATTGTAGAATTGGTAATTCCCGTTCAGCAGGGAGCGTCAGAGCAATGTCCGATACGAGATGTTCGCATTTCCGACCATGATAATTGGCGTGTTCGTCATTGGCAAACCCTGCAGAGTTGCTATGGACTTTCTCCCTACTTTGAATATTATGCCGATGATATTCTCCCTTTCTACGAACGGCATTACACTTTTCTTTTTGATTTCAATTATGAATTGATCCAGTGTATTGCTTATTTGATGCATTTACCTATAGAGATACAACAAACTACTCTCTACGAAAAATGCTACGAGAAAGATTTTCGTAATGTAATACGTCCTAAGAAAGAAGTCATTGATCCGTCTTTTTCTCCAATTTGCTATCATCAGACACTCGCCCCAAAAGGAATATTTCATCCCAATCTAAGTATTTACGATCTTCTTTTTAACAAAGGTCCGGAGGGCATTTTTGTACTAAAAAGGAGTATTGTTGGAACAAATCCTACTTTAGAAAATATCTAAATATCTTTTTGTCGATAGTACTAATGGTTTCACACCTAACGAGGTAAAAATCGAAGAGTTACGAAGATTTTCTTAGGTGTTTATTATATTCGTTTTCACGATGTGTTGTCTTTTTAATGGATTGATTTTTAGTGGTTTGTTTGTTCTTGCTTACCTGTTCATAACTCTCTTCTCCTAAGTGGCTGACTCTAAAACAAATTAGAAATAGATGCAGCTTTGAAAGCTATAAATCCATTTGGAAACCCCATTTTATTGCCTTAGCTTTGCAGTGAAAAGAGGAACTAAAAGGAGTTTTTACCTGCTCTTCTTGGCTCAGTTTTTCCCCTTGAAAGCTTAAAAATTGATTGAAATAAAATTGATGGAATTGGATAGTGTTGTAGCAGTATGGGAAGTTTGTCTTGGTCGTTTTGAAAAGCTTTTGGACGCTAAAGCATTCAAAACATGGTTTCTTCCGATAAAGCCTCTTAGTCTTAAAGGCTCTGCTCTTACGGTGCAGGTGCCCAGTGCGTTCTTCTGTGAGTATATCGAGGATAAATTCATGGCAGAAATACGTACTGTTCTTTTTGAAGTGCTGGGAGGAGAAGCAAAGCTGCATTATCAAGCTTTGGTGGATAGTTCATCTTCCAATTCCATATCTTCTACCTCTTCGTTGAAAGAAGATCTTATTCTGAATGGAGCGGTGGAGGAAAAAGAGACAAAATCTTCTGTCAATACATGGCAGACGCATCTTATTCCTAATTTGTTTTTCGATAAGTTTTGTCAAGGTGAATCAAATCAAGTGCCTATTGCTCTGGCTCAGACAATTTGTGATTCTCCGGGTAATCCATCTATGAATCCCTTTTTCTTGTATGGTCCTCCGGGTGTTGGTAAAACACACTTGATGAATGCCATAGGTTGGACTATTGCGCAGAAATATCCGGAAAAGAGAGTTCTTTATATAAGCACTTCCCAGTTTTTAGATCAATTCGCAGCAGCAAGTCGCAACCATAAGGTGGGGGATTTTATGCGCTATTACCAGCAAGTGGATGTTCTTTTGATAGACGATATACAAGGATTGGCCGGTAAGGAAAAGACACAGGATGCATTTTTTGATATATTCAACCATCTGTTCAATCTTCAAAAGCAGATTGTCATGACTTGTGATAAAGCTCCCAGTTTCCTTTCGGGCATGCACGAGCGCTTGGTATCTCGCATTAAAGGTTCTTTATCGACTGAGATAACTCGTCCGGATCCTTTGTTAAGACGTAAAATATTGGAGTACAAGATGGACATTGAGGGAGTTTCTCTATCGAAGGAAGTTTTGGATTTTGTGGTGAAACATGTCGATGGTAACGTTCGGGAGTTACATGGAGTTCTTACCTCATTGGTTTTTAATGCAGCCGTTACGGGGAGGGAGATTTCTTTGTCCTATGCGCAAGAAATTGTACGCCAAACTGTGCGCATTGAGGATAAGGAAGTTAATATGGAGCGTATTCAGAAGATTGTTTGTGATCTTTTGCATGTTAATTTGCAGGATTTGCAGAGCAAGAGCAGAAGACAAGATATTGTACAAGCTCGCCATTTAGTGATGTTTCTTTCCAAAAAATATACGACAGACTCTCTTTCTGCCATAGGAGAAACTTTGGGAGGGCGAAGTCATGCAACTGTTCTTCATGGTTGTCAGATGGTAAGCAACACGATTTCCATTAACCCACAATTTGCCAGTACGGTTGCGAATATAGAGTCTCAATTACGTGTGTAGAAAAGGGTTTTGAGGAGAATAACAGTGTTTTATTCATTTCAAGAAGAAAGTGACTTACCTTAAGACAAAAAAAACTTTGGAGCTTTCTAATAAAAGCAGCTAAGCTTTTATCGAAAAGCTTAGTTGCTTTTTACTCAAAACTCAAACGGATTCTATAAAAGTCGATTGAGGTCGAGATAGTATTTAGAATTAGAGTTTTTGTTTTTTCTCTGAGTTCTTGCGGATAGTTGAATAGAAAAGCACGAGAAGATACTTTACATAACAAGCAACAGATATCATCATTATGACTCCATTTGTTCATTTACATGTCCACTCTCAATATTCTATTTTGGATGGATTGGCTTCAATCAAATCGTTGGTAAAAAAGGCAAAGAAAGATGGAATGCGTGGGATTGCCCTAACAGACCATGGAGTCATGTTTGGCATAAAGTCCTTTTCAGATATTGTTCAAGGAGAAAATGCCTCTACTAACAACATTATAAAGGAGCAGAGAAATCTTTTACAGGATTTGGAAGGTCGAGAAGACCTGACAGCGGAGGAATTTGAACGCAAAAAGTCGTACGAAGAGAAGATCAAGGAGTTAGAAGAGACACTTTTCAAGCCGGTCTTCGGATGTGAAGTATATTGTGCGCGTCGCACTCGTCATGATAAAGATAAAAATACGCCGGATCCTTATAATCCCGGTCGGTCGATCGACAGAAGTGGTTGGCATTTGATTTTATTGGCGAAAAATAAAATCGGCTATCAAAACCTTATAAAAATGGTTTCATTAGGTTTTTCCGAAGGAGAATACTATAAACCACGTATTGACAAGGAATTGTTGGAAAAGTATCATGAGGGTATTATTGTATTGAGTGCCTGTCTCGGAGGGGAAATCCCCCAGCATATAATGGCAGGGCGTTTGGATGCAGCTGAGAGTACCGCTTTGTGGTTCAAAAATTTATTCGGAGATGATTTCTATCTTGAGGTTCAGTTGCATCGAACGGAGGATCCGAAAGCCAACATGGAGACTTACCAAAGGCAGCTGGAGGTGAATGAACAGATATATGCACTTTCGGAACGATTAGGAATAAAAGTAGTGGCAACGAATGATGTCCATTTTACAAATGAAGAGGATGCCATTGCCCATGATCGTCTATTGTGCGTCTCTACGGGGCGGAGTGTGCATGATACTAATCGCTTGCGCTACTCCCAACAAGAATGGCTCAAAACTCAGCAAGAAATGAATGAAATCTTTGCCAATCGTCCCGAGGTATTGTCTACTTCTCTGGAGATTTTGGACAAGGTGGAGTTCTATTCGATAGAAAATGAACCTTTGATGCCCGACTTTTCTATTCCCGAAGGGTTTAAGGATAGTAATGATTATTTGAGGCATTTGACTTATGAGGGAGCTAAGGAGCGTTATGGCAATCCTATTCCTCCGGAGATACAAGAGCGTATAGATTTTGAATTGAAGACCATAGAATGGATGCAATATCCCGGCTATTTTCTCATTGTACAAGATTTTATACGTGCAGCCCGAGAACAAGGTGTATGGGTTGGTCCGGGGAGAGGATCGGCAGCTGGGTCGGCGGTTGCATATTGTTTGAAAATAACAAACTTGGATCCTCTCAAATATGGATTGCTTTTCGAACGTTTTCTTAATCCTGACAGACAATCACTTCCGGATATAGATATTGATTTTGATGATGAAGGACGTGCTAAAGTACTGCAGTGGGTAACTGAAAAGTATGGAGAGAAATGTGTGGCACACATTGTGACCTTTGGAGAAATGGCTGCAAAAAGTGCTATCAAAGACAATGTTCGTATTGAGGATCTTCTGCCGAAAGAAGGTGATTATATATCGAGTTTTATCCCTTCTCGCATACAAGCAAGCGATATGGAGCGCTTGCAAAAAGACCCAACATTGGCAGATGATTTCGATAAGAATAAAAAGAAGATTACCATCGCAAAGTCAATAGCTCTCACTCCTCAGCTTAAAACAATAGCACAAGGTCCGGATGAGAAGTTACGTCGAGTATTGAAATATGCTCAACAAATGGAGGGTACAATACGTAATTCCGGAGTGCATGCCTGTGGTATTATTATTGGTAAGGGTGAGATTAGTGATGTCGTTCCCACAATAATAACCGAGGATAGCAAAACGAAGGAAAAAATACTTGTTACTCAGTATGAGGGAGGGTTAATCGAATCTACAGGTCTCATCAAAATGGATTTTTTGGGTTTGAAGACCTTGTCTATCATGGCAGAGTGTTGTACCCTGATAAAGAAAAGACATAAGATAGATATTAATGTGGACAGTATTCCTCTTGATGATCCAAAGGTGTATGAACTCTTTGGCGAGGGAAAGACGATTGGACTATTTCAATTTGAATCTCCCGGGATGCAAAAATATCTTCGCGAGTTGAAGCCTGATCGTTTTGAGTTTCTTATAGCGATGAATGCCTTGTATCGCCCCGGTCCTATGGATTACATTCCCACTTTTATTGCTCGTCGTCATGGACGAGAACCGATTGCTTATGATTTGCCAATCACTCAAGAAATTCTCCAAGAAACGTATGGCGTAACGGTGTATCAAGAACAAGTGATGCAACTGTCAAGATTGCTTGCAGACTTTACTCGAGGAGAGAGTGATAACTTGCGTAAAGCAATGGGTAAGAAGAAGATTGAGGAGATGAATCAACTCAAGAGTAAGTTCCTTGCCGGAGGGATGAAAAATGGATATTCGGAGGAGGTTTTGTTGAAAATATGGGCAGACTGGGAAAAGTTTGCCGAGTATGCATTTAACAAAAGCCATTCTGCTGCTTATAGTCTGATTGCTTACCAAACAGGCTATTTCAAGGCACATTATCCTTCTGAGTTTTTGGCTGCATGTTTGAGTTGTAATCTGAATAATGCAACAGAACTTTCGAAGATATTGGAAGAGTGTAGGGCGATGAAGATAGAGGTTCTTTCTCCCGATATCAATGAATCGGATCAAAAATTCTCGGTAAATAGCAAAGGCAATATACGTTTCGGATTGAGTGCTATAAAAGGTATTTCAGAGAATATCGTTCTGGCTATTATTAAAGAGAGAGAAGAGCATGGTCTTTATAGAGATATATTTGACTTTGTGAAGCGAATGTCCAACAAATCCCTCAATCGGGCTTCTATTACGACACTTGTTTTGTCGGGTGGTTTGGATTCGATGGATCTTTCTCGAGAGACATATTTTGCCCCTTCTGTAGAGAACCCTCAAGAAGATTTTATCGCTGCACTACTCCGTTATGGTAATTACGAAAAGAGTGAGAATGGCGAACAAGCGGGAAATTTGTTTGGAGAAGTCGAGGAGATGCAAATTCCTCATCCGGTTCCACCCGAAGCCGAGCCTTGGACTGATATAGAACGCTTGTCGAAGGAATTTGAATTGGTGGGCGTCTATTTGAGTGCAACACCGCTGGATCCTTATGCTTTAATCTTGGAAAAGTATTGTAATACGAGAATGGTTGATTTCCAAAACTTAGACTTGTTACAAGATAAAAGCTTAATGTTTGGCGGAATACTCACTTCATATTTTGAGGGAGTTAGCAAAAAAAACAGACCTTATGCCAAGCTGACAATCGAAGACCTTTCCGGACAGCATACTTTCTTTATATCGGATCAGGTGTATAATGAAAATAAAGGGATACTTAGCAAAGGGATGGCTGTATTTTGTAAGGCAACAGTGGCACCGCGATTATATAAACCCGAAGAATTGGAGGTAACCTTCAGTAAAATATCTCTATTGGATAAGATAAAAGATTCTCTGATAAAACGAATGATTGTAACTCTGAAAGAAGAACACTTGAATTCTTCTGATTTGATAGATGGGTTGATTAATGCTATTTTGGAAAAATCCGTATCAACCGAGGCAAATAGAACGAAGGATACTTTGCCCGGTTGCGATCTTTTGATTCGTGTGGCGGGTCGCCAAGGACTTTATTCGGTGGGGCTTGTTCCCAAGCATTTCAAACTGATCGATGGAGTAGAGCTTCATCGCTTTTTGCAAGAAAATGAGATCGAATATCAAGTAGAATAGGTATATTTGTAGGGATTTTGGAGAAATCAAAGAGAACTATAATGAACTATTAAATAGTATTTGAACTATGGCAATGGAAATTACAGACGGCAATTATGCTGCTTTATTGGCTGAAGGGAAGCCAATGATTCTTGATTTTTGGGCTACCTGGTGTGGTCCTTGTCAGCTTATCGGTCCCATGATTGAGGAGATGGCTGAAGAGTTTAACGGTCAAATCATCATAGGTAAGGTTGATGTGGATAGCAATAGTGAGCTTCCCGGACAGTTTGGTGTGCGCAACATTCCTACCGTTATCTTCTTAAAGGATGGAGAAGTACAGAAAAAATTAGTTGGAGCACAACAGAAGTCTGTACTTGTAGAGGAGGCTAAAAAACTTCTTGCTTGATTTTTTTTCAAAGATCGAAAACTAAGGATAAGAGAGCCGGACTGAAACAATCAGTCCGGCTCTTTTTATTGTATCGTGGAAAAATATACTTCACACCTGTCTGGCAGACATATGTAGTGGCTATCTACTTTTTTAGGTAATGAAAAAGGTTTTATAGTCCAGCTTCTTTCTCTAAAAGACTTTTTCCAAAAGATATTTTTCTCAATAAAGCGCAAAAAAAGACCCTTTGCAGCTTTTTATTTAATGATAAATTAGTATATTGCGCTCGAAACAAGGAAAACATTAAATAATTAACTACTATGAGAGCACCACCTAAATCCCGAATGGCAGCAATTTATTGCCTTTAGTTACCAACGAAACAAACCAGGAAAATTGGTGAAAATCAAACATTTATCTAAAAACGTAATAGTATGAGACACATTTATTTTTGTTCAACGCTGCTCTTTTTAAGCTTGTTCTGTACAAGTAAGCTCCAAGCTCAAAACCAAGAAAATGCATTAATCAAGTTAAAGATAAATAAAGAAATAGGGGAGCAAATTCAGCTTTACATTGAAACTGATGATGTCGGTAAAATCTCTTTTACGGGGGTGCGTAATGCCGAAGATCTTGTCCCTAATGCCGACATAAAGTACACTCTTTCTGCTAAAGAAATAACTATATCGGGTCCCGTAAAACGTCTAAAATGTATTGGAAATAAAGCATCTTCTTTAGAAGTACGTAACCATCCCACACTTGCCGACTTGGAAGTTCAAAAAAATGAGATAACTCATCTTCATGTAGAGGATTGTCCTCAAATGTTTTGGCTCAATTTTGGGGATAATAAAATAGAAGATGCCATGATCAGTAAGCTTCCTAAGCTGCAAACTCTTTTCTTCAAAAACAACAAACTTAAAAAATTAGACCTTTCAGAATATCCTCTTCTTAATAAAGTAAGCTGCGATAATAATCTTATTGATGCTCAAGCAATGGAAGAAATGGTGAGAGGGATTGCAGATCGTTCTGCTGAAGAAAGAATGGGATTGTTTTACGCAGTAGATCCAACGGTGGGAGACAAAAATGTAATGAATAGCAAAACGTCCGCTTTGTTGAAGAATAAAAATTGGCAACCTTATCACCGCATAGGAGATACTTGGACTTATTATCCCGGTAGCGCAACAGCCAATGCCCTCGTTCTAACCAGCCAAAAAGAAAAGGGGAAGACCATCAAGCTGACTATTCACAGTAATAATACCCCTTCATTTGTCGGTATTAGTAATCCGGAGTCTTTTGTTAATGGCAAAGAGGTTGAATACACCGTAACCTCTTCTTGGATTGTCGTGGAAGGGGAAGTAACAGCTTTACATAGTAGAGAAAACCAGCTTACTGCAGTCAATATCGCCGGACACTCTTTTTTAGAAACACTGAAATGCGATGATGATATTATCGAAAAAATCGATGCACGTAAAGCTGAAAAGCTGAAAATCCTATCTTGTGCCAACAATAAAATTTTTGATCTCTTCATTACAGAAGTCCCTTCTTTGGTCGAAGTAAATTGTAAGAACAATTACCTTCAGTCCTTGGATATTACGGGAGCTTCGTTTATTGAAAAACTGGACTGCTCTCAAAATGCCATTGCCACCTTGGTCATTCCCTCCGGAACGGCATTGAAGCACGTAGAATGTCATGAAAACCAATTAAGAGGAGAAAGTCTCTCGTCTTTCATCAGAGAACTTCCCACTTGTTCCGCAAATGAAAAGGGAAAGATATATTTGCTAAATAATGATGTGGATGAGAAAAGGGAGCGTAATCGGTGCGATGAGGAGCAGATAAAACAACTCCAAAGCAAAAACTGGGAAGCCTTCTATCTTACAGAGGGAGAATGGAAAGCCTATGAGGGTAGTGCAACTCAAAAGAAATCGGTTATTCAGCTCACTTCTTCTAAAGAAAAAGGTGGATTTATGCTTCTCTTGATCAAAGCGTTTGGCAACGTTACAATCAAAGGCGTTAGCAATCCCGAAATTTATGAAAATGGGCTTGCTTGTATCTTCTACATATCCGAACCTACCGTTACCATAGAAGGAGATGTTCAATACTTGGATTGTAGCAACAATGA
This sequence comes from Porphyromonas sp., assembly GCA_041848345.1. Taxonomy (GTDB): domain Bacteria; phylum Bacteroidota; class Bacteroidia; order Bacteroidales; family Porphyromonadaceae; genus Porphyromonas. The sequence continues at coordinate 43,709 of JBGZIN010000019.1, forward strand.
GCTGAGTGCTGTTGTTTTGAACGATTGCTCAATTCTCCAAAGCATATCATGTTATGACAATAAAATAGAGCGCTTTATCATCAAAAATTGCCCGACATTGGAGAGCATTATTTGTGAAAAGAACAGCATTAAAGGCGAGAATATGCAAATCTTGGCTGAAGGAATAACTGACCGCCTCTCTTTGGGCAAGGGAAAAATCAACCTTTACAACACCAATTCGCTCAAGGAATTCAACGAATGCAGCAAAAAACATGTAGCCATGTTCCGCGACAAGAATTGGCAAGTGTACTGTACCAAAGATGGTTATGAAGAAGTTTATGAGGGAAATGATGTACATAATGAGGATGTACGTGCTGCCCATATCCGAATTGACAGGGATGCATCTAAAATAAACATCCACCAGGCTCCTGCTCTTTGCGAAATAACTCTCTACAGTTGTGAAGGACAAAGAGTTTTGTCACTTAACAGCGATAATGCCGGAGAGGCTTCTTTTGATACAGCCAGTCTAAATAGAGGAGTATATATACTAAATATAGATAAGTATACTTACAAATTGAGTTTGTAACGACGTCAGTAGCGAAATTACTTTTCCACTCTCGTTTATCGTACTCAAGTTATGAGTAGGGTAGGCGAGAGTGGCGTATTTCGGAATAAAGTATTACCTTCGCAGTTGGAAATCCTGCGGATGTGGTGTAATTGGTAGCCACGCCAGACTTAGGATCTGGTGCTGAGAGGCGTGAGGGTTCGAGTCCCTCCATCCGCACTCTTTTCAGCTATGATACTTTGAGCTCCGTTTCCCTTGAGGGAGCGGAGTTCTTTTTCTTTACTCTCTTGTCCTATTTATGAGGCAAAATCCTACTTTGGAAAATTCCAAAGATAGTAGTCTTGAAAGTCGGTGAACATATGAAACAGAAGCCCGATTGATAATGGTCGCCACCACCATCCCCATTTCCACTTTTTGTAGGGTAAAAAGAGGAGAATGAGGTAAACTCCGATAGCCCAATAAGAGTGCAAGGGATGAAATCCTATGCTGCATCGATTGGGATCAAACATTGGTTGAGCGAGAAGATGATCTAAGTCAACCAACATAGTTGCCAATAAAACAGCATAAACTTTCCAAACATTTTCTCGAGAATACAAAAAAGCAATGAGCAAAGGGGCTATAAAATGCAGAGAATAGTGTACTATGGTGCGAATGTCCATTTCAAAGAATTAGTATTTCATTTTCAGGTTGCAAAGTTACTACAAAAAAGTGAAATGCGGAAAGATATAGTGATAGAATTGAGTTACAAGGGTTTTGGTTGAAGTGGCGATAATCCGTGAAGCCATTACAATCCCTGCCGAAGCCAAATCCTGACGCCGCTACGTTACTTGTTCGTAACCATGCCCGAAAATGCGACAAACGGGTACGAATAGCGAAACAAGGCTCTAAGGAATAGTGAGTTATCCATAACTCATGCGAAAAATCAGGTTACGGAAAAAGATTGCGCCGTTCCTCCCCGTTTTGCGTACCAACACCGGACTCTTCACCAACTAATTTTGAAACCCAAAAATTAAGGACAATGAAGAGTACATTTTCAGTAATCTACTACCTCAAGCGTCAGGTAGTGAAAAAGGACGGGACAGTTCCCGTCATGGGACGCATCACGGTGGACGGCAGCCAGACACAGTTCAGCTGCAAACTGACTGTCGATCCGAAACTGTGGGACACCAAAGGTGGACGTGTCACGGGCAGAAGCACGGCGGCACTCGAAACGAACCGTATGCTTGACAAGATGCGGGTACGCATCAACAGGCATTATCAGGAAATCATGGAGCGTGACAACTTCGTCACGGCGGAGAAGGTGAAGAACGCCTTTCTCGGACTGGAACACCGCTACCACACGCTGATGCAGGTGTTCCGCCAGCACAACGAGGACTACGAGAAGCAGGTGGAGGCAGGCATGAAAGCCAAAGGCACGCTGCTGAAGTACCGCACCGTTTACAAGCACATGCAAGAGTTCCTCGACATCCGCTACCATGTGAAGGACATCGCCCTAAAAGAGCTTACCCCGGCTTTCATCTCCGACTTCGAGATGTTCCTGCGCACGGACAAGCACTGCTGCACCAATACCGTGTGGCTGTACGTCTGCCCGTTACGGACGATGGTATTCATCGCCATCAACAACGAGTGGCTGACGCGCGACCCGTTCCGCGAGTATGAAATCAAGAAGGAGGAAACAACACGCAGTTTCCTGACCAAAGATGAGATCCGCCTGCTGATGGAGGGGAAACTGAAAAACGCCAAACAGGAATTGTACCGCGACCTCTACCTGTTCTGCGCCTTCACGGGGCTGTCGTTCGCGGATATGCGCAACCTTACGGAAGAGAATATCCGCACCTACTTCGACGAACACGAGTGGATAAACATCAACCGCCAGAAAACGGGCGTGGTGTCCAACATCCGCCTGCTCGACATCGCCAACCGCATAATCGGCAAATACCGGGGACTGTGCGGGGACGGCAGGATATTTCCCGTTCCGCATTATAACACGTGCCTTGCCGGTATCCGTGCCGTCGCCAAGCGTTGCGGCATCACCAAGCATATCACGTGGCATCAGAGCCGCCACACGGCAGCCACGACGATATTCCTCTCCAACGGTGTTCCCATCGAAACGGTCAGCTCCATGCTCGGACACAAGAGCATAAAGACGACGCAGATTTACGCAAAGATAACCAAAGAGAAGCTCAATCAGGACATGGAGAACCTTGCCGCAAGATTGAACGGCGTCGAGGAATTTGCAGGTTGCACCATCTAAAAAGAAAAGCCATGAAACGTGACACAATCATCATCGAGGACAAGGCAGTCAGCGTAACCGGTAACGACGTGTGGATGACCGCCACCGAAATAGCCGGATTGTTCCATACGACCGTCCCGGCAGTGAACGCCGCCATCAGAGCCGTCCGCAAGTCGGACGTGCTGAACGACTACGAGGTGTGCCGCTACATGCAGCTTGAAAACGGGCTGCACGCGGACGTGTACGCCCTTGAAATCATCATCCCGGTCGCTTTCAGGGTGAATACCTACAACACCCACCTGTTCCGCACATGGCTGGTGGGAAAGGCACTCTCACAAGAGAAACGGCAGACATACGTGATGTTCATACAGAACGGAAAAGCCGGGTATTGCTGATTGCACATACCCCATAAGACAAGTAAACGGGTAGCACCACAAAAGGTGTCACCCGTTTACTTTTTCATGAAACCGCCTCACTCCAGCGGCTTGCGGTAGTTCGCTTCCAGTACCCCGCGCAGCCCCGTTTCCGGGTAAAGCACCTTCCCTCCCAAAAGTATGAAGGGCAACACGCGGTTGTTGCGGTATTCCTGCAAGGTGCGCCGGCTCACACGGAGCAGTTCCGACACCTCGCCGTCCGTCAGGTAACGTTCCCCGTCCAGCGGAGGACGGTAGCTTTCCAGAAATGCGGACAGCCATTTCGAGCCTTTGCGCATATCCTGCACCACAGAGGCTATCGGCTCGTCTTCCATCGTAAAAACATCGTTGTTCTCGTTCATCATAACTTCGGATTCAGTGGGTGAATAAATCAAATCATCTGCCGTGCGGATAGAGCGTGCCGACAAGCGGTATCAGCCGCTTCACCTCCTCTGGCTTGTAATAGAACCTGCGGTTTATCTGCGAGTAGCCGATAAGCCGCCTGTCACGCAGCGTCTGCAACGTGCGCGGGCTTATTCTCAACTGCCCGCAGACCTCCTCGCCCGTGAGCCATCTTTCCATGCGCCCCGTGTCGCTTTTGCGCCTCAGGGCGGCGACCTTCTCCGAGAGTGCGCCGAATGCCGCCACCATCATCTCGAAAGTCTTTTTCTCGATAGATACTATTTCCATATTCATGTCATTTAGAGTTTGCCGCAAAGGTAACGAAACGGCATACAAGACGTATCGTTTTCCGCTGAAAGGCTGCCTGTTGCGCCGTTTGACCGGGTTACGGAGCCATCTTCCGCAAAAATCTTACGTGAGTCACGTAGTGAGTTGTTAAAGCCCCTTTTGTTTATTGCCGAATTTTGTCGCAGAAACAAAAAGAAAGGACTGAACATGAAAGTGATAACAATGGAAAGTTCCGCCTACAAGGAGATGATGGCGCAGATTGCGAACATCGCAGGGTACATCCGCGAGGCAAGGGACGAGAAGAAACGGAAGCGGGAAACCGAAGACAAGCTGCTTGACACGGCACAGGCGGCGAAGATGCTCAACGTGAGCAAGCGCACCATGCAGCGTATGCGCACCGACCACCGTATCGAGTATGTGGTGGTACGCGGAAGCTGCCGCTACCGCCTTTCCGAGATACTGCGGCTATTGGAGGACAACACAGTAAGGAACGAGGAAGGGACAATAGACACCCTGTTCCACAACCACACGCTGCGCACGGGCGGCAAACCAAAAGGAAGGAGGACATAGGTCATGGAACTGCTCACACGAAACAACTTCGAGGGCTGGATGCAGAAGCTGATGGAACGGCTCGACCGTCAGGACGAACTGCTGCTGGCGATGAAGGCTGAGGGGAAACAGCCCACTATCACGGAAAGCATCCGCCTTTTCGACAATCAGGATTTGTGCATGTTGCTCCAGATAAGCAAACGCACCCTCCAACGCTACCGCAGCGTAGGCGCATTGCCCTACAAGACGCTGGGCAAGAAGACCTATTACAGCGAGGAGGACGTGCTGACATTCCTTTCCAACCATATCAAGGACTTCAAAAAGGAAGATATAGCCTTCTACAAGGCTCGTATCCATAATTTCTTTCATAAATAACCCATTAAAACATTTTTCAGATGGCAAAGAAAAAAGACGAAAAGGACGTGCTGGTAGTCCGTGACGAGAAGACAGGCGAGATCAGCGTGGTAGCCGGGCTGAACGCGGACGGCACACCCAAGCGCACCCCCGCAAAAGCGGAGAACGCGCAGAGTTTCCTGCAATTCGACCGACATGGCGACGTGCTGGACAACTTCTTCAAGAACTTCTTCCGGCAGTGCAAGGAACCCAGCCGCTTCGGTTTCTACCGCATTGCGGCAGACCAAGCTGAAAATCTCTTAGAGGTGATGAAGCAACTGCTGAAAGACCCCGAAGCGAACAAGGAGCTGCTCGCCCCTCACAAGGTGGACACCTCCGACTATGAGAAGAAGGTGCAGGAAGAGATGGCAGCACAACAGACAGAGAAACAAGAACCTCAAAAACAGGAGAACATGGAACAACGGAAAGAACAGCAACAGGACAAATCCGAACAGATGCAGGGCAAACGTGGCTACCAGCCCATCGACGAGAGTAAAATCAACTGGCAGGAGCTGGAGGACAGATGGGGCGTAAAGCGGGACAACCTTGAAAAGTCCGGCGACCTTACGAAGATGCTCAACTATGGCAAGTCCGACTTGGTAAAGGTCAAACCGACCTTCGGCGGCGAATCATTCGAGCTGGACGCCCGCCTCTCCTTCAAGAAGGACGGTGAGGGAAACATCAGCCTCGTGCCGCACTTCATCCGCAAGGAGCAGAAGCTGGATGAGTACAAGGAACACAAATTCTCCGACAATGACCGGAAGAACCTCCGCGAAACGGGCAATCTCGGTAGGGTCGTGGACATTGTGGACAGGGAAACGGGCGAGATCATCCCCTCCTACATCAGCATCGACCGCAAGACGAATGAAATCACGGACATTCCGGCAAGCAGGGTGCGCATCCCGGAGCGCATCGGCAAGACGGAAATCACCACGCAGGAGCGGGACATGCTCCGCGCCGGACTGCCCGTACGCGACAAGCTCATCGAGCGCAACGACGGCAGAAAGTTCGTCACCACCCTGCAAGTGAACGTGGAGCAGCGCGGCGTGGAGTTCGTGCCGGGAACCGGCAAGTCGCCCCGTACCGCACAGACACAGGAAACCAAAGGCGACACATCGAAAAGTCAGGCGCAGGGCGGGGAAAATGCCGCACAGACCAAGAAGGAGCAACGCCGCAACACGTGGACGAACGAGGACGGCAGCATCCGCCCCATCAGCAAATGGAGCGGCGTGAGCTTCACCGACCAGCAGAAAGCCGACTATGTGGCGGGTAAAGCCGTGAAGCTGGAGAACGTGACCGACAAGCAGGGCTTCCATGCCACGATGTATATCAAGTTCAACCCGGAGAAGGGACGCCCGTACCGCTACGACACGAACCCTGACAATGCACAGCAGGTTGCTCCGTCCAACGAGAGCCGCACGCAGGTGGCGGTGAACAACGATGGCAAGACCAACGAGGCTACAAAGAATCTGAGAGAGCCGTTGCAGAAAGGTCAGACCAACCCGAAGGACGCCCGCCAGCAACAGCAGCAGGAGAAGCCGCAGAAGAAAACGGGCAAGGGCATGAAAATGTAATCCCGTGTCCGCCACTGAATCCAAAATAAAATCCAAAGTATCAACAAAAAAGAAGAAGACATGAAGACAATCATTGCAGAAAAGCCCTCCGTGGCACGTGAAATCGCCCGCATCGTGGGCGCGACAAAGAGAGAGGAAGGATATTTCGAGGGAGGCGGTTATGCCGTGACATGGGCATTCGGACACCTCGTTCAGCTTGCCATGCCCGACGGCTACGGCGTGCGCGGATTTGTCCGTGACAACCTCCCGATTATTCCCGACACATTCACGCTCGTCCCCCGTCAGGTCAGGACGGAGAAAGGTTACAAGCCCGACAGCGGCGTGGTGTCGCAGATAAAAGTCATCAAAAGACTGTTCGACACAAGCGAACATATCATCGTGGCGACCGATGCCGGACGCGAGGGAGAGCTTATCTTCCGCTACCTCTACCACTATACGGGTTGCACCACTCCTTTCGTGCGCCTGTGGATCAGCTCTCTCACCGACAAAGCTATCCGCGAGGGACTGCGGAAACTCGAAGACGGCAGCAAATACGACAACCTCTACCTCGCCGCCAAAGCGCGGAGCGAATCCGACTGGCTCGTGGGCATCAACGGCACACAGGCGTTATCCATCGCCGCCGGACACGGCACGTATTCCGTGGGGCGGGTGCAGACACCAACGTTGGCTATGGTATGTGAACGCTACTGGGAGAACCGCCGCTTTACGTCCGAAGCATTCTGGCAGCTCCATATCGCAACGGACGGTTGCGACGGCGAAGTCGTGAAATTCTCATCCTCCGAGAAATGGAAAGAGAAAGAACCGGCGATGGAACTATATAATAAGGTAAAGGCGGCAGGTTGCGCCACTGTCACGAAAGCCGAGCGCAAGGAGAAGACGGAGGAAACTCCCTTGCTCTACGACCTGACCACGCTCCAGAAAGAAGCCAACGCCAAGCACGGCTTCACGGCGGAACAGACGCTTGAAATCGCGCAGAAACTCTACGAAAAGAAGTTGATAACCTATCCGAGAACGGGAAGCCGCTACATCCCCGAAGACGTGTTTGCCGAAATTCCCAAACTGCTCGCTTTCATCGGCACACAGCCCGAATGGAAAGACAAGGTGCGGGCAAAAGCCGCCCCGACACGCCGCAGCGTGGACGACGGCAAGGTGACAGACCACCATGCCCTGCTCGTCACGGGTGAGAAACCGCTCTTCCTCTCCAAAGAGGACAATACCATCTATCAGATGATTGCCGGGCGCATGGTCGAGGCATTCTCTGAGAAATGCGTCAAGGATGTGACCACTGTCACGGCGGAATGTGCCGGAGTGGAGTTTACCGTAAAAGGCAGCGTCGTGAAGCAAACCGGATGGCGTGCCGTCTATGGCGAGGAAAAAGAGGAAATTACCATCCCCGGCTGGCAGGAAGGCGACACGCTGACACCGAAAGGCTCGTCCATTACCGAAGGAAAGACCAAACCCAAGCCGCTGCATACCGAAGCCACCCTGCTCTCGGCAATGGAAACGGCGGGCAAGGAAATTGAGGACGACGCACTGCGGCAGGCGATGAAGGACTGTGGCATCGGTACTCCCGCCACACGCGCCTCCATCATCGAAACGCTTTTCAAGCGCGGTTACATGGAACGCTGCAAGAAGTCGCTTGTTCCCACCGAAAAAGGACTTGCCCTCAATTCCGTCGTCAAGACGATGCGCATCGCCGATGTTGCCATGACGGGCGAATGGGAAAAGGAGCTGGCGCGTATCGAGCGCGGGGAACTGTCCGACGACACCTTCCGCAAGGAGATAGAGGCGTACACACGTGAGATAACCTCCGAACTGATCTCGTGCGACAAGCTCTTCGGCAGCCGTGACTCCGGCTGCGCGTGTCCCAAGTGTGGCACGGGCAGGATGCGGTTCTACGGCAAGGTGGTACGCTGCGACAACACGGAGTGCGGACTGCCCGTGTTCCGGCTGAAAGCGGGACGCACCCTGTCCGACGATGAAATCAAAGACCTGCTCACCGAAGGGCATACCAAGCTGCTCAAAGGGTTCAAGAGCAAACAGGGCAAGAGTTTCGATGCTGTTGTCGCCTTTGACGGGGAATATAACACGACTTTTGTGTTCCCGGAGGCTAAAAAGGACAAGAAATTTTCAGGACGGAAGAAATAGTATTAACTTTGCCACTTGTTCAGAGTAATGAATTGTTCTTCGATACCGGATTACACTCATACTTTGGATTTAGTGGTGGCACTCGGAGGGATACCGAGTGCCTTTTTCTTCCTTTTTCCAACCGATTATCCCGTTAATTATCAATCCGCTAAATCCAAAGTAATGAACAACAAGAAGAAAAACGAGGGTCAGACCGACTTTTCCTATTACGGTCTGTACCTGCTGGACTATCTCCGCACGAACAAGTTTGAACAGGCTGACGACACCGCTTTCATACGGGAACGGGCCGACCGTGCCGCCGAAACGTATGAGAGGGCACGGCTTGAAGGCTATCCCGCCGATGGTGCGCAGGAACTGGCGATGGACACGCTGCTGCGCGGGCTGCATTATTCCCGTTACGCCATCCTCCGCGAAGTCGTGGAAAACGAGTTTGCCGATGAAGTGCCGGAAGAGAAGCGTGAAGCCTTTGTCCTGAAACTGCTGCCGCTTGTCGGCAACGTGTTCTCCGTCTATGACCTCTCGGATGACAATTTCGCCCTGTCTTCCGATTACGACCTGCTCTACACGGAGCTGACGGGAGCAACCGTCCTTTACTTAGACGAATATGGCGTTTAACCGCAAACAGAAACTGCGGGACAACATCGAGGCGATACGGACGGCATTCATCCTTGACAGGGAAAATAGGACAGCGACAACCGAAGAGCGTGCCATACTTCAAAGGTACTGCGGTTTCGGCGGTCTGAAATGTATCCTCAACCCTGCAAAGGAACTGACGGATGCCGTCCGGTGGGCGAAATCCGACCTCGAACTGTTCGCCCCGACGGTGGAGCTGCACAGGCTTATCCGTGAGAACAGCAAGGACGAAACAGAGTACAAGCGGTTTGTGGATTCGCTGAAAGCGTCCGTGCTGACCGCTTTCTACACCCCCAAAGAGATAACCGACACCATCGCGGACGTGCTGGCAGATTACAGCGTCCGCCCCGCCCGTATGCTCGAACCGTCGGCAGGTGTCGGCGTGTTCGTGGATTCCATGCTGCGGCACAGCCCCAATGCGGATGTGATGGCTTTCGAGAAGGATCTGCTCACGGGTACAATCTTGAGGCATCTCTATCCCGACCAGAAAATGCGCACCTGCGGTTTTGAGAAAATCGAAAGACCGTTCAACAATTATTTCGACTTGGCGGTGTCCAACATTCCGTTCGGTGACATTGCCGTGTTCGACGCGGAGTTTCAGCGGAGCGACTCTTTCGGCAGACGCTCCGCCCAGAAAACCATCCACAACTATTTCTTTCTCAAAGGACTGGATGCCGTGCGTGACGGCGGTATCGTGGCGTTCATCACCTCGCAAGGGGTATTGAATAGCACCAAGACCTCCGTGCGTAACGAGCTGTTCAGTCAGGCCAATCTGGTATCCGCGATACGCCTGCCCAACAACCTGTTCACGGACAACGCGGGCACGGAGGTGGGCAGTGACCTGATTGTCCTGCAAAAGAACCTCAGCAAGAAGGAAATGTCGCAGGACGAGCGGCTGATGACCGTGATACAGACGGACACGAAAACCGCCCTGACCGACAACGCCTATTTCATCCACCACCCGGAACGCATCGTGCATACGATGGCGAAACTTGACACAGACCCCTACGGGAAGCCCGCTATGGTTTATCTGCACGAGGGCAAGGCAGCAGGCATCGCCGGGGATTTGCGCCGTATGCTCGACGAGGATTTCCATTACAGGCTTGCCATGCGCTTGTATTCGGGTTCAATCCGGCAGGCAGGAACGGAAGAAAAAGTTGCCGTTCAAAATAAAGTAGAGCGTCCTGCCATAAAATTGGAAACAGTATCCTCGGCGCAGACGGTGGAAACTCCGACAGAAAAGCCGCAACCCGCAGATGAAAAGCCGGAGATAGAACCGCGCCCGCAATATTCCGCAGGCGTGCAGCTCACCCTGCTTGACCTCTGGGGGATGACGGAAGAGGTCAGCCAACCGAAAACCTCCAAAAAGAAAAAGACGGTGAAAAAGGCAGTTACGGCAAAGTCCACTCCGCCCAAACCGAAAGTCACGGTTACACCGACAGCTCCAACTGCAAAACCCGCAATGGAGAATAAGGAGGTGAAAGCGGAGAACACCGCCAAGCCTGCCGACCCGGACGACATCTATGCCACACTGGACTGGGATACCAATCCTCCCATCAACGGTTTCTATGAAATGATGATGGGTTTGACGCCGGAGCGTAGGAAAGAACTTCGGGAACTGGCAAGGCAGCATAACGAGAAACAAGTGGCGGAAAAGACGGAAGTGAAAGCCGTGCCGGAAACTTCCCGTGAGCAGCCACGACAGGAGGAAACACAGCCGGAGGCAGTCGCCGCACCTGCCGTTACAGATACCCCATCGGAAGCGGTGGGGACTTTCCTTTTCCCCGACATCGAAGCGGAAAAGCCGAAGGAGGAAGTCGTGGACCTTTCTCCGCGTGCCTACCACCGCACGCCGGAGATGCACCTGCGCGAAGGGTCGCTGGTGGCTGACCGGGGGCGTCATAACATCGGCTACCTGAAAGACATCACGCCATACGGGGCGACATTCCAGCCGCTCGACCTGAAAGGATACCAGAAGGAAAAGGCGTTGTTGTATGTGTCGCTGCGTGACGCCTACGAGCGTCTGTACCGTTATGAATCGCTCCGGCGCGAGGCAAATGTTCCGTGGCGAGAGCATCTGAATACCTGTTACGATGAGTTTGTCATGCGCTACGGCAACCTCAACGCCAAGCAGAACGTGAAGTTAGTGATGATGGATGCGGGCGGGCGCGACATCCTTTCGCTGGAACGGATGGAAAACGGAAAGTTCGTCAAGGCGGACATCTTCGAGCATCCTGTTTCCTTCGCGGTGGAGAGCCATGCCAACGTAGGCTCTCCCGAAGAAGCCCTGTCTGCGTCGCTCAACAAATATGGTACGGTCAATCTCGACTATATGCGGGAGATAACCGACAGCACGGCGGAGGATTTGCTCACTGCCCTGCAAGGGCGCATCTACTACAATCCGCTCGTGACCGGTTACGAAATCAAAGACCGTTTCATCGCCGGAAATGTCATAGAGAAAGCGGAACGCATAGAGGCATGGATGGGTGACAATCCCGAAAATGAGCGTATGCCGGAGGTGAAGCAGGCGTTGGAGGCTCTGAAAGATGCCGAGCCGCAGCGCATCGCCTTCGAGGATCTGGACTTCAATTTCGGGGAACGCTGGATTCCGACGGGTGTCTATGCCGCCTACATGAGCCGGCTGTTCGACACGGAGGTGAAAATCGCCTATTCCGCAAGCATGGACGAGTTTTCGGTGGTGTGCGGCTACCGCACCATGAAAATCACGGACGAGTTTCTGGTGAAGGGGTATTACCGGAACTATGACGGTATGCACCTCCTAAAACACGCCCTGCACAACACCTGCCCTGACATGATGAAGTCCATCGGCAAGGACGAGCATGGCAACGACATCAAGATGCGCGACAGCGAGGGAATACAACTCGCCAACGCCAAGATTGACGAGATACGAAACGGCTTCTCCGAATGGCTCGAAGAGCAGTCGCCGCAGTTCAAGGAGCGGCTTGTGACGATGTATAACCGCAAGTTCAACTGTTTCGTGCGCCCGCGCTACGACGGCTCCCATCAGACCTTTCCCGACCTCAACCTGAAAGGGCTGGCAAGCCGGGGTATCAAGAGCGTCTATCCCTCACAGATGGATTGCGTCTGGATGTTGAAACAGAACGGCGGCGGAATTTGCGACCACGAGGTGGGAACCGGTAAGACGCTGATAATGTGCATCGCCGCGCATGAGATGAAGCGTCTGAATTTGGCACACAAGCCGATGATTATCGGGCTGAAAGCCAACGTTGCGGAGATTGCAGCCACCTATCAGGCGGCATATCCCAACGCACGTATTCTGTACGCTTCGGAGAAGGACTTTTCGACCGCCAACCGTGTGCGCTTCTTCAATAATATAAAGAACAACGACTACGATTGCGTCATCATGTCGCACGACCAGTTCGGCAAGATACCGCAGTCGCCGGAATTGCAGCAGCGCATCCTGCAAGCAGAGCTTGACACGGTGGAGGAAAACCTCGAAGTGCTACGGCAGCAGGGAAAGAACGTGTCGCGGGCGATGCTGAAAGGATTGGAGAAGCGCAAGCACAACCTTGAAGCGAAGCTGGAGAAGGTGGAACACGCCATAAAGTCACGCACGGACGACGTGGTGGATTTCAAGCAGATGGGCATCGACCACATCTTCATAGATGAGAGCCACCAGTTCAAGAATCTGACTTTCAACACGCGCCACGACCGTGTGGCGGGATTGGGAAACAGCGAGGGAAGCCAGAAGGCACTTAACATGCTCTTTGCCATACGCACCATACAGGAGCGCACAGGAAAAGACTTGGGTGCGACCTTCCTCTCCGGCACGACTATCAGCAACTCACTGACTGAATTGTACCTGCTGTTCAAGTACCTGCGCCCGAAGGAGCTGGAACGGCAGGACATAAGGTGTTTCGACGCTTGGGCGGCGATATTTGCCAAGAAGACGACGGATTTTGAATTTAACGTGACGAACAATGTGGTCCAGAAGGAGCGTTTCCGCTACTTCATCAAAGTGCCGGAGCTTGCCGCCTTCTATAATGAAATCACGGACTACCGCACGGCGGAGGATGTGGGCGTTGACCGTCCTGCCAAGAACGAGATACTGCACCATATACCGCCCACGCCGGAACAGGAGGACTTCATACAGAAACTGATGCAGTTCGCCAAGACGGGCGATGCCACCTTGTTGGGCAGGCTGCCGCTTTCGGAAACGGAAGAAAAGGCGAAGATGCTCATCGCCACGGACTATGCCCGGAAAATGGCACTCGACATGCGCATGATAGACCCGAATTACGAAGATCATCCCGACAACAAAGCGAGTCACTGTGCCAAGATGATCGCGGAGTATTATCAAAAATACGACGCCCAGAAAGGCACGCAGTTCGTTTTCTCTGATTTGGGGACATACCAGCCGGGCGACGGGTGGAACGTCTATTCGGAAATCAAGCGCAAACTGACGGAGGACTACGGTATACCGCCAAGCGAGGTGCGCTTCATTCAGGAGTGCAAGACCGACAAGGCGCGGAAGGCGGTGATAGACGCCATGAACGCCGGGACGGTGCGTGTGCTGTTCGGCTCTACCTCTATGCTCGGAACGGGTGTGAACGCCCAGAAACGGTGTGTGGCTATCCATCATCTCGATACGCCGTGGCGACCGTCCGACTTGCAACAGCGTGACGGACGCGGAGTTAGGGCAGGTAATGAGATTGCCAAACATTTCGCCGGGAACAACGTGGATGTAATCATCTACGCGGTGGAGAAGTCACTGGACAGCTACAAGTTCAACCTCCTGCACTGCAAGCAGACTTTCATAAGCCAGCTCAAAAGCGGTGCGATGGGTGCGCGTACCATCGACGAGGGGGCAATGGACGAAAAATCGGGCATGAATTTCTCGGAATACATGGCGTTGCTCTCCGGCAATACCGACCTGTTGGACAAGGCGAAACTGGAAAAGCGGATCGCATCGCTCGAAGGGGAACGCAAGTCGTTCAACAAGGGCAAGCGTGATTCGGAGTTCAAGCTGGAGTCAAAGACCGGCGAGTTGCGCAACAACACGGCTTTCATAGATGCCATGACGGAGGACTGGAACCGCTTCCTGTCGGTGGTGCAGACCGACAAGGAGGGCAACCGCCTTAATATAATAAAGGTGGACGGAGTGGATTCCGCCGATGAGAAGGTCATCGGAAAGCGTTTGCAGGAGATAGCCAAGAATGCCACGACCGGAGGGTTGTACACGCAGGTCGGTGAACTTTACGGTTTTCCGATAAAGGTGGTGAGCGAAAGGATACTCAAAGAGGGATTGGAGTTCACCGACAACCGCTTCGTGGTCGAGGGGAACTACAAGTACACCTACAACAACGGGCATCTGGCGATGGCTGACCCGTTGGCCGCCGCCCGCAACTTCCTCAACGCGATGGAGAGGATACCCTCCATCATCGACCAGTACAAGGCGAAGAACGAGGTGCTGGAGATGGAGATACCGCAGTTACAGGAGATAGCGGGTAAGGTGTGGAAGAAGGAGGACGAGCTGAAGCAGTTGAAGTCCGAACTTGCCGCCCTTGACCGAAAAATTCAGCTGGAGCTTGCGCCACCCACGCCCGAAGTCGCAGAAAAGGAGAATGAAGGGCAACAGCTCAAGCCGGAAGCGGAAGATGTGAGGAACAGGCAGGCGCAATATCCCGAAAATGCACCGCCGCAGATACGCAGTCCGGCGGATAGTATCGTTGCCAACCATGTCATAATCGGGCGTCCGGGACTGTATGCCAAGGAGGAAACCCGGTCCAAAGGATTGAAAATATAACCTAAGGAATTTTATCTGAAGTATTAATAAGGGCTATCCCAAAAGGTCTAAAAGTAAATTTTATCCTTTCTGCAAGTATCTATAGGATGGCAACTGCATTTTTTTCTTTTTGGGCAGCCCTTATTAAAATTTATTCTTATTTTAGGTTAT
>JBGZIN010000020.1:0-16088 GCA_041848345.1 Porphyromonas sp.
AAACAACGTGTATTTGAGTTCTCCGAGTAAGTCTTTTTCGACTACAATCTCATTGTGTTTACAGCTATTCGGCACAACTCCCTTTAATCCATCCATCTGAAAGAGATTCCACGAAATGATGTATGCGATGTATTTAATAGAGCGTTTTTGAGGCTTCTTGTTAAATTTTTGGGTATAGTATTCAATGAAAGTCATGAGTAGAGCCTCACGAGCGAGCAGAAGGTTGTCCCCCTGCCACTCGTAGGCATAGATGTTTTTATAGGCTTCCTGAGCCATCTTGAGCCATTCTTTAGAGGTGGAGGTGTTCTCCGAAATGACACGTAGTTTTCTATCCAACATGCCGATGCGTTGGGGAATAGGAATAAAATCGCCGGTGGTTGTGTCGTATCTGCTGACTAAATAAGGAGCCTCCCCACAGGTAATTTCCATGCGAATGGAACGAACGTAATCTTTCCATGTTCTGCCCTCGGGAAATGTAATTGGCTCGGTGGTCGCTGTCCATGTTTTGGTTTCGGGATGTTCATGATTGAATACACCTTTACGTCCAAACCAGGCTTCGTCAATCAAATTGTTTTGAGCGTTACAGACCCAAGAAGGCGTGAATACCTCTGCTTTGTCTTTGGTTCGACTAATTTGTTCTGCTCTCGATTTCAGCACTCTTGGTTGTATAACCGAACCATTTTCTCCTGTAATGCCGGAGATGGTAATAGGTGCATAGTAGCCATACTCTTTTCCAAGACTTGAGTAATCGTCCGTAGCCCAAAAGATATTCCTCTGAGTGGTGTGATCCTTAAGCAACTCTTCGAGAAGCCCCTCTAATTGTTGTAACAGTTCGTTTTCGCTAATGTCGATGTTAGGAACCATATCCCCTTTCAGTATTTTCTAATTCAGAACCCTATTCTATCACTTTTCTTCACCCAACTATTTCTCGAAAATATACTGTCCAATGTGGAACTTTGTATAGATTTCGGTTAAATTGATAGATGAAGTAATACGAACACGGCTCTCTCCTATGAGGCATGCTATTTTTGGGAAAACTCCCTTCATGTCTGTGGTTCGTTTGAAGCTCATTGTACCCACAAAGGTACAACATCAAGAGGTTTGGTAATGAGAAATTTGGAGAATTACTTTGTAAAAGCAATGAATTTCTTTGATATAACCTTGAATTTGTATTCTCAATGCTTGTGTACAGAGTCTTTGCCTTTTGTGTTTGTATGCATATAATCTTGAATTTGTATGCATAGAAAATCGATTTTGTATGCATTCAATTTTGAGTTTGTATGCATTCAAATTTATCGCCATACTCAATCCGTTTCGTCCCACAACCCTTCCGCTTAATCCTTACCTACGGAGGTGTGGTGGAAAATAAAGATATGAGATGGTTTGTTTTTCGATATAAAATAGGTTAATGAGAGGAGTTTGTTGCTTTCTCTACCGTCTATTTTCTGTATATTTACACTCTTGAAGAAATCTGCCCCGGTCGATTTTGCTCCAAAGGGGTGGGAATACTTTCTCTAAAGAGCCTTGTATAAGGTCTCGGCACAGATCGTTTTAAGAGGCGCCGAGTTGTAGATAAGACCTTTAGAAAAAGGTCTTTTATTGTATAGCCCCCTTTCGCTTACGGAGTAAAAGGGACTTTAATTTGAAAAATAAAATGATACGATATAATGGCAAAGAAATGGATTTGGAACCCTCCTACGGAAGAGGAGATTTCCATAGGTGCGTCCCTCAGCGGAGCGTTGCGAATACCGCCCGTGGTAGGACAGTTACTGGTACAGAGAGGAATAACTACTCCTGAAGATGCCAAACAATTTTTTGAACCCAAATTAGAAGACTTGCATGATCCCTTCTTAATGAAGGACATGGACAAAGCCGTGGAGCGCATAAATCTCGCTTTGGGGCGCAGGGAACCCATATTGGTTTATGGGGATTATGATGTGGACGGCACCACGGCGGTCTCGTTGGTGTACAAGTTTCTCCGCCTTTCGGGTTGCAGCGATCACTTACTGCATTACTACATACCCGGGCGCAATGATGATGGCTATGGAGTAACCTACCAGGGGATAAATTATGCTCATGAATTGGGTGTAAAACTCATTATTGTATTGGATTGTGGCATAAAAGCCATCCATGAAATAGAGTATGCCAAAGGGTTGGGAATTGATTTTATAATCTGCGACCATCATACTCCGGACGATCTCCTCCCCAATGCGGTAGCTGTCTTGGACCCTAAGCGCGAGGATAATACCTATCCCATGGAAGACCTTTCGGGGTGTGGTATCGGCTTCAAATTGATGCAGGCGTTTGCCATCAACAACAACATTCGTATGCGTCGCCTCTATTCCATGTTGGACCTGGTGGCGGTGAGCATAGCCAGTGATGTGGTTTCCGTCATGGGTGAAAATCGGATCCTTGCCTACCATGGATTGAAACAATTGAACAAATGTCCCTCTCCCGGTTTGGGCAGCGTTTTGAACACTTGCATGCTTTCGATCGGCTCTATCACAATGAGCGATATTGTTTTCAAAATCGGTCCGATGATCAATGCTTCGGGGCGTATGATGAACGGGCGACAGACGGTGGATTTGTTGGTTAGCAGGGACTTGGACGAGGCTAAAGAGAAGTGTGCTGTTATTGAAAGTTGCAATAATGAACGCCGAAAATTGGATCAAACGACCACTCGCCTTGCCATACGCATGGTGGAAGAGCAGAAACTGCACAAGTTGCACAATGTAATCGTTGTGTACAGCAAGGATTGGCACAAAGGTGTAATCGGGATTGTGGCAACGCGTTTGACAGAGCGTTTTGCCCGTCCCGTAATCGTTCTTGCCGGAGAGGGTGAGCTGGTGGTGGGCTCTGCCCGCAGCTTCGGGGGCTTTGATATGTATGGAGCCATCGAGTATTGCAGAGATATATTGACCAACTTCGGAGGGCATCCCTATGCTGCGGGAATGGCTTTGTCGGAAGAAAATGTACCACTCTTCATAGAGCGAATTTATCGCTATTCGGCAGAGCATTCTGCCCCCAAGTCGCTTACCAACGAGATCGAAATAGATGCTGTGCTCAGCCTTGCCGAGGTGAACAGATCCTTGCATAGAAGCATACAGCGCATGGGTCCCTTTGGTCCCGATAATCCGAAGCCGATATTCATGACTCGTTTTATCTTCGACACAGGTAAAAGCCTGACGGTGGGAAAGAATAATGAGCACCTGAAACTGGAGGTTACGGAGTCGCCCCAAATGTTCAATGTGCGCAATGCCATTGCCTATGGACAGGCTGCCAATTTTGCCTATGTAAAGAGTTACAGACCTTTCTCCATTTGCTATACGATGGAAGAAAACACATTCAAGGGAGTTTCTTCCATGCAGATGTTGGTTAAGGACTTGAAACAGGAAGAGACTTCTAAAGGGGGATAATTTATATGGAGAAAGATTTTTCCGATCTTTCGTCTATCAACCCCTCGTCCTCGGAGGAGGAGGCAATTTATTACAGTGATCGGTATGGCTATATACCCTGTTTTGTTTCGGAGCAAGAGGACCATGCCTTTGAGGTGCCTTTTGACACCGATGAAACATTGGGTGATTGGTTGGCGAGCGAGCGGGAAGATGCGCACTTAACGCCCGAAGAAATTCTTAAAAAGTATTGGGGCTTTGCTTCGTTTCGTACCAAACAACGAGATATAATAGATGCCGTTTTGTCGGGCAAAGATACCCTGGGACTGCTTCCCACGGGAGGGGGTAAGAGTATCTCTTTTCAGGTGCCGGGGTTACTTCTTCCGGGGCTTACCCTTGTAATTACTCCTCTGATTGCTCTGATGAAAGATCAGGTGGAGCACCTGACGAAGCGCAACATTCGGGCAGCGGCACTCCATTCGGGACTGCACGGCTATGAAATGCAGCGCATATTGGGCAATGCGGTTCATGGGGCTTATAAGTTCTTGTATCTCTCTCCGGAGCGTTTGGCTTCGCCCTCTTTTTTGGCGGCTATCACCCACTTGAAAGTGAGTTTGATAGTGGTGGATGAATGCCACTGCATATCCCAATGGGGCTATGATTTCCGTCCTTCCTATTTGCAGATTAGTCAATTGCGAGAGCATTACCCTCGGGTGCCGATTTTGGCACTTACGGCTACGGCTACTCCGGAGGTTACTTTGGATGTGATGCGTTTGTTGCACTTCTCTGCGCCCAACGTCATTAGCAAAAGTTTTCTGCGCCCCAATCTCTCCTATGTGGTGCGCCATACGGAAGACAAGCTCGCTATGTTACTTCGGATCTTGCGGTCGGTTTCGGGATCTGCAATTGTTTACTGTCGCAATAGAGACAAAACACAGCAAATAGCCAAAGCTCTTCGAGAGTCGGGAGTGACAGCTGCGTCTTTTCATGCAGGCTTGACGCACGCAGAGCGAGATGAACGACAAACGTGTTGGATGGAGGGTGCCGTGCGTGTCATGGTGGCTACCAACGCTTTCGGTATGGGGATCGATAAACCCGACGTGCGCATTGTTGTCCATTGGTCCATGCCTTCGTCGCTGGAAGAGTATTTTCAAGAAGCCGGAAGAGCGGGGCGTGATGAACAAAAAGCCTATGCAGTGGTTTTGGTCAGTTCCTATGATCCACCCATGCTCAAACGCCGTTTGCAACAAGAATTTCCCCCGAAGAAAGAGATCCGTGCCCTCTATGACTTGATTTGCAGTAAACTGGGTATTGGCTTGGGAGATGGCTTGGATAGGGGCTTTACGTTTAATGTGGAGCGGTTTGTCGAAGAGTTTCGTTTGGGACCCATTTCGGTGATGGCAACGATCCGTTTGTTGGAAATGGCAGGTGTTTGGGAGTATAGAGATACCGAGGAGCAACATTCCCGATTGACTTTCCGCATCGCTCGAGACGAGCTTTATTATAATCCTTTGCTGACGCCGACTTCGGATAAATTGGTGCGTTTGTTGTTGCAGTCTTGCCCGGGGGTATTCTCCGATTATGTCTTTATTGATGAGGATTACCTGGCTCGAGAATTGGTTATGACACAACAAGATGTTTATCTTTCCTTGACTGCTCTTTCGCAAAAGGGCATTATTCATTATATCCCGAAATCTTCCGAACCCCGTTTGGTTTTTCGCACACGTCGAGAAGAGGGACGACATTTGCCCATTCCCCTTGCGGTTTATGAAGAACGAAAGGAGCGTTTGGCAGAGCGGATCGAGCGTACGGTTGCCTATATTACAAAGGATGATACTTGCAGAAGTGCTTTGCTATTGGACTATTTTGGTGAAACGCTGAGCTTCCCGTGTGGATGTTGTGATGTTTGTATCCGCAAGAAGCAGGGAAAAACGCCTCAAAAAAAGAACTTTGAACAGCTCAAACTCTATCTGCACGAACGTCTGAAAAAGTCGGGAGACGAGGTGAGTTTGGAAGAGATTTTACGAGAAACAAAAATCAAAAGAGACGATTTGGGACCCCTTCTCAGCCGGTTTGTAGAGCTTTATCCTCATTACCATTTTGCAGCCTCCATCCTTTATTATAGGTAGCGTAGCGTTTGTGAGAAAGGGTGTGATAAGTGGTGAGCAGGATGGTGGAAGCTAAAAAATCTCCTCACCATCCTGCTTATTTTCTTAGAAAGATACGAAAAAAGCCAATCCCAATTCGTCCAAGTAAGAGAACGGTATGTGGTTAGTAACTTGGCTTTTGCCGAAATACTTGCCAAAATGGTTGTACAATTTAGCCCCTATGGAGAGGTTTTCTCGCAGCTTGTAATGATAGGTTAATGCCAACTCGGCAGCCACACCCCATTTGTGATAAGCGGTTGCATCGGGTGGCGTTATGCTGCACATGGAGGCGAATGCACCCATGTCGAAATCCAATTTGTGGCGATCCTTGCGCAGAAGTTTCCACATAGTAAACTCAAGTCCCATATCTAATAGGGAGGTTGTGGCAATCAAACCTTTGGTTTCCTTATCGAGGTTTTGTGCTCGGCTCAACCCAACAGCCACAATAAGCGGATTGGACTTATCCAAAATGACTCCCAACTGCACTCTGCTCCCCAACTGAGGGGTTGCCAATCGAGATTGAGAGAACCCGAGAGAAGGCGGTATGTTTACTCCTATATTATTGATGGAAATGCTTGCTCGAAAACCCAACCAATCTCTCCAAGACTTTTCACCTGAAGCAGTAGAAGATACCTCCTTATCTTGGAGGGCAGTCTGCTTCTGAGCAAATAGATTGGAAGAAGAAAGGCTTCCCAACAAGATAAATGATAAAATAGTTGGGAGAATGAAATGTAGATTTAATGATTGTTTCCCCATAATGTTAGGTTGTCTGAATGTTTCTATTTCGCTTGATTTCGCATCTCGGTTACAGAATATTGGCGAGAAAGTATAAGGATGATTGCTCCTCTGTATTTACTTCTCTTTTTATATTCTTCTGTATCCACAAAGATATTTGTTTATTTTTATCCCCAAGGGGTGTTTTACAAAAAGAAGTGTTCATATGAGAAATATCGTTTAAGAATAGAATTTTGAATGGATTCAAAGTTACCACTTCTTGCCACGCTTCCCGAAAAAAGAGGCAAGGGAACAGAGACAGCAATGCAAAAAAAAGTGAGAGACCGGCATGATCTCTCACTCTTTTAAGACCTGTGATATAGGTATATCTACTTATCGAATGCCTAATTTTTTGGCAATATCTTTAGGAAGGGCATCTTTGTGGAGTACGATATTCATGGTGCGTCCTGCCACATAGTTTTCGCTCACATACCAAATTCCCTTGTAGGCACCCGCCTCTCCCCAAGAGTTTTTCACCATGAAGAAAGGACGACCCAATTGGTTCTTGGCAACCCCATAGATAACCATACCGTGGTCATCTGTCAAGGTGTAGTTATCATAGCATTTTTGACGATACTCTTGTGTGGGATTGATTTCGGGGCAATCGGGCGTGTTGATCAAACGAAGGATCTCTTGCTGACGAGCTGCATGGCTCAAGCCAATCCAACGTGCTTGATCCGAGCCGGCTGTGTTGATGGCTTCCACGTCGGCAAGCACACCGATACCATCGCGATTAAATCCTGTTTCACTTACATCTGCCCCCCAAGCGATGGGATAACCCTTGTCGATGGCGTTGTACATAACTTTAACCAACTCCTCGATGGGGAGGTTATAGCTTTCGCTCCAACGCCAGTTATCTTCGATTTCCAGAGCAAATTTGCTGTAAAACGGATGGTGTGTATAGCTGGTCAGAGATATGTAATCATCAGCATTCAAGCCTAACATTTTGGCAAATGAAGTGGGAGTATAGCTCTTTCCTTTGTACTCGAATGAGGTGGGAAGTGCTCCCAAATAGGTATCGATGATAGCGTTGAATGCGGTTTTCCAAACGGGTGTAAGCTCACGGTTGGGGTTCTTAACGATGGCATCCAAGAAACCTTTTGCCGCTTGCTCCATTTCGTTGTGGGCGTTGCGTGTGGTACCATAGTTGAGCCCTTTCATAACCTCTTCGGGTACGGCTCCGTAGTGTTTGAGCACGTAGATAACATCATAGAAAGAACCACCTTGAGCGAAGTTGAGTTTTCCATGCAAACGCACGAATTTTTCAGCTTTGTCTCTGTAAGAGTGGCTCACGACAAACATATCGGAGAGGTCATATTCGGGCTTCCCTAAGCGCATAAGTTCCGCTTCGAGAAATCCTTGTGTCGAGTAAGACCAGCATGTACCGGAGTTACCTTGGTCTTTGATGGTAGTGATGGGAAGTTCTTTTACTACCGAGAAAGTGTTGGTTTCCACTTTCGTTTCTTGGGCTTGAACTGCCCCAAAGGTCAGAAGACCTGCCAAAAAGAAAATCGAATACTTCTTTTGCATAGTAATTAAAGTGTGAATATCTAATTTATTTAGCTTCATTATCGTACTATCGTCAGTGAGCTACTGTCAAGTCCAACTTCTTGATCAGCTTTTGCAGCTCTTTGTTTTTTTCGAGTAAGGCTCGGAACCAATCGTCCGCCGTTTCCGTATAGGCACGCAACTCTTGTTCGTCGATTATTTCCACATTTATCTGAAGGGATTGCTCGTCAAACAAGGTGCGTAAATGGTGCAATACCCTGGGCATGATTTTCTCCAAGGCTTGAAGTTGGAGGTTATTGAAGACGCGCACAGACCAATTGCCATCCTCTTTCTTTCGGGGAAGAGAGGTAGTCATCGTATTTTTCAGGAAAGGGTCTTGTGTGATGTACCTATTGGCAAAGGTTGTCCACTCGGCAATTAGTCGATCTTCGGAGAGGATATTGTCCTTTGCGGGAGCAAGCGTTGTCTCATTTTGGACGGAGTGGTGTTGCTCTTCTTCCTTTTGGGTAGTCCGTATTGGAGGGGCAATTAAGGTCTGAGGTGCAGCAATAGGTTGTGGAGCAACGGGTTGAGCAACAGTGGATGAGGCTTTTTGCGAGGTATTTCCTTTTTGAAAAGAGGCGGATGGAGGCGGAGGAGTTTTCGGAAGCTCATTGGTGAGCGTAACGGTTGTTCCGTTGTGCACAATACTCTGTCTTACTTGGGAGGGTTGCAGCGGTGCAACTTGTTGCCTGTTCTCTTGAGTGGAGGAGGGAGGAGGTGTGGAGCGTTCCACGGGAGGGGCGCTTTGAGGAGCTCCATCGTAACCCGTGGGGTTCAATGACAGAAGGGTCATTTCTGCCAAAAGACGCTTTGAATTGCTGTTGCGATACTCTTTCCCATAGCCCATCAACTGCATAATAGAGCGGTATAGAAAACCTTTTCCGGCAGTTTGTGCCAGTTTGTTGTACTCGCTTGCTTGCTCCTTGGACAATCGCAAAAGAGGCAGGGTGAGGGCATCATAGGCAATCAATAGCATGCGCATAAACTCGGTCAAACCGTTGATTATGATACGTGTGTCAAACCCTTTTTCCAACAATTCATCCAATAGGAGCAATACTTCTGCCTGTTCTCCTCGGATAATATGGTTCACCAAGCGAACATAATACTCTTCGTCCAATATATTGAGGCTCTCCAAAGTACGTTCATAACGCACATCGCCCGCCGTAAAACTCACAATGCGGTCGAACACGGAGAGCGCATCACGCATCCCCCCATCAGCCTTTTGGGCAATCAATTGCAAAGCCTTAGGCTCTGCATTTATCCCTTCTACCTCGGCGATGTGTGCCAATTGTTGGGCTATGACTTCGGCAGAAATGGGGCGAAAGTCATATACTTGACAACGAGAAAGAATGGTTGGAAGGATTTTATGCTTTTCCGTTGTTGCCAAGATAAAGACAACGTAAGAGGGTGGCTCTTCCAAAGTTTTGAGAAAAGCATTGAACGCCGCCGTTGAGAGCATATGCACCTCGTCGATAATGTAGATCCGATATTTCCCTATCTGCGGAGGGATGGAAACCTCATCGATTAGGCGACGGATGTCTGCCGTGGAGTTGTTGGAGGCAGCATCCAGCTCGAAAATGTTGAGCGAACGTTGCTCTTCAAACGCTTTACAACTCTCGCACACTCCACACGCTTCTCCATCGGAATGTGGTGTGAGACAGTTGATGGCCTTGGCAAAAATACGAGCAGCGGAGGTTTTGCCCACACCCCGAGGACCGCAAAAAAGGTAGGCGTGTGCTGTTTTTTGTTGCAAAATAGCCCTTCTGAGGGTTTCGCGCACGGCATCTTGCCCCAATAAACTCTCGAAGCTATCGGGGCGAAATTTGCGGGCAGATACGACAAATCCGTTACTCATTGTTCTCGTTTACAAAGACATTTTTTGAGAAAAAGGAGAGGGACGTTGGCATAACACTTCTCCCTCTCCCTTTACATTTTTATCTTATTTATAGCTGATCAAGTGCCTGTTTTAAGTCGGCAATGATGTCTTCCACATCCTCAATACCCACCGAAAGACGCACCAACCCCTCGGAAATATCAGAGGCTGCACGCTCCTCCGGAGTATAAGGCGAGTGGGTCATGGAAGCGGGATGCTCAATGAGCGTTTCGGTATCGCCCAGGCTCACCGCCAAAGAGCAGAGGTGTACGGAGTTCATCAATTTGCGCCCTGCTTCCAATCCGCCCTTCACTTCAAAAGCAATCATGGCACCGGGTAGCTTCATATACTTCTTCGCCAATTCTCTTTGGGGGAAGCTCTCCAATCCGGGATAGGCAATGCTCTCCACTTTGGGGTGCTTTTCCAAAAATTCTGCCACTTTTTGGGCATTTTCGCAGTGGCGTTCCATGCGCACGTGCAATGTCTTCAACCCACGGTTGATCAGGAAAGCTTCAAAAGGACCCAATACGGAGCCGGTTAAGTCCTTCACTCCCACAAAACGAACTTGGTCGATATACTCCTTGGAGCCTACCACAAATCCTGCTATAACATCGCCGTGTCCGTTGAGGTATTTGGTTGCCGAGTGTACAACAATATCCGCTCCGTGCTCCAAAGGACGGCAGATGTAAGGCGTGCAATAGGTATTGTCTACCATGACACGCACTCCTTCTTGTTCGTGGGCAATGGAGGCAATCGTTTCAATATCCGAAAGATACATATTGGGGTTGGCAGGCGTTTCGATATAGACCAACTTGGTGTTGGGGCGCATTGCCTTGCGTACGTTTTCGGGGTCTCTCATGTCCACAAACGTAACGTCCACTCCATAGCGTTTCAGACCATGCTCCATAAAGGCATAGGTACAACCATACAACGTCTTGCCTGCCACGATATGGTCGCCGGCAGCAACACAAACCCAAATGGCAGAGGTGATGGCACCCATACCCGAAGAGGCACTCATACAAGCCTCGGCACCCTCCAAAGAGGCGACCTTCTCTTCCACAGCGGTACAAGTGGGGTTGCCCAAACGTGTGTATATATAACCGCCTTCTTCCAAAGCGAAGCGTCTGCCGCCTTGCTCGGCATTGTCAAATATAAAAGTAGAAGTTTGATAGATGGGGGCAGCCAAAGTGCCGTACATGTTTTTCTCGGCACCGACATGAATGGATCTTGTGCCAAAACCCGATTTTTCCAATTGTTCAGGAGACAACATAGTATTGTGAAGTATTATTTGATTTGTTTTCTTATAGTCCTTGCGAAGATAAGCATTATTTCCCACATAGCAGGGCTTATCTTCCCTCCTACAACGAAGAGAACTGTTCGGAGAAGGCAAAATATTGTACCTTCGCAGAGGATTTTGGGGAGGAATGGTTCCCAACAGAGATAAATAACCATCAGCTCTCTCGGCAAAAGAGGGCAATGCTTTTAACCGATCGACAGCTTTGACAATAAAAGACCCATCCGCTACAATACTTCCCGAGTCAGAAGAAAAAAGGCTATTGGAGTTGCGCAGTGAGCAAATACCCAAATTGCTGATGAAGTATGCAGTCCCTTCTGTCATAGGGGCTGTGGTCAATGCTCTGTACAACATTGTAGACCGCATTTTTATAGGACAGGGAGCCGGGAGCAATGCTCTGGCAGGATTGGCGATAACCTTCCCCATATTGATGTGTTTGATCGCTTTCGGCATGTTGATTGGGAGCGGGGCTTCCGTGCGTATCTCCATTCATATTGGCAACAATGACCTGAAAAGTGCGGAACGATTGCTCTCCAACGCTATTTTTCTCACCTTCTTTTCCAACTTGGTCATGTGCTCTTTGGCACTCATCTACATGGATCCGCTGTTGCGCCTATTCGGGGCGAGCGATGCCATAATACCCTATGCCAAGGAGTATCTCTATATCGTTATACCGGGGAATATATTCTGCGACTTGAGTTTTAGTTACAATGCCATAATGCGTGCCTCGGGCTATCCGCGCAAAGCGATGTACACCATGTTGATCGGTGCTTTGCTGAACGTTGTCTTGGATCCCATATTCATATTCGGGTTGGATATGGGGATTAGAGGGGCTGCATGGGCTACATTACTATCCGAGTTTGTAGCTGCGGCTTATGTCATGGCGCATTTTTTCGACCGCAAACACTTGGTTCACTTCTCTCCGTTGCGAGCCGCTTATAAGCCCGATTTCAAGATGATGAAGACAATTATCACCATCGGAATGGCTCCCTTTGCCATGATGATTGTGAATAGTGCCATCAACACCATCATGAACCGCTCTTTTGTGGCTTACTCTGCTACCACGAGCGAGGCGGATCTTTCCATTGCCGCTCTGGGAATTATCCTCGGGGTTACTCAACTTTTCATCCAATTTATGCTGGGTGTATCTCTGGGGATGCAGCCAATCGTCGGTTATAACTTCGGGGCGGGCAATATAAAACGCTCCATAAAAACCTATAAAGTTGCCACTTTGGTGAATGTGATTGTCGCAACCATCGGGTTTGCCGTGGCGATGCTGTTTCCTCAATGGATCATCGGACTCTTTTCAACGGATGAGGCTTTGGGCGATTTGTTGCATCGCACGTTGCGCATGGTGATGATTATGTTCCCTTTGATCGGTCTGCAATTAACCACGGTGCAGTTTTTTCAAAGCCTGGGGATGAGTGGAAAATCGATGTTTTTGAGTCTCACACGTCAGATCATCTACTTAATTCCCTGCTTGGTTTTTATGCCTCGATGTATAGGTATTGACGGCATTTGGCTTTCCATGCCCATTGCAGACGCTTTGGCAGGCATAACGGCTATCCTTATGGTGCTGTACCAAATCCCTCGCTTGCAGAAAAAACATGCGTAAGCAACTTCTTTGCAAGAGCGTTTCTCCCGCAAAAAACTACCCCTGCATTTAGTCCCTTTTTTGTCTGTTTAATTGGGCTTAACGAGCCAAACGATCGACCACTTTGTCGTAATAACGGTAGAGTAGGTATGCCATGAGTGCCAAGCTGATGGGGAAAGAGCACCAAATGGCACAGAGTTGATAGGTGGGATAGTGAGCCATTCCGTAAAAGGTGAATAGGTAGGAAAGCGTGGGAGCAACCACTATGTGTGCCAAAAAAGCAATGGGAGCCAAGCGTTTGACTTGCTCCAGTCCGCGCAGGGCATTGGAATAAATTACCTGTAACACATCGGCAAATTGGTACGCAATAACCGGGAGAAGAGCGATGGAAACGAGCGAAGCAACTTCCTGATGATCATTGAACAAAAAAGAGACACTATGTCGCATGGCATACATCGCAGTGGCGGCAAACAGTGCCATGAACAACCCCATGACCGAGGAGGCACGCACCACCTCTCGCACCGATTTATAGTCTTTTATGGCTTTGAAGTGGCTTACTCGGATGGCAACGGCTGCACCCAGTCCATAGTAAATGAGGTAGCCCAAAAGCGTTACCACCATTACCACTTGATGCGCTGCGAGGGATAAGGCACCCAGTTTGGCAACAAAGATGATGACCAGTGAAAACGAGGTCGCTTCCAGCCCCAATTGGAGGGCTATCGGTATGCCCAGGCGAGTGAGCGAGCCCG
Organism: Porphyromonas sp.; assembly: GCA_041848345.1. GTDB lineage: Bacteria > Bacteroidota > Bacteroidia > Bacteroidales > Porphyromonadaceae > Porphyromonas. The sequence goes on from JBGZIN010000020.1 coordinate 13,375, forward strand.
CAATTTCTTTGCTGTGCGAAGAGCTATGGAGTGCCTGTCGAATGTCGTGCCACTTTTTCTCAAGAGAGAAGCTCAATACTATGATGACAAGTATCGCCACACGGCTGAGAAGAGTGGCGACCCCGGCACCGAACAGACCCCATTCGGGGAAGCCCCACTTGCCATAGATCAGGAGATAATTGCCCAAAATGTTCAGCACAATACCGATCAACATCACATACATGGGCCACTTCATGCGGCTCATCCCGTCGTAAAATTGCTTGATCCCGTTGAAGAGCATCGAAACGAGAAACGAGGCTGTTTGTAAATAGTAGTAGGGGAGTGCCACGGGGCGCAAGGCGGCTTCCAAGTTGAAAAACTCCAAAAAGGGAGAGAGCCCCAAAACGATCACGGAGAGCAGAAGTCCCACACCCAAATTGAGTTGAGTAGAGATTTTGAGGAGTGCCCCTAAACGTTCACGTTGGTTGAGTTTGTCCGCTTCGGCAACCAAAGGAGTCAATCCATAGGAAAAACCTAACCCGAAAATCAAGATGAGATTAAGAAAGTTATTGACAAACGAAGCGGCGGAAAGCTCATGCAAATCATGTTGTCCCACCATTATGTTGTCGATAAAACCGATGACAATAGTGGCAACCTGCCCAATGATTATGGGGTAGGCAAGGCGCAGTAGGGCAGCACTATGTCGGGAGTAAGCGTCGGGCAAAAATTTCATAGCAATCAAATTCTGATTTGTATGCATTCAAATGCGAATTTGTATGCATTCATTTTGGAGTTTGTATGCATTCAAATAAATAATGGGTTGTGGGCAAAGAAAAGGAATAGAGGTGTAAATATGCCATGAAGTCAGAAATTGTATTTGTAATTGTTTTATCCTTAGTTGTTTATAAGAGTGCTCAACTGAAATACTCTCGTGTCGGAAAGGATAAGCAGTGCCCAATGTTTGTTCCACAAAGAGACGCTGAAAGCCACTTTATACCAACACTTGTTCATGGGCATTAGAAAGAAGACAAGCCACAAACAGCCGGTGCAGCACTGCCTACCCAACACATTCGTCTGTTGGTATTGGGAGTATGATACCCATTCTCACATGCCCTACGGACCATCAATCCACGCACTCGTTTGTTGGTATTGGGAGGGGCTAATACTTTCTTCTCCACGGTTTTTGCACTCTTGTCAAGGCTCGCTCATTTATTATCCCTATCATTATCGTTTGCGTTGTGCTTAGGTAGAGCATAGGGCAGTAATAGGAGGAGTCTGTTCTCTATCATTATTGTTCACGCCGTACCGATGCAAAAGTAAAGCATTCTCTTTAATGGAGGGTGTGGGGAGAAGTTAAGATATAAGACAAAAGATGGAATGTCAGAATGAAAACACAAAGAAGCAGAGTGTTTCACGTAGCTATAAAATAACCCTATCAAGCAAAAACTACTATATCAATGTGAAAGTACATAGACTCTATGAATAATAGAGAAGAGATCTACACAATAGAAAGATACAAGCCTAACGTTTGATTGAAGGAATTCCCGACTTCTTCAAAAACAAACAGAGCTCTAAAAAACATGCTCAATAGAGCATTAGATCAATCAAGCCGAGTTGTTCTAAAACGACATCCTGAGTGGACAGACAATTTTGTAAACAGATCAATCAGAAATCGAATTAGAGCTGGAGAAAATATAGATGAAGTTTGGATACAAAACGAAAATGGGACTCTTGAATTAGTATATAAAAAAACAGAAGGCTGACCTTTTCAATGAAAAAATCAACCCCTGCTGGCGACGAATAGCGGCATTACCCGGGTAATCGTCACTGCGAATATACAACTTTATTTGAAATAAACAAGTATGCAACTGAATAAAAAAGCCTTGGAGACGGTGTTTGCCGAGGAATTGGCAATTACCATGAGCGAGGAAACCGACAGCGCTTTTCGCTCGAAGTTTTGGAACGGCACGTCATGGACTCCTCGACGGGCGGAAGATATCAAAGAAGTGGAATACATAGCGCTTGACCAGTTGTAAGTAAGGCAGTTCTTTTCTGCAAAGAAAAAGGAATTGAGTTAGCAGAAAACGAAAAGGGCGTTGGAATTTCTCTCAACGAGGAGCGGGTTGTACATGCTATTCGTTCCACAAAACGACAACGAGGACAAGCACTCACAAAAGAAGAGTTCTTGCTTTTCAAAGAAGCAACAAAAAAAGGGGAGGTATTTTATGATAAACACAGAGAGGTAGATACCATCGTTTTTACCTATCCACTGGACAGCGACGTTTATGCGAAGTTCTGTGTACAAATTGGCTATAAAATCAAGAAATACGGAACACATAATCTCTTGATTACAGCTGGAAAAGTAAGATTAGGAGATTTACCTAAAGAGAAACTTAGATAAAAAAAAGAAAGAAGTGAAGGGGCAGGAATCGAACCTGCGATATGATCACCTCCGAAGAGGCGCTCCCCGTTCCCTGCTACGACTATCCGCAACACTTCTTTCTGACACAAATATACAACTTTATTTGTGCTATAACAACAGATTCGCTACATTAGCTTACTGGATTTTTACGCTCGTCGGGACGGGTGGTCCTGCACAGAAGGGCAGTTTTTGTCACAGAACCCGTTTCGGCGTATAGCTCAAGCCATTTTTGGCGCATTCGTATTTTCCGTATATCTTCTTTTATGCTACGAAGATACGGATTAAGATTTGCCTACGAAAAGAAAAAGTGTAG
>JBGZIN010000021.1:0-6798 GCA_041848345.1 Porphyromonas sp.
ACTCTTCTGTTCCGATTTATCAGCCGAAAGAATCATTACAGGAAGAAAAACTACAGCTCCCACCCCCTGAACCAAGTCTTGTTGAAAGCGTAGTAGAGGTTGCCGAAGGGATTGCATCGGGTATTGGCGGAATGTTGGACTTCCAAGTCCATGGAGAAGATTATGCCGAGACCGCCTTCCAGCGGAGACTGCGCCACGAAGCCAACAAGAAAAAGAAACGGGGACGAAGAATGTAGGAAACAAATTCTCTCTTCCCGAAAAAGAAAATTACGAAAGAACGCTCACTTTCGCTCGCAAATCTGTACCTTTGCAAGTGATAATAGTGAGCGTTCTTTGGCTATTCAAAACAATGTGCCTCAAAGCATTCCGCTCATTTCTAAATCGTTACCTGTTTACCTACCGTTAAATGGTAACACTCTGCTTCTCAATAAGATAGTCCGGAAACGAAAAAATATCCATGGGTTTATTCGACGACTTTTTTGTAGAACTTTCGCTGCGAGATGAAGGTTCTATCGAATTGTATAAGAGGGCTGTGTGGCTGACCCTTGTTTATCGAGTCCAGGAGGCTACCAAGTGATTACTTTGTCTACAATAGCCTGCTGTTCGCCGGCAGTGCGACGCAGGTAGATGCGAGTAGTCTCGAGGCTTTCGTGCCCCATTAGATCAGCCAGTAGAGCGATGTCGTTGAAAGCCTCCAAGAAGTTTTTGGCATAACGATGGCGAAACGAATGCGGATGCATAACTTTGGGATTGATACCCCAACAGCGAGCGAAGGATTGTAGTTTGTGGCGAATGGCTCGTGGGGTAATTTGTTTCCCTTTGTATAGGAAGATATAGCCCGTACTTACCCCGATTTTGTTAAGCCATTCTATGGTTTCACCTCGTAACTCAGAGGGGATGAAGAGCCGACGCAACTTTCCCCCTTTGCTGTATAAATCGAAGTAGCCTATATGCACATGCTCTGCTTTGAATTGTATCACCTCACTCACTCTTGCTCCCGTTGCTCCCAAGAAGCGGATGAGATAATACCACATTTTATCGTCTGCTCCTTTGAGTGCAGTTTTAAGAAAGTCATAATCGGCTTGACTGATGACGTTTTCCAAGTAACTCTTCTGTTGTATTTTAATCGATTTGAGGCGAAACTGAGGTTTACCGATATGTTCCAAATATTTGTTGAGGGCTTGAATGCGGAGGTTCACGGTCTTGGGCTTGAATCGCTCCATTTGTTCTGCCTTGTAGAGTAATAGATTTTGCCGATTGAGACAAGGGAACTTCCGCATAAAGTCTTCGATAGCATAGAGATAGGCTATAATTGTATTATACGAGAAGTTCTCTTTTTCCAGTTGTTTCCTAAATGATTTTACCATATTACTTGATTTTAAGTCTGAGTAATATCGCAAAAAAACGCTCATTCACGCTATTATAGGCAACCCACCGTATCAGATGACTGTGGCAAAGAGAGAAACGGGAAATGGACAGAAGAGAAGTTCAAATATATTCCACCTTTTTCAAACACTTGCAGATAGCCTAAATCCTCGTTTCTCTTCGCTCATTTATCCAGCCGGGCGATGGATACATCGTTCGGGCAAAGGCTTAGCGGATTTTGGGTACAAGCAAATCAACGATGTACGACTTTCTCGCCTACACTTCTTCCCCGACTCAACAGATATTTTCCATGAGGTAGGCATTGCCGATGGGCTTTCTATCGTATTTAAGAACAGAGAGAAAAAGGAAGGTGGCTTTATCTATGTCTATAGCAGAGGAGGAGAAAGCATGCAAGTAATGATGCCCAACCCGGGAGAAGTACTTATGGCTCTTGACCCTATGGCGGATCAGATCAGCCAAAGGATACAATCAGTTGTTGAGCCTCGCTTTGATTATATCTCGAACTCTGTTTTATCCCAAAAACTGTTCTCTATAGAGAGCGACTTTGTAGAGCAAAATCCCACCTTGGTACGCCCCTATCATGATGGCGACACGCTTGAAGAAGGAGAAATCAAACTTTTCACTAATGACAAAGCGGGGAAGGCGGGAAGAGCGTGTTGGTATATAGCCCATCAAGATGTTATTAAAACAGGATTAGAACAGCTAAAACGCTGGAAAGTTGTTGTGTCAAGTGCTAATGCCGGGGGACAGAAGCGTGACAATCAAATAGCAATACTTGATAATCGTTCCGCCTTTGGTCGCTCTCGGGTCGCACTCAAAACTTTTGAAACAGAAACGGAAGCTCGCAACTTTTATGCCTATTGCCAAACAGACTTCATACGCTACGCATTCTTGCTTACAGACGAAGCCTTGACCTCACTCGGCAAACTCGTTCCTGATTTGTTGGACTATACAGACAGCAATGGAATTATAGATTACACACAAGATGTGAATGCTCAGTTATACCATTTCTTTGGAATAGATAAAAAACAGCAAGCTATCATAGAGCAAACGCTACAAAAAAAGTAAGATAAAAGGCTTTTGGTATATACACGAACAACTCCCGTATGGGCGAAGAATACTTCACTCATGCGGGAGTTGTTTGATGAGGGTTACTCCATGGCTCGCACTTTCTCTTCGATAAAGGCAATTTCTTCAGGTGTTAATTGATATTTGCGGTAAAGCTGGCAGTCGATCTCTGCCACGCTCCTCGACCAATCAATATCCGATGCTGTGGTAAAGTCTTGCAGCGGTACAAGTCGCCAAGTTTCCTTCGGATTATGCTGCGTTGCCTTGAGGATACCCAGCATCGTACGGGCAAACTTCGTCTTGACGTACTTAAGGCAAGCCTCTGCCTCCGCGCGCGTGTCGAATGCCCCGATACTGATAAAAGTATCTGTAACCCCGATTAGGGGTTCCCCGATTAGGGGGGTACTAAGTACTTCGCCGATTGCCCCCGAGCCGTTGGCTTCTGGAACAAAAACATTGTACCTTTTCAAGTAATCATTTGGAATAAGATACTCACTTTTAATCCACCGATAAACTCTATCATTATTTAGACGTCCATACATTCGAGCATAGCCCTCTTCACATTCTTGAGATTCCAAGAATATATCAGGGAATAGTTCAAACGCATTTGAGGTAATCATATTTCCAGTGCCTTTCGCCTGAACCTCTTTTGCTATTGGGTATTCTTCATAGAATTTTTCGGAGAAACGATACATACCACGAGAGGAAATTAGTTCAGCAAAAGCCCCTTCCACAAAACTTATATGATTCTCAACTTTAGTTGATACACTTGCCAATTCAGTGTAAACCTTGAATGTACCTATTTCCCCGAAATGACATTTAGTATCCCGATAGGTTATAACTACTCCTCCCTTAATATCCACAGTGGGGAAGACTTCTGCTGAATTATGCAGATAACGAACGACTTTAAAATGGGGGTCATTTAGTATTTTATCCATCCACTCCTTGGGTGTTTGCCCTGCTCTAAATAAGAAGCGACCTGGAGTAATCAAAGAAACCTTATCAGATAATCGGAAGGATAAGTCATAAAATAAGTGATAGATGGGTGATTTGCGAGTATTCTCTCCCTCTATCTGATACGGTGGGTTGCCTATAATAGCGTCTATCTTCATATTTTCGTCATTGTTTATTTTCCAAAACCTTTTGCCAGAGCGCAGCATATTGACCACGCTGTCAGGATGACTGGTGATGTTTTCGATTAAGTCCGGATAATACCGAGCATGCACCACAGTATCACGGAACCCTCTAAGCGTTCGCATCGTGATGTAGCGTGCCATGGGAGTTTTGCAGACCACAAATATGTTTTCCTCAAGCGTTCTGTCCCAAAGTTGCAGGGCAAAAGTGTGTGTAACTTCTCCATATTTTTTCCTTGCCTCTTCTACTCTCGTGCGATAAATATTATAAGCGGCATAGAGGGGATAGAGACCACTTTTGGAGTTGATCTCCAAGATGACACTCCGAGGGTGGAATACTTCAGCCGTAATATCCTTGTGTTCGATATAGCGAGGCAGTTCCAGAGGGGTCGTAAAGTCTTCGTTCATGAAGCAATAGCCCCCAAGACTATCGCTCAGGTGCATATTGACCACACGCCAAGGGGTGAGTACTGTTTCCTTATCGGGATTGCGGAAGGTGGCGAAGATACCGGCGAGGCGAGCTATACGCTCCTCGATGGTGAACTTATCTGCCATACGAGCCATTTCGCGAATGCGTTTGCCTGCCTCACGGAATATATCGGGGTCGTAATAACGCTTAAACTTGCGGAATACTTGCTTGGTCACGCCCCGAGGCATAAACTCCTCCCAAGACTGTTCATCGACGAGATTGACAAAGTTGTCAATAGAGAGTTCCTTATCTTCGTCCTTCATCTCAGCTCCATAGAGCATGAGGGGCATACGGATGGATATGCCCCGGAGAATAGAGATGGCATCCTTACGTTGGTCTCCTTTGGCTTTGAGCTCCTCCAGTCGTTTCTTCTCCTCGGGTGTTAGGTCTTTCTTTTTTTTCTTCTCTAACTTTTCTTTTTCCTCATACTGCTGATTGGTCAGACCTTGTCGGTTGATGTCGATGTCTCCGACCTTGGGCATTGCTTTTGTTTGACCAATGATGCCCTTGAGATCGTCAAACTCTTTGAGTTCAACCTCCGTAAGTTTGAGTAGCTCGTCGTTGTAGAGTGCCCCATTCTCAAATCCATCTTGCACAACCCGTTCAATCTGCGCTCTCTTGAGTTGCCCCAGCATTGTATGCACATCATAGGGTTTCATTCGGCTCCCCTCTATAGAAATGATGGGACAGAAGTTAAGGAAGTCTCCAAGGATTTTGCGGTCATCCTCGCTCTGCTTGCCAGCCTTGTGCGACACCTTAGCTGTCTCAGCAAGGACACGGAGTGTGCGATCAGGTGCGAAATCGAAAGCATAGCAATCAGTCTTCATACGCCCGTTGTGGGTGTAAGGCGTTTGTACACGGAAAATTGTTTGCATATAACCGGCGGCTGAAGTACTATAAGCCCCGGCCATCATGAAGACCCCCGTCCAAGGTTTAATGCTTACCCCGGTTGTCAGCCGTCCGCAAGAGAGCGTTATCGTGTAGGTTTCATCGGAGTCTTTTCCAATAGCCTGATTGACGAGTTCGAGTGCATCCCTACTTTCTTCTTCGTCATCACCATCACCGGCGACATTAACTACCCGAAAGAGACCAAAGATGGGATGTTCGTTTAGCTTATGGCTGAGTGCTTTGGCTGCCTTAACACCGGGCAAGATCCAAAGAGTGTGGCGGAAGATTTGGCGAAATTTATCGTTGGAGTAAGGATACAAAGAGTCCTCATTGTCAGTTGTCAGTAAGGATAGGAAGTGGTCTATATCTCGCTCGTGTACAAAGCTCCCATCCTCCCGTGTGCGGAAAAACTCTCTGAAGTTAAAGGCTTTCTCCTCGTCGCTATATTCACTCATCAAGCGACCGAGGTCGTAGGTGTAGATATGGATGGCAGGCAGGGAGGCATAGGGATTAGTATCGCCAAGGTGATTGATTTCCCAGTCAATTTTGGCTTGTTGCTCCATGACGTAGTCCCATGTAAACACCTCCTCCTCCTTGTGGTCGTCCAACAGATTGAAGGGAGTGCCCGAGAGTCGTAGAGTCTTAGTTTCCTTGCCAATAAGTTGTTCCAAAACAGCTTTGCCCAGTTCCGTCTGCGTCCCCTCATGAGCCTCATCGACAATGACCAAATCCCAGGCAGTGGAGAAAACTTCGTTGTTTTTGTCAAATTTCCCCCCAACTTCTTTGGACCCACGCATATCTTGCATAGAGGCAAAGTAGACATACTTTTTCCCTTGAGAGGCAAGTCGCTGTAGCGAAGCAAAGTTTTCGCCCTTGTTATGTGATCCATAATGCCATTCCGGTCGATCATGAAATGTTTTCCTGAAATCCTCAAACCAACCGGCATCTACCACCGGACGATGGGTAACGATGATGGTACGCACTGCCTCCATCTCTTTGGCAACCCGCAGGGCACAGAGGGTTTTACCGAAGCGCATTTTTGCATTCCACAGCATCTGCTTTCCTTTCCGAAACTGCTTGAGTGTACGCTCCACAGCCTCCTTTTGTTCGGGACGTAGGATGATGGGGTTATTTGCATGTGTTACTTCGCCTGCTCCTAAACTTTCTTTACCCTCTTTGATGGCTATGATAGCTCGCTTGACCGTCTCTAAGTCGCAAGAATACCATTCGGTAGCTCCTGCAAACTCCTTACGTTTCACCCCCGATCGCTCTAGTACACTATGGACTTGCTTGTCATTGAAAGAGCAAACACGTCCTCCCCGAAAGTATAAAGTAAGCTCTGTATGCAGCAATTCGTAGCTTATGGCTGCGGTTTTTGTGTATTGATCTATGCGGGCTCGTGCCGCCTCGTTTAGTGCCGGGCTATTAGGCTCGGTAGAGACTGCCCCAACGTCGCCAAGAGTGGTTTCGCCTATTTTTAGGCAACCCTCGTGTTGCTCGTCTGCTATGGCAAACACATAGATGAGGCGTGATTTGAGCGAAGAGTCAAAAGTTGCCATGGTTATATATTGTGTTTGATTAAGTCGATGAATCTGATTTTACGATTGTTTTCCCCCGTTTGAGGGTCCTTACGTCCCCATTCTCGAATGAGGCAGTGTGTGCCGTTGTGTCCTTTAAATGTTTCGTTCTGACATCCGGGGCAAAACAACGTGTATTTGAGTTCTCCGAGTAAGTCTTTTTCGACTACAATCTCCTTATTTAGTCAGCAGATACGACACAACCACCGGCGATTTTATTCCTATTCCCCAACGCATCGGCATGTTGGATAGAAAACTACGTGTCATTTCGGAGAAC
>JBGZIN010000022.1:0-7580 GCA_041848345.1 Porphyromonas sp.
GCCGCAGCAGCTGCCATGGGCGGTGGAATGGGTGGTATGATGTAATCAACCGTCCGACACAAAAAGAAAATAACCCTCCCTGTGCAATACAGGGAGGGTTATTTATTAGTTTACAAATCCTACAAAGTATATAGAGTAGACTCGTCATCAAGGCGAATAAGTACCGTACTTTTCTCTCCCAATGCAGGAAGGCGAAGCACCGTACTACCCACAAAGCGCTCTTCCCGAGCCAACAACTGACCCGACATATCGTACACAGATATGGAATGCGGTTGAGTGTCTTTGCCGGTAATATGAAGTGAAGCACCCTCTTTATGTATGGTTACCTTATCCCATAATGGAGCATCTACTGATGCTATCTTTCTGTATGGTTTGAACTCTTCAAATTCACATTCGTTACCCCTATTGCCAAAATAGAAAGTCTTGCCTTCTTTGTCTGTAAAGCACGCAATGTACTCAGGTTCTCCTCCTGTCATTTGCAAAGGATATATATCTCTAATTCCTTGTTGAGAACCTATCCCTTCTAACCAGTAATCTCCTGTTAGGGGATTTTCTTTTTCATATTCAGGAAGGTCGTCAAGGGTTATATCCTTCCCTGCTTCTTCATTCCTGTAATATTTAACTTTGTAGGCTCTTCTCTTAGTCCCTTGAAGTTCGATTTCTTTGACATAGAGCACTTTTAGATAGGTAGGAGATCTATGGTCACACCCATTGTACCAAAAGAAGGTATCTCCTGCCTTCAAGTTGTAGTCAAAAACAACTTGCTCTCCCATATTATCCCCATTCTTGTAATCATAATACGCATAGACTTTACCCGTTTGAAAGTCTTCTCTCATGTAGAACACGGGATTTCCTTCGAATAAAATTTCAAAATATTTCTTCCCATTCAGTTCCACCTCTCTATCTATTTGGTAGTGGCGCGTGTAGGTAAGCTCTCCCGTCCATCCATTTCGGTTCGCCATACATTTATGTATTGTATTCCATTTATTGCCAATGGCGAGCATCGGCAGCATCTTCGTCTCTTGGCTTTTGCCCACAAGTGCAATGCAGAAAAGCATCGGGATAAGCAATCCAATAAATCTTTTACACTTCATAAAATCAATCTTTTCTATGGTTCTATCTTTCCTAATGTTGTGTCAAAACCTTCCCATGTTCTCCAAGGATGAAAAGAATTTAGAGTACACCCACAACCCCATATTCTATAAAAATAGCAAGGTTGAATAGGGAGCATCGAGCCCAATAAAAACATCCATTTATTCTTTTCAAGCGCAATTTATACTTTTTTATTGTAATACAAACAAAACAGAACCGCTTTAGTGATTATTTTTAATGCATAAAAATCCAATTGATTTACCGCCTAATTCAGGCAACAATGAGGTCTGAATAAAAAGGAGTACCTTTGGATGGAAAGAGAATTGCGAGAATAAATAACACAACTATTATGAATAAGGAAGAAAACAAAAAAGCTGTCGATTATTTTCATGCCGGACCGCAGAATTGGAACTGTGCACAATCCATCGTTAAGAGCTTCCAAGCAGAAACAGCCATGAATGACGAGGATATCGAACTCACCTACCGCTCCAAAGGAGGAGGGCGTGCAGAGGGAGGGCTCTGCGGAGCTGTCTATTCCGCTAAAAAAGTGTTGGGCGAAGATTCGCCCGAAGCTGCTGCTTTGGAAGAGGAGTTTCGGGAGCAATGGGGCGTTTTGACCTGCAAAGAATTGAAAGCAGAAAAGCGCATCCCATGCACAGATACGGTAGATTTGGCAGATCGCTTGTTGGAAAAATACATCACTCTGCAAAAAGAACGTTTAGCCCGATCGGAATAAAAATCATAATCCGCCCTTACTCTCGACTCAATGTCTGCAACTCACCGCCCCAATCCTCAAAGCAATGCCGGGCTACGGAAGCTCATATGGAGGCTTGCCGTGCCAAACATTGTCTCTAACATAACGGTACCTCTGCTCTCTTTGGTAGACGTCGGATTGGCAGGCAATATGCCTACATATGGGAGTATTGGCGCCGTGGCTCTCGCTTCCGTTGTAGTTAATACGCTCTACTGGCTGTTTGGATTCCTTCGCATGGGAACCACGGGGCTTGTTGCCCAAGCCTATGGAGCCGATGATGTGGAAGCAATAAACCGCAACTTAGGAAGGGGCGTGGTTTTAGCTCTTGCCATAGGCTTACTGCTCTCTTTGGCAACGCCTCTGATGACTTTTTTCGTACACACCATGGCGCAAGGCGATGCCGAGATTGCTCGTCAGGCAAGACTTTATGTGCGCATAGCCCTTTGGGGAGCACCTGCCACGATGCTTCTCTATGTTTTCAACGGGTGGTTTATCGGCATGCAAAACACTCGGACGCCAATGGCAGGAGCAATCCTTATCAACGTGGTCAATATATTGGTGAGTTATTGGTGCGTGCGTGGTTGGACAATGGGTGTGGAAGGGTTGGCTTGGGGGACAATTGTTGCACAGTATATCGGGGTTTGCTTCCTCTTCATTCGAGCCGTTTATTCTTATCGCTCCGTTTTGAAACGTTTTTCCAGGCATGACTTTCTGCATTTCAAAGGGGCGCACCACTATTTGGGTATAAACAGAGATCTCTTTTTACGCTCCATTTTACTTAGCGGAGTGACGCTTTTTTTTACCTATGCCTCGACAGGAGAGGGAGAAGTAATCGTTTCGTCCAACACTCTTTTGCTCCAATTCTTCACCCTCTTTTCCTATTTCATGGATGGTTTTGCCTATGCAGGCGAGGCATTGGCTGGGCGTTTTATCGGGATGAAAGAGCGTTTTCTGTTACAACGCCTCATTCGGCAACTCTTTTTGATCGGTATTCCGCTGGCTCTATTGGCAAGTATTCTTTACTACACAGTGCCGGGACCACTCCTTCACCTACTTTCCAATAGAGATGAAATCGCTTCGATGGCGATGAATTATGTACATTGGGCTGCACTAATCCCCTTGGCGGGTTTTGCAGCATTCCTTTGGGATGGCATTTTCATCGGAGGCACTTATGCCAAGGGATTACTTTGGAGCATGCTCTTGGCTGCGGCACTTTTCTTCGCTCTTTACTATGCCTTGCATTCCATCATAGGTGTTTCTGCCCTTTGGCTTGCCTTCAACGTTTATCTGTTCGCACGAGGCATGATGCAAACTCTTCTCTACCCTCGCTTTCTGCGCCAGTTGAAACTCTAAACACTCGGCATCTATGGAGAGGGAAGTAACGTTTTCTTCTCTGTTTCATTGGGGAGAGTTGCCATTCCTCTGAGGTTTATTGTACTTTTGCCCTACAAATAAATCGAATAATCTATTACAATAAATGCCCTATAAACTACTGACCGGCATGGTGTCGGACTCGACACAAAAGGCTGCTCCCATCGTTCTTGAGGATATCTCATCTGCCAAGCTGTCGCAGATCAATTTCGGCGAATTACTTGCCGATTGGCTTAAAGTGATTGTGGATTTCGGAATACGCGTAATTCTTGCCGTTGCTATTTTTTACGTGGGGCGACTCTTGGCTCGTTTTGCCCTGCGACTGATTGGGAAAGCGATGGAGCGTCGTCGCTTGGATCCTGCCGTGCGCACGTTTCTCAACTCGCTCCTCAACATTACATTCATTATAGTATTGGTCGTCATAGCCATCAATGTTTTGGGCATCGCTCCCGTTTCCTTCGCTGCTTTAATGGCGGCTGCGGGGGTTACGCTGGGGGGAGCTTTGAGCGGACAATTACAAAACTTTGCCGGGGGGATAATCCTTTTGGTTACTCGTCCTTTTCAAGTAGGGGACTATATAGAATTTCAAACGGTGGAGGGGTTTGTGCGGAAAGTTGCCATCTTTTACACCACGCTCAACACGGCAGACAACAAGGTGATCCACATCCCCAACGGACGTCTTTCGAGTGATGTAATCATCAATTACAGCTCTATGACAATGCGTCGCTGCCAAGTGGTGGTGGGCGTAACCTATACGACTCCCTTTGAAAAAGTGCGTAGCGTGCTGCAACAGGTAATAGCCACAGACCCTCGTGTGCTTCGCGATCAGCCCATAAACATCGAAGTGGACGAAATGACGGCAAACTCCGTGAACATTCTTTTGCGCGTTTGGTGCAAAACAGAGGACTATTGGGATCTGTACTGGTGGCTCAACCAAGAGGTTTATGCAGCTTTTAGCCGTGAAGGGATTTCCTTCGCTTTAGCCCAACTGCGCATCCATCAAGATGCGACCAACTTATCGAAGGTTGCAGAAAAGGAGTAATTTTGTAGCCACGGAATGGAAATTTTCCTGAATTAAAAACAAGACATAATATGAACATATCCTACAACTGGCTTGCAGATTATTTGCCCGCCGTACATGAAATGACTCCTCAAGAAGTGGCGGATGCACTCACTTCTATTGGACTTGAGACCGGAAGTATCGAACGTGTAGACTCCGTTAAGGGAGGATTGGAAGGTCTTGTTGTAGGGCAGGTGCTCACTTGCGAAGAGCATCCCAACTCCGATCATCTACATTGTACTACCGTCAATGTCGGTCGGGGAGAACCGCTGAAGATCGTGTGCGGTGCCCCTAATGTGGCTGTCGGACAATACGTGATCGTGGCAACAATTGGCACCACACTCTATAACGGTGAGGATGCTTTTGTTATCAAAAAATCAAAGTTGCGCGGAGAAGAGAGCTTCGGAATGATTTGCTCCGAAGTGGAGATCGGCACAGGCAAAGATAATAGTGGCATTTTAGTGCTATCCGACACCCCTGCACCGGGTACTCCTGCGGCTGAATACTTCGGTATAAAAAGCGACTATGTGCTCGAAGTGGACATCACCCCCAACCGAGTGGATGCCACTTCGCACTTCGGTGTGGCTCGTGATTTGGCGGCTTACCTCAACCAACGGGGAAGATCGGTGCGCGCAGAACGCCCGACGGCACCTATTATCCAATCTCGGAGTGGAGTTACTCCTGTGGAAATATCCGTGGAAGTGTCCGAAGAGGCTTGTCCTCGGTATGAAGGAGTTGTCGTGGAGGGCATAACCAACGGGGAGAGTCCTCAATGGTTGCAAGAACGTCTCACGGCAATAGGTCTGCGTCCGCTCAATCTTTTAGTGGATATATCGAACTATGTGCTCCATGAATTGGGACAGCCACTTCACTTCTTCGATGCCGATCGCGTTGAAGGCGGCAAAGTGCGTGTAGCACAAATGCCCAAAGAGACACCTTTTACTACCTTGGATGGCGTGGAACGCAAGTTGCTGGGGACGGAACTCATGATTTGCGACGACCGTTATACTCCGCTCTGTATGGCAGGTGTATTTGGAGGGTTGGACTCCGGGGTAACGGAGCACACAACACGTATTTTCATTGAGTGTGCCAACTTCAACAGCACTCTCATTCGCAAAGCGGCTCGAGCACACGCTTTGAACACGGACTCTTCGTTTCGCTTTGAAAGAGGCTTGGACCCCGAGGCCACGCAGCAAGCATTGCAGAGGGCTGTTGCTTTGATCCTGGAGCTGGTCCCCGAGGCTACCGTGGGCGAAGTGGTCGATGTATATCGTCAAAAGTCGCCTACTCCCGAGATTGTTCTTCGCCGAGACAAATTAAACGAAGTCGCCGGTGCGGAACTTCCCGATACAACCGTACTCAAAATCCTGGAAGACTTGGACATTGTACCCATTGAGAATAGATCTGAAGGATGGCTTCTCTCGCTCCCCGTCTATCGTACCGACGTGCGTCGAGAAATTGATGTTATCGAAGAAATACTCCGCATTTACGGCTACAATGAAATTCCCTTGAAGGGATATATCCATGCCAACTTGAGTACACGAAGCAAGAATGATTTGGACTATCATTCCGAACTCATTCTAAGCGAACAATTGGTAGGTGCCGGCTATAATGAGATACTCTCAAACTCCCTCACCGCAGAGCGTTACTATACCGATTTGACCACCTATCCACCTCATGAATTGGTAGCGTTGGTCAATCCGTTGAGTCGTGATTTGGGCGTACTGCGTCAGACGCTCCTCTTCGGTGGATTGGAAGCCATCAGTCGCAATTTTCACAACAAGCAGAGCATTTGTGCATTCTTCGAATGGGGCAATTGCTATGCCCAACGACCTACCCAAGCAGGCGAAAAGAGTGATTTGTCGGCTTACAATGAAACCGCCATGCTTGCCCTTTGGCTGTCAGGCAGCAGAGCCGAAAACAATTGGCAGACAAAAAAAGAGGCTATGACTGTATTCCACCTCAAAGCGGACGTGGAGAATATTTTCTGCCGTATGCACATTGATCTTCAAAGCCTTCATACGGAAGTACTCTCCAATGACCTGTTTACAGACTGCTTAGAATATAGAGTGGGCAACTCTTCGGGTGCTTGTTTGGCGTGGCTCGGGAGAATAAAACCCGAAATTGCAAAACAATTCGAGATCGAAGAACCCGTGTTTTATGCAGAAATAGACCGAGCACTCCTGATGGAGAGGGGGAGAAGCCAAGCCCTGCAAGCCCGAGAGATCAACAAATATCCCATCGTGAAGAGAGATTTGGCTCTCCTTTTGGATGAGGCAATTCCTTTCTCTGCAGTGGAGGAGATCGCTTACAAAACGGAGCGTAAACTTCTGCGCCGTGTGGAGCTATTCGATGTATATACAGGCAAGAACCTACCACAAGGGAAGAAGAGTTATGCCGTGAGCTTCTATCTGCAAGACGAGACGGCAACACTCACGGACAAACAGATCGAAAAAACCATGCTGCGCATCCGTCAGTCTTTGGAAAAGGAACTGGGAGCTTCGCTACGATAAACAATAAAACAATATATATACCAATAAACTATGGGAAGAGCGTTTGAATATCGCAAAGCACGAAAGATGAAGCGTTGGGGCAATATGGCTCGCGTTTTCACAAAGTTGGGTAAAGAGATCACGATGGCTGTAAAAGCGGGCGGTTCCGATCCCGACACCAATCCCCGTTTGCGTGTCCTTGTACAGACGGCTAAAAAAGAAAATATGCCCAAGGACAACGTTGAGCGTGCCATCAAAAAAGCTACCGACAAGGACTTCTCCGACTATAAAGAGGTGAACTATGAGGGATATGGCCCCAACGGAATTGCCATTTTTGTGGAAACGGCTACCGACAATACCACTCGCACGGTGGCAAACATCCGCAGCTACTTCAACAAGCATGGCGGCAGCCTCGGCACCACGGGCAGTTTGGAGTTTCTTTTCGACCATAAATGCGTATTCCACCTACGCAAGCGAGAAGAGATCGACTTGGAAGAGTTCTCTTTGGAAGTCATTGATTTCGGTGTGGAAGATGAGATCGAAGAGGAAGAAGGCGAACTGATCCTTTATGGAGAGTTTGCTCAGAATGCAGCTTTGCAAAGCTACTTGGAAGAAAACGGCTGGGAAATTCTTTCGGCTGAGTTCGTGCGCATTCCCAAAGATTATCGAGATGTAACCCCTGCAGAAGCTGAACAGGTAAACAAATTGATCGAAAAGATCGAAGAAGACGAAGACGTTCAAAATGTCTTCACCAATATGCGTGAAGTAGAGTAATCCTCGAAAGAGTTTTTACAATAGCCTGCATAAAGCA
>JBGZIN010000023.1:0-10020 GCA_041848345.1 Porphyromonas sp.
CATCGGCTTTCATTACGGCTTTCTGTCGTCTTTCTGCCGATGATATTCAGATAAAACCTTGGAGCGAATATAAGTAACGCCTCCGAAGGGTAGCGAACTTTCGTAACGAAAAACCGCAGATCTTCTTCCCATGGCGGGAAAGCGGATTTGCGGTTCTTTTTTTTCTTTGAAAGAGCTTGTTGTTCAGCTCTTTGTACTATGAAGAACTTTAGGAAAGGGAATACAAAGAGTACCGTAAAAAAGAGGCGATAAATTTGTATGCATTCAACCTGCAAAATGTATGCATAGAAAACAGAATTTGTATGCATACAAATTGTCCATTGAATGCATACAATTTTTTTTGTTCTTCCCAATCATGTATTTTTGTTGTCGCAATCGCTTGTAAACAGAATTGCTCAGCGTTTGTATCGAGAAACGGCGCAGAAGCGACGAAAAAGTTTATCGGTTGTTTCGTTAATCGGAATAAATGTAGTACCTTTGCCTGGTATTTTGAATGTATAACAATTAAAAAGTCAGTTTGTATGAACAGTTACGAAACCGTTTTCATCCTTACTCCCGTTTTGTCTGATCTTCAGATGAAGGAAACGGTACAGAAGTTCGTTGATCTGCTTAAGGAACAAGGAGCAGATATTGTAAACGAAGAAAACTGGGGTTTGAAGAAACTTGCTTACCCCATTGAAAAGAAAACGACAGGTTTTTATCAATTTGTGGAGTTTAACGCAGACCCCAAGGTGATAAAGACTTTGGAAGTGAATTATCGTCGTGATGAGCGAGTATTGCGCTTCTTGACCATTCGTCAAGATAAGTTTGCTCGTGAGTACGCAGAGAAGCGTAGAAGTTTGAAGTCTAACAAGGGCGAATAAAAAGGATATTGATTTATGGCAACATACAATAAGAATAGAAGCGATATTCGCTATCTGACTCCAATGTCTGTAGACAATAAGAAGAAAAAGTATTGTCGTTTCAAGAAGAGTGGTATCAAGTATATCGATTACAAGGATCCCGAATTTCTTAAGAAGTTCCTTAATGAGCAGGGACGCATCCTTCCACGTCGCATTACGGGAACATCTTTGAAGTTCCAACGTCGCATTGCATGTGCTGTGAAGCGTGCGCGTCATTTGGCATTATTGCCTTTTGTAACCGATTTGATGAAGTAAAAGAGAGGAGATAGAACTATGCAAGTTATATTAAAAGAAGATGTAATCAATCTTGGTTTCAAGGATGATATTGTAACTGTTCGCGATGGCTATGGTCGTAACTATCTCATCCCTCGCGGTTTGGCAGTAGTGGCTTCGGAGTCTGCTAAGAAAGTTCTTGCAGAAAACCTTCGCCAACGTCAGCACAAATTGGCTGCCATCAAGAAGGCGGCAGAAGATTTGGCTGCGAAATTGGAGGGCGTAAGACTTTCTCTCTTGGCGAAAACTTCTAAGTTTGGCGTGATATTTGGCTCTGTAACGTCTATCCAATTGGCAGAAGAGCTCCAAAAATTAGGCTTCGACATCGATCGTAAAACGATTTATCTCAAGAGTCCTGTAAAGGAAGTTGGTGAATATACTTGCCAGCTTCGCCTTCACCGTGAAGTACAAGTGGTAGTTCCCTTTGAAGTGCGCTCTGAAAATCATCAGGATCTCGAGCTGCCCAAAGCAGAGGTGGCGGAGACTGTCGTGGAAGTGGCTGAGGAAGCTGCTGCATCGGTAGAAGCTCCCGTAGAGGAATAATTTTGCTCTCATATAAAAATAAGACACCCCATTTGCTCTAAATGGGATTTTATTGATACTTTAGTGGTCGCAACTCTTTTGTAGAAAGGGGTTGCGACCATTCTTATAGATAGATTTTTGTAATTACGGCTATTGTTTAGTGCTTATGTCCTCTATTATATCATGGCTTCAAGAGGTTTTTTTAGTCCCCTCTGCCACACAGACAATCATTGTCATTTCACTTGTCTGCACTATTGGGTTGCTACTTTCCAAAATAGAGTTGGGTAAAATTTCCCTGGGGATAACATTCGTTTTCTTTGTGGGTATTTTAGCAGCGCACTTCGGGCTTTCCGTAGATCCTACCATGCTTGCCTTTGCCCAAAATTTTGGGTTGGTACTCTTTATTTACGCACTTGGCGTGCAAGTGGGGCCCTCGTTCTTTCCATCGCTGCGCAAAGGAGGGGTCAAAGACAATCTTCTTTCACTGCTTTTGGTCGGAGTAACCTTGCTTTTGTGTTGGGGAATTTATCTCTTTTCGGGTGTTTCCATGCCTGAAATTATCGGGATTATGTCGGGTGCGGTAACCAATACTCCTGTCTTGGCTGCTGCTCAGAGCACCTTGGCAGGATTAGATCCGAGTAGTTCCGATGTTCAATCCAATATGGCATTGGCTTGTGCCGTGGCATATCCTTTGGGAGTTGTGGGGATGATCTTGGCAATGGTTGTATTGCGCACTATAAAGGATAAGCATAAAAACAATTCGGAGGAAGGAAATATCCCATCTCAAGCAGCTTGCATAACGGAATTTGAGGTGCGCAATCCTGCCGTTTTAGGCTATACTTTGGAGCAGTTGGCAAAGCAAGAATCCTTTAGTTTTGTGATCACTCGTCTTTGGCACAACGGTGCGGTGAGTGTTCCCACCTCGCAAACACGTCTTTTGGAAGGAGATCGCATTTTGGTTTCTTCCCACAGCGAAGATGTGGTACATTTGGAGCGTTTATTCGGATTGAAGTGTTCCAAGGATTGGAATAGAGCAGACATTGACTGGAATGCTTTGGACCATCAGTTGGTATCCAAGAGGATTATCATTACTCGGAAAGATGTAAATGGCGAGAAATTGGGAGCTTTGCGCCTTCGTAATCTTTATGGAGTAAATATCACACGCATAGATCGTTTGGGGGTAGAGCTGCTTCCCACTCCTTCGTTGCGTTTGCAGTTGGGAGACCGCCTGACTATTGTGGGAGAGGCTTCTGCCATCGATAGCGTGCAGACGCGCTTGGGAAATGAAATCCAATTGCTTGATGCGCCCAATCTGCTGAGTCTCTTCCTCGGTCTTTTGTTGGGATGCGCAGTGGGGATGATTCCACTCTTTATCCCCGGTATATCAATCCCCATTAAATTGGGATTGGCAGGTGGTCCTATTATAATAGGTATTCTCATGGGGGCGTATGGACCTCGTTTTCATCTGTGTACCTATATTACCAATAGTGCCAGTTTGCTCTTGAGGCAGCTGGGCGTCATTATATACTTGGCTTGTTTGGGTTTGTCGAGCGGAGCTAATTTCTTTTCGATTATTTTCAACGGAGATGGTTTGCTTTGGATCTTCTTGGGTTTCCTGATTACTCTTTTGCCGATTCTTTTGGTGGGGTGGTTGGCCATGCGCTTTGCAGGAAGAGGGTATGGAGCCACGTGTGGAATGCTTTGTGGCAGTATGGCCAATCCGATGGCTCTTGATTTTCTTGAGGGTAAGGTAAGCGACGATAGCCATAATGTGGTGTATGCAACGGTATATCCCCTCTCCATGTTTGCGCGCATCATTACTGCCCAGATCCTTCTTTTGCTGTTTGTCAGTTAATGGGTAGCGAAGTTGGGTTCCTTGCTTTTTTGTAGCCCAATCTTCTGATAATGCGATTATTGCCTATTACTACGCCTGTTTTGATAAAGAGAAATGGGAAATAAAAGTTGAAATACCTCTTGCAGATTTCAAAAAAAGCAGTACCTTTGCATCGTTGTTCAAAAAACAGTATGCTTTTCAGAGGAAAAGTGATTATTGTAGCGTTCAATGGGCCTATAGCTCAGCTGGTTTAGAGCACCTGCCTTACAAGCAGGGGGTCATAGGTTCGAATCCTATTGGGCCCACTTTTCGGGACGCTTCGGTATGTATAATAAGATGTTAGGGGCCTATAGCTCAGCTGGTTTAGAGCACCTGCCTTACAAGCAGGGGGTCATAGGTTCGAATCCTATTGGGCCCACATAAGACATCGTGGAGGGGATATGTGTTTTCTAATAAGACTCCTTTTGAGTTGAGTGGCTACTTTCTTTTAGGAGATGGTAGTCTTTTTTATTTCTCTGCTTATCTTCCTTCTCGATGGAATGGACTTTTTGGTATCCTTTCGTTACTGACTGTACGTGTGATGGGAAGTTAGGAATACTAATTTTGAGTAACACAAAAGAAAAAGAAGATGAAAACATTTCAATTAGAAGCTGCAAGTCGTGCAGATTTGGGAAAGAAGGCAACAAAAGCTCTTCGTAAAGAGGGTATAATTCCGGCTGTTATTTATGGTGGTGCTGAAACTCGCCACATCGTTGTAACGCAAGATGCCGTTCGTAACCTCATTTATACTCCGGAGATTTTTGATATTGATTTGACTGTTTCCGGTCAGCAATGCAAAGCTGTTCTGAAGGACATTCAATTCCATCCCGTAACAGATGAGATTTTGCATATGGACTTCCTCGAAGTAACAAAGGAGAAACCTATCGAAATGGAAGTACCCGTTGTGCTTGAAGGTCATGCCGCAGGGGTACGTGCCGGGGGTAAATTGGTATTGGAAATGAGAAAATTGCGTGTTAAAGCTTCTTATGACCAAATTCCGGAGCGTCTTTCGATCAATGTGGAAGAGCTTCAATTGGGCAAGACGATACAAGTGGGCGCATTGCACTTTGAAGGTTTGCAGATCATGAATGCAAAGAATGCTGTGGTGTGTGCTGTTAAGCTTACTCGTGCTGCTCGTGGAGCTATGGCCAAAAAGTAAGTTTTTACTTTGTAAATATCGCTCCTCATCCGTCCTTGGGCTGGTGAGGAGTCTTTTTTTATAGAGGCTGAATAAAGAAAAGAATAGAAGCAATGAAGTATTTGATCGTGGGCTTGGGTAATATAGGTGTGGAGTACTATGGCACCCGACATAATATAGGATTTCGTATGGCGAATGCAATAGCGGAGTCTATTGGAGCCTCGTTTGTGGAGTCTCGTTATGGGGCTGTGGCTACGGGGCGCATAAAAAATGCGGAATTGATCCTGCTTAAACCCTCTACTTATATGAATTTAAGTGGTGAAGCCGTGCGTTATTGGATGCAAAAAGAGAAGATTGCTTTGGAAAACATCCTTATTCTTGTAGATGATTTAGCCTTGGAGTTCGGTACAATGAGGCTAAAATCCAAGGGAAGTGATGCGGGGCATAATGGTCTTAAAAACATAGCTCTTCTCCTCAATACGATACAATATGCCCGTCTCCGCTTTGGGTTGGGAGCCTCTTTTGCCAAAGGACGGCAAGTAGATTTTGTGTTGGGAAAATTTACTCCCGAGGAAGAGGCTGCCATGCCTTTGCTAATGGAAGAGGCAGTGGCAATAGTGCGAGATTTCTGTTTGATGGGAGTAGATCGAGCAATGAATTGGCACAACAAAAAAGAGAAATCTTAAAAGTATCTCATCCCATACATCACTGAGGAGAAAACGTGATAGAATACCTTTTTCTGCGTTTATTGCTGTAATGTAGATGAAAAAAATAGGGAGTGAAATAAAAGAAATGCATGAATTATGGAGGTTCGTATAGATAGTTTTCTGTGGGCTGTGCGTATATTTAAGAGTCGTTCCATAGCATCTGATGCGTGCAAAAAAGGACGAGTTACGTTGAACGGGCAGCTGGTAAAGCCGGCTCGCAATGTAAATGTCGGAGATATAATTGGCGTTCGTAAAGCTCCCATAACTTATTCTTTTCGTGTATTACAGACGGCAAAAAACAGAATGGGGGCAAAACTTGTGCCGGACTACTTGCAAAATATTACTCCCCAAGAAGAGTACGATGTGTTGGAATTGAAGCGAATAGCCGGTTTTGTCGATAGAGCCAAAGGCGAAGGGCGCCCTACGAAAAAGGATCGTCGCTCTTTGGATGAATGGCAAGATATGAACAATGCTTATTTTCTTTTAGATGATACATTCTTCGAATTTGAAGAAGAAGAGGATGTCGAGGAGCTGTTTTAGAGCAACAAGAACTGTTTTTAGTAGATTGATTTGCCATTTCAACACCTATTTTGTCTGTTTGCATTACCTACAATAAGGTATTTTGTCTATCTTTGTGACGCAGATAAATAAGAAGTTTGTTTTTATTTTAGAGAGCTATAGAGTTTTAGATTTTCTTCTATTGCGCTTCCCTCATTTTGCGATGGAGTCCTTTCCTTTTCGGAGGGGATGCTATGTGGGTCGGAGATGCATTTTTTTGAGAAGCTATTAAAGAGTAAGAATAAGTATAAACAAAAAGAATCGCTTATGTGGTTATGTAATTCGTCCGTAGGTCGAAAAGTAGTGATGAGCGTCACGGGACTTGCCTTGATCCTCTTCTTGACTTTTCATATGTCCATGAACTTGGCGGCAATTTTCAGCCCTGAAGGATATAATGCAATCTGTGCATTCCTCGGGGCTAATTGGTATGCCTTAGCAGCCTCCATGGGGCTTGGCGTGCTTACTTTGGTACACATTGCCTATGCATTTTGGCTGACTGTCCAAAATCGTAAGGCTCGTGGAGAGAGCCGCTATGGAGTTGTTGCTCGTCCCAAGGGTGTGAAATGGGCTTCTCAAAACATGCTTTTATTGGGTTTCATTGTTGTTTTGGGTATTGCTCTTCACCTATTTCATTTTTGGGCAAAGATGCAGTTGGCAGAGCTGATGCATATACATGATTTAGGTATAGAGGGAGTGGATGGACCTACAGATGGTGCCGGGCTTATCGCTTATACATTCAAAAACCCGATTTATGTTGCTCTTTACCTTGTTTGGTTTGTGGCACTTTGGTTGCATATTAACCATGGTTTTTGGAGTGCTTTGCAGACATTGGGGATGAATAACCTCAAGTGGCAAAACCGTATTCGTACGATTTCAACTGTTTTCTCCACAGTGATTATGTTGGGCTTTGCAGTGGTAGTTGTGGTTTACTACCTTGCGAGCCTTGGATTTTTTCCTCATCTCAACGTATAAATTGTAGTAAGCTATGTCTATATTAGATGCTAAGATACCTCAGGGACCATTGGCTGAGAAATGGACCTCATATAAGGATCACCAAAAATTAGTAAACCCGGCGAACAAGCGTCGTCTTGATGTTGTGGTCGTGGGAACGGGGCTTGCCGGAGCTTCTGCAGCGGCTTCTTTGGGAGAGATGGGCTTCAACGTCCTCAATTTCTGTATTCAAGATTCTCCTCGTCGGGCACACTCTATTGCCGCACAAGGAGGGATCAATGCAGCGAAAAACTATCAAAACGACGGAGACTCCGTATTCCGTTTGTTCTATGATACAATAAAGGGAGGTGATTATCGTGCTCGTGAGGCAAATGTGTATCGTTTGGCTGAAGTGAGCAATGCGATTATTGACCAATGTGTGGCACAAGGTGTACCTTTTGCTCGCGATTATGGTGGCTTGTTGGACAACCGTTCTTTCGGAGGTGCACAAGTATCTCGTACGTTCTATGCTCGCGGTCAAACGGGACAACAGCTCTTGTTGGGTGCCTATTCGGCGCTTAGCCGTCAAGTGGGTAAGGGCAGTGTAAAGCTCTATACACGCCATGAGATGCTCGATGTGGTTATTATTGACGGACGTGCCCGAGGAATTATTGCTCGCGATCTTACCACGGGTGAAATCAAGCGTTTTGCGGCTCATGCAGTGGTAATTGCAACCGGAGGTTATGGTAATGCCTATTTCTTGTCTACCAATGCAATGGCTTCGAATGGTTCGGCTGCGTGGCAATGTTATAAGAAGGGTGCTTATTTTGCCAATCCTTGTATGGCACAAATCCATCCTACTTGTATCCCCAAACATGGTGATTATCAATCGAAATTAACATTGATGAGTGAGTCGCTTCGTAACGATGGACGTATTTGGGTGCCTAAGAAGATAGAAGATGCCCGAAAGCTGCAAGCAGGTACTCTCAAGGGACATCAGATCCCCGAGGAAGACAGAGATTACTACTTGGAGCGTCGTTATCCGGCGTTTGGAAACCTCGTTCCTCGTGATGTGGCGAGCCGTGCTGCAAAAGAGCGTTGCGATGCAGGATTTGGAGTGAATAACACAGGGTTGGCTGTTTTCTTGGATTTTGACGATGCCATTCGTCGTATGGGGAAGAAGGTTGTAGAGCAAAAGTATGGCAATCTCTTCCAGATGTATGAAAAAATAACCAACGATAATCCTTACGAAACTCCTATGATGATTTATCCTGCCATCCACTATACGATGGGTGGTTTGTGGGTAGATTACGAGCTAATGACTACCATACCCGGGTTGTTTGCCATCGGAGAGGCGAACTTTTCCGACCATGGAGCCAATCGATTGGGAGCTTCTGCTTTGATGCAAGGTTTGGCTGATGGCTATTTCATATTGCCTTATACACTTCAGAATTATTTGGCAGACCAAATCCGAGTGCCTCGCTTTAGCACGGATTTACCCGAGTTTGCCGAAGCAGAAAAACAGCTTCAAGAGAGAATAAACCGCTTGATGAGCTGTAAGGGCAAGCGTTCTGTGGACAGCTTGCATAAGGAGTTGGGCAATATTATGTGGGAATATGTCGGCATGGGACGCGATAAAGCCAATTTGGAAAAAGGGATTGACTTGCTTGCAAAACTGAAAAAGACTTTTTGGAGCGAGGTATTCATTCCGGGAAATCCGGGAGAACTCAATCTTGAGTTGGAGAAGGCTTTGCGTTTGGCAGATTTCATTGAGATTGGTGAACTCATGGCACGTGATGCTTTGAACCGTGAAGAGAGTTGTGGGGGACATTTCCGTTTGGAGCACCAAACCGAGGAGGGAGAAGCTCTTCGCCATGACGACCAATTTGCCTATGTTTCATGCTGGGAATACCAAGGTATAGACCAAGCTCCTGTCATGTACAAAGAGCCATTAGAGTATGAATTTACCGAGCGTGCTACGCGTAATTATAAGAACTAACATTGCTTGAGAGGAATTATCATGGACAAGAATATAAATATAACCCTACGTGTATGGCGTCAAAAGGGTCCGAAAGAAAAAGGTCGCTTTGAGACTTATTCGCTCAAAGAGGTGTCGCAGAGTGCATCTTTTCTTGAAATGATGGACATCCTGAATGAGCAATTGATTGCGGAGGGAAAGGAACCGGTTGCCTATGATCACGATTGTCGTGAGGGGATTTGTGGGATGTGTTCACTCTATATAAATGGTCATCCTCATGGACCGGACGATAGCATTACAACATGTCAATTGCATATGCGTCGTTTCGATGATGGAGACACTATTACGGTGGAGCCTTGGCGTTCGGCAGGTTTTCCCATTATCCGAGATTTGATGGTGGATCGCTCTGCCTACGATAAGATTATTCAAGCCGGTGGTTACGTATCTGTCAATACCGGCGGCGTGATTGATGCAAATGCTATCCCCATCCCCAAAGAGAAAGCAGATGAAGCCATGGATGCAGCTTCTTGTATTGGTTGCGGAGCTTGTGCTGCGGCTTGTAAGAATGGTTCGGCAATGCTTTTCCTTAGTGCCAAGGTGAGTCAGCTAACGCTTCTTCCGCAAGGAAAGCCCGAAGCGGCAAGACGTGCCAAAGCAATGCTTGCCAAGATGGATGAACTCGGTTTTGGTAACTGTACGAACACGAGAGCTTGTGAGATGGAGTGCCCGAAGAATGTTTCCATCACTCATATTGCTCGCCTGAATAGAGAGTTTATCAAAGCCAAATGTAGAGACTAAAGGAGTAGTCCCAATCTCTCTCCGATGGGAAATTTATTTTCCGGGAGAGGTGGCTACTAACGATGGTTTATAGTGTTGAGGCTGTGTCGGAACTTACTGTTTCGGCTCAGCCTCTTTAGTTAGCAAACATTGCTTTTGGAGTGGGTTTTATGGAGAAAAAGAAAATAAGATATGTGCTGTTGCTCAGAGGAATAAACGTCGGAGGGAAAAATAAAATTTCGATGAAAGAGCTAAAAGTAGCCATAAATGGGGTAGGGTATCAGAATATAATTACATACATAAATAGTGGTAACATAATATTTGATACAGATGATGACCTCCAAAGTGTCAATGAAAAGATG
>JBGZIN010000024.1:0-24748 GCA_041848345.1 Porphyromonas sp.
AAATCTTGCGGTGTGTGTGCTGCTTCTCTTCTTGCCTTTGGGGGCGTACTATTGCGCTTGCTCGGGGTAAATCTTGGAGTGTGTGCGCTGCTTCTCTTCTTGCCTTTGGGGGCGTACTATTGCGCTTGCTCGGGGTAAATCTTGGAGTGTGTGCGCCGCCTCTCTTTTTGCCTTTGGGGGCGTACTATTGCGCTTGCTCGGGGTAAATCTTGCAGTGTGTGCGCTGCTTCTCTTTTTGCCTTTTGGGGCTTCTTCGCCCGAAAGTTGCCCTTCTCTTAGTCTTGCGTATGCTCTTCCTTTCTCTCCTTTTGGGGTGAGGTCTGAGATGTTCTTTCACCCCATTGATACGCTCTAAAGGAAAGGGGATTCGGAGGTGGGCAATCTTTCCAACGCTATTCTTATCCTTGGATTTTTGGCGTACATTTGCGCAGACTTTCTCAAGAAGAGACGATAATACAGATGCGTTCAAAGTTAGCTCTACGTAGGAGTATCTGCTTTGTAATAGGCAGTTTGGCTTTTGTTTTAGGAGGACTGGGGCTGTTTTTACCCATTTTGCCTACAACGCCTTTCATGCTGCTTGCGGCATACTGCTTTGCTCGCTCTTCCGCCCGAGTTTATTATTGGCTATTGACTCATCCGTTGTTTGGCTTTAAGCTGTATTCCTTCTCTGAAAGTCGCGCTATCCCCCGAGGGGTTAAAAAGAAAATCTTTTTGCTGCTGTGGTGCTCGTTGTGTGCCTCCGCTTTTATTGTCCCCTTTTGGTGGTTGCGCGGATTGTTGCTTGTGGTGGGGATAGCGGTTACGTTGCACGTAGCTCGTTTTAGAACCATACCCCCCGATGAATTGGAGGAGAACAGAAAGCAGTACCTTCTCTACAAAGAAAAGCTGGAACGAAAGAAAAAGTTGATGGATGAACGTCGCAAGGAGAGCAAGAAGAACCTTTAGAAAACTATTTCGTAGAGGAGGGCATGGGGTACACTCTCCCTTTGCCTATCACCTTTTGACCCGTGTGGTCGAAGAGCGTGCGCACTACACTGCCTATGAAGATCTGCTCAAGGTGGCAGAGGATGCACGATCGTCGCAACAAGTAATACGCGAAGCTCTCTTTCTATACCGTCTTTTGGCACATTATCCCATCTCCCAAATTACTTATGCCGGTGCACATCCTCTTTTTGAAAAGGCGGTGGAATTGTCTCTTGTAACCCCTCCGAGCGAAGTCGCCCGACATATCTACGGACCCTATACCGAGGAGGATCGTTTTCGCTTTATTGCCATAGACAACGATGCCGACTTGCCCTCTCTCAATACCTTGTTGGAAGAGCCGACACTTCTATTGCTCTCCATCACACGGAATAGCAGACTGAAAGAGTGGGCGCACGCCCTCTATGAGCGTCTTCCTTACGGTATCGAGGTCGATTTCTTATCGGGCAAACTCTTTGTCTTGACACCCAAACTTTTTAAGAAGAGCTATAAAACCACTCTTTAGTTGCTCACATCCACCCCGAACCGTCTGCGAACGAAGAGGGAAAAAGAAAGAAACCAAGAGGATATTGAAAACACCCTCTTGGTTTGGATATAAAACGAACTTGAAGAATTTCTTGGTGTGCGATGCACACGCAGAGCCGAGAGCCGGACTCGAACCGGCGACCTACTCATTACGAATGAGTTGCTCTACCAACTGAGCTATTTCGGCAAACCTTTTCTTGAGATTTCCACGCCCCAAAGAGCATGTCCATCCCCTTTCCGAGGTGCAAAGGTAGTAATTAAAGTTTTATTCTGAAAACAAATCGCGAAAGAAAGTGTCCAACTCTTCACCAACATTCTCAAGAAGAGGACGTTCCAAGAGGAGCTGATCTTCATAGATGAAAAGCAACTCCACGGGTTCTTCGTCCGTTATGTAGGTTATGGAGAAGGGCTCTCCGATGAAGTTTTCATTGAAAACGCCGTCCGTATAAAGAAGATGTAACTGACTGCGTAGCAAGGGTATTACCTCCTCAGAGGCAATACCTTTTCTTTCATCCCGAATGAACCCGAATATGATCTCTTCGCCAAGGATTGTATCGTCGTCGTCGGAGACAACGATTTTGCCCTCTGCAAAGTTGATTGATACCATGAAATCATAGTATGTCTTGGCTTGTTTGGAACAAGTGTCGATTACTTGGATAAAAAACTTGCGCACCAAGTGCTTGATCTTATCGTTGTCCATAAACGTTTCGTTCGGGGTTAAAGTGTACTGAGCTGCTTTTTGATACTTTCTATGCGAGAAAGAGCGTCGGCCTCTTTCTTGCGCTCTACGGCAACAACCTCTTCAGGTGCATTATTGACAAACTTCTCATTGGAGAGCTTTTTGCGTACACCCATCAAAAAGCCTTCCTGATGCTTAAGATCGGCTTCCAATTTTTGTCGTACGGCATCTTTGTCAATAAAGTCTTCAATGGGCACGGCATAGGAAACAGTACCCACTATAAACGAGGCACAAGAGACACCCTCCGGGGCTGTTGCCCCACGAACCACTTCTGCTCTGCTCAGTTTGAGGATGAGCGTATCGGCAAGGTTGTGGTTTTCTTCTTCCACATAGATTTTTAGCAGTTCCTGACGGGGGATATTGTGCATGGTGCGGATGTTACGTATCTGCGTAATAACCTCACGAGCAATGGCTACATCTTGTAAAAGAGAGGAGTCTAACTCCTTTTTTTGAGGATAGGAAGAGTACATTATACTGCTGCCCGCCTCACGTTCTCTGAGTTGGTGCCATAGTTCTTCGGTGATGAAAGGCATGAATGGGTGCAATATGCGTAACAAATCTTCAAAGAAAGAGATGGTTTTCTCTATTGTAACGGCGTCAATGGGTTGCCCAAATGCCGGTTTGATGGCTTCTAAGTAGAAGGCGGAGAAATCATCTCGGAACAATTTGTAGGCAACGGTCATGGCTTCGCTGATACGATATTTGTCCATGAGGTCATCTACCTCGGCAACAGCTTCGCTCAGGCGGTGTGCCAACCACTCAATTGCCACACTGTTCTCCTGAGGCATACTTAGCTCGCTATTTACCTGCCAGCTCTTGATTAGGCGGAAGGAGTTCCATATCTTGTTACAAAAGTTGCGCCCTTGCTCCAAGAGACTCTCTTCGTAGAGCAAGTCGTTACCGGCGGAGGTCGCCATCATAAGCCCCACACGCACGCCATCGGCTCCGTAATTGTCGATTAGATCCAGAGGGTTGGGAGAGTTACCCAACGTTTTGGACATCTTTCGCCCCAAAGCATCACGCACGATACCGGTGAGATAAACATCTTTGAAAGGACGTTTTCCCCGATAGCGATAGCCTGCTATAATCATACGAGCCACCCAAAAGAAGAGAATATCGGGACCTGTAACGAGGGCGTTGGTGGGGTAGTAATAGTTCAAATCTTGGTTGTCCGATGCGGTAATATCGCCAAACACACTCATTGGCCAAAGCCAAGAAGAGAACCAAGTGTCTAAGCAATCCTCCTCGGCTCGGAGATCTGTCGCTTGCAGCTGGCTGTTGCCACTTGTAAGGCGTGCTTTTTCCAAGGCTTCATCCAAAGAAGGTGCCACCACATAGGAGCCATCGGGTAGGTAATAGGCAGGTATTCTATGCCCCCACCAAAGCTGGCGACTGATGCACCAATCTTTGACGTTCTCCATCCAATGTCTGTACGTATTCTTAAATTTGGAGGGGATAAGGCATACTTCATCCTTTTCCACAGCCTCCAGGGCAGGGCGTGCAATCTCTTCCATTTTGAGGAACCACTGCATGGAGAGCTTAGGCTCTATGGGTACATGGGTGCGCTCGCTGTATCCCACCTTATTGACATAGTCTTCCGTTTTTATGAGTAGTCCGGTAGCTTTTAGGTCTTCTGCGATTTTCTTACGTACCTCGAAGCGATCCATGCCTACGTAAGCCCCTCCGAACTCGTTCAGCGTCCCATCGTCATTTAGAATATCAATGGTTTCCAGTTGGTGCGTTTGCCCTAACAAATAGTCGTTTACATCATGTGCAGGCGTAACTTTGAGGCATCCTGTCCCAAACTCTCTGTCTATGTAGGTATCGGCTATAATGGGAACTGCTCGCCCAACGAGAGGGATAATCGCTTTTTTGCCGATAAATGGTTTGTATCTATCGTCTTCGGGGTGTACGCATACGGCTGTATCACCCATGATCGTCTCGGGACGAGTGGTGGCAATGGTCAAAAATTGATCGCTCCCTTCAATGTTGTATCTCAAATAGAATAATTGGCTCTGCGCCTCTTGATGGATAACTTCTTCATCGGAGAGGGCTGTTTGAGCTTTGGGATCCCAATTGACAATGCGCACACCTCGGTAGATAAGCCCACTGTCGAACAGTTCACAGAAAACTTTTATCACCTCTTTAGAGCGTTCTTCATCCAAGGTAAAGGCAGTTCTTTTCCAATCGCAAGAGGCTCCCAAGCGCTTGAGTTGCTCCAAAATAATGCCTCCATGCTCCTTTGTCCATTGCCATGCATGCTCCAAAAACTCCTCACGAGTCAGCGACTGTTTGGCAATACCTTGCTCTGCCAATCGAGCCACAACTTTGGCTTCGGTGGCGATAGAGGCATGGTCAGTCCCAGGTACCCAACACGCATTGTAGCCGAGCAATCGTGCACGACGTACAAGAATGTCTTGAATTGTATTGTTGAGCATATGCCCCATATGCAATACTCCCGTTACGTTGGGAGGAGGGATTACAATCGTGTAGGGCGGACGCTCATCGGGTGTGGAGGAAAAGTGATTATTATCTAACCAGTATTGATACCATTTTCTCTCTATCAGGGTGGGGTTGTAAACTGTTTCGTTATCCATTCGTCGCTGTACTGAAGTTTCTTGTACTCTATAAGATAATGTGGTTGCAAAGATACATAAAAAAGCAAACTCTTTCTCTGTGACACCCTCTCGGAATGGCATTGACAAGCATCATTGAGGAGCTTTTCCATCGTCTTCTTTGAAAGCTGCTTTGAGGATGGACGAAAAGGCGAAAAAAGAGTCGGGAAAAGAGATCGTGTTTGTATGCATTCAATTTTGATTTTGTATGCATACAAATTCGATTTTATATGCATTCATTTTTGCATTTGAATGCATTCAAATTGGAGGATGGAATACGATCCGTTTTTTTGCTTCATCGCACACGTTGGGAACAGGAGATGATGGAGTGATAAAAAAACTACCGACAAGAGATCTTCTTGCCGGTAGTCGGTCTCATTTGAAAGAGGCTCAGTCACCTCTTGCTCTCCGATTAGAATTTATAGCCCAAAGAAACTGTCGTGCGCAGTGTATTCTCACTCAAACGGATGCTTTGGGGAGAAGAGAAATCGCCGATAGGGTTTCCTCTGGGATCTGTCAGAGTGGAAAAGCTATAAACATGGTTGATGGTTTTCGTATTGGAGAATGCCAAATCGATGTAGACAGAGGAAGAGAGTTTGTAGCCAATCCCTCCGGAAAGAGTAAGACTCCCTGTTGGAATTATATAGTGGGGCAATGTCCCTGCCGTGAAAATAGGTGTTGTATTCGTTTCAAAGGAGGTTAGTCCATTGCCCTTTGCCATGGGCGTTGTGGTGATAACACTACCCAATCTCAAACTCAAGCGAGAGAACGGTTTGTATTCCGCACCGAAGCGCAATGTTTGTGCTAAAGTATAGTGTTTGCTTATCGCTTCGTTGTCCCCTGAGAAGTAAGACACTCCTTGTCTACTTCTTAATTTCATTGCATTGTATGGGGTTAGTTCATAGTCCATACTGATCAAACCTTTATTGCCGAAGGTGTAGCCGAGTCCGACAACAAAGCGACTGGGAGACGAAAGTCGGTAAGAGAAAGTCGCATCTTGAGGTGTATTTCCCTTGAGAACCCATTGGTCTTGGGGCAAGAAATTGCCTTTGTCATCCATGGCGTGTGAATAACGAGAGGTGGCAGAAGCATAAAACCCATCTTGTAATACCATCCATGTGGGAGAGAAGTATGCCAAACCGATGCGCAGCCCGCCAATCGGACGGATAATAGTTCCCAAACTGAATGAAAAACCTCCACCGCGAGTCCAAAGTTCATTTCCAAGAACGAGATAGTCATTGTCCTTGAAATCTTCTGCATAAGAAGACTTTAGAACGTAGTCAATATCGGTATAACGCAAGGAAAAACCAAAGTAATAGCGATCCTTATTGTTGAAGCCAAAAGTGAAGTCGTAGGCATCCACACTACCTCTTTCACGCCATTCCATGTGCGATTCGTAGGGACCGTAGGGCACATATCGTCCGGTTTTGTCGGGGTAGTAAAAGCCTGTGGTGTACACCCCGTTATTGTCGGGTTGTATCCAACCTGCCTCATATGCCAATATCGAAAGCCAAGAAAGAGAGCTCTCTCGGTAAGGATTGTAGCTGTTGGTCGGATTCAAATCTTTCACCGGAGTATTGTCCGGAGTGATCAGAGCCGAATAATCTGCAATGGAGAAATCGGTGGGAGTTCCGCTCGAGATCTTGAAATTGCGGTTATATCGGGCTAAATTTTGGCGGTTGAAGCCAAAGGTGAAGCCATTTCCGGAGAGACGATCGAAAAACGACCCCACTACGGCAAATTGAGGAGACCAAAAGTTACTCGTTTTCGTAGCACTTTCGTTTTTATACCAATTGGCTTGAGATGATTGGGCTATGCTGCCGAAAGCGATAGATAACTCCGAGTGGCGAAAAACACCTATCCCCGCAGGATTTTGAGTTACAGAAGAGGGGTCTCCACCCAAAGCTGCGAAAGCCCCTCCCAAGGCTTGGAAACGTGCAGATCCATTCAAAGGATCGGTTTGACTTAGGCGGTAAGCATCTGTTTCGCTTTGCGCCTTAACCTGCTGAATGGTAAGGCAGGTCAAGGCTGAGAAAAATAATGCAATATACTTTTTCATGAGTCTTATTGGTGTGAATTTTGTTTCTATTCTTCAGTTTAAGTAGAGGTTGCATTAAAGCTGTATCAGCGTCCTCTTCGACCTCCTCCGGGGTTACTGCCGGAAGAAGAGTTGCTGCTACCACTTCGTTCAAAAGAACTGCGCGAAGGTGTCGAACTGCTACTGCTCCGCTCAAAAGAACTGCTGCTACTGCGGTTGTACGAACTGCTTGATGAGCGATTGTTGGAGCTGCTTTCGTAGTTTCTCCTGTTGTAAGTACTATGGTTGTTATCGTTCCGTTGGACGGGAGTAGAAGAAGAGTTGTAGCGTTGTTGCTGGGTGCCTCTGTCGTAATAGTTACGATTGCTTTCGTAGCTGCCTCGATTATAGCTTTCCGTATTGCGATTACGAGAGTCAGAACTTCTCTCCACTTGACGAGAAATACCTCTCCCCTCGGAATAATTTCCTCGATTACTTCTGTTGTAAACAGAGTTGTTTCCCCGATAATCACGTCGGTCGAAGTTGCGGTCATTATCCGTAGAACGATTACTATTATCACTCCAGTAAGTTCCCCTGTCGTAGGTTGAAATCGAGTTTCTTCCTGAAATACTTAAGTCGTTGCGCTCCCTTGTAACGGTGGAGACGGACGAATTACGATTGTTTCGGTTACGTGACTCGTTATATTGGGCTCCGAAAGAGTCGTTGTTTCGTCTTCCGTTGGTGTATTTATTCTCCCTATAAGTGTAAACGCCGGCATAGGGGTCATAATGGCTTCTGCCAAAGTAGCCGCCGTAGCCATAATACCCATCCCAATACCCGGCATGATAGCCATCATGCCAAGCATCGAAGTGCGAAGGAGAGTAACCAAAGAAGCTCCATCCCCAATGCCAACCTCTATTGTGCCAAGAATAATAATGGTGATAACGATGGGGGTAGTACCCTCCATAGTACCACGGGTGCAGGTAATCCCATCGAGAACTATACCAAGGATAGTAACTATTCCAGGCATAATTTCCGTAGTAAGGATTGTTTATGATGTAGATGTTGATATCGGAGTCGCCTCCATAATAGTAACCATTATCATAATAACTGCCGTAATACTCGTTGTCTAAATATATTTCCACGCAGTCCCCCCCCTGAATGACAATCGTGGAGGGGTCGTGAAATCGAGCAATACGATCGGAGTAAATACCTCGATATTTACGGTATTTTTTCTTTTTTGCAGTGTAATTCTGCGTCTCAGCATTACCCTCTTTCTTGCGATGGGCGTAGGTCTCTTGCTTACCTTTTCCACGACGGTTGTAAGCATCGATTTCCGAATCATTCGGTGAATACTCTTCATCGTAATACTCATTGAGAGCGTATGCGCTCTGTTCTCTTTCGAGCTGTTGTCTATACCTCTCTCTTGCCAAACGCTCCTCTTCGATTGCTTGTGTACGCGCTTTTGCAGCTTGTTCGGGCGAGATGTAAATGGCGTCGTCAAAGTCTTCGTATTGGGCGTAAACAGCAGGGGTACCAAGGACCAGAAGCCCCAATAAGATGATTAGTTTGTTCCATTTCATAGCTGTATTTATTTTAATTGTGTTGGTTATATTTCTTCCTACATACTTTCTCTTTTAGACTGCTCGGGCAGACAGATTGTTTAATTTAGGGGAGTTACAAACTACTCCTCGTCCCAAAAATAGTGATTTTTTATTTCTGCGCAATGGAGAGGGAAATGGCACACCAGCCCTCTTCAGAAAGTATTTTGTTTGTGGTGAACCCCAAAACTGCGAGCTTCTCTTTGATCACTGGCACATCTTCCTCTAAAAATCCACTTATCAAAAGGTTACCGGTGTCATGGAGCAAGGAATGATAGCGAGAAGCATCATGGAGAATAATGTTACGGTGTATATTGGCACAAATCAGATCGAAATGCTTTTTTGGAAGATCGAAATCTTCCAAAATACCGGTGTATATATGGCTTTTTGCCAATGGAGGAATGGCGTTGAGTGTAAGATTATGTTCCGTATTTTGAGTGGCTTGACTGTCGATGTCGATGAAATAAACTTCCTTTGCCCCCTGCAATAGAGAGGTTATCCCTAACACTCCGGTACCACACCCCACGTCCAAAACATTCTTGTACTGTAATTGCCGTTCCAAAAGGAGGCGTATCATCAGTCGGGTAGTGCAGTGTGAGCCTGTACCAAAAGCGCAAGCCGGTTCTATTATAATTTCTTGTTCGACGGTCGATACGGAATGAGTATGATAAGGGGCACGAATAAGAACTTTATTGTCAATCTCCATGGGGGTGAAGCCTTCTTCTTCCCATTTTTTATTCCAATTCTCCTGAGCGCATAGAGAAGATTCGTAGGCAAACGAAAGGTCAAGAAAGGAGAGCGTAAAAAGCCCTTTTTCGTCCATTACACCGAAAGAGCGCTCCGGAAGATAGGCGAGGAGCAATCCATCGGGCAACTCTTCAAAGCTATCAAACCCTTGTTGTGCGAGTTCTTCACAAAGCAGAGGAAAATATATGTCTGCCGTTACTTCTGTTATTTCGTTAAGAAAAAAACGATATTCCTTATATTGCATGATTTAGTGAGGTAGGGCAATAGATAGAGATCTTATTTTACCACGAATGTAGGGGAGCGTGGCTATGGCGAAGATGCCTTTCAGTATGGATGACAGAGAAATGGCCCACCAAACGGCACTCAAGCCCCATCCCCAGGAGAGAAAGAGAAAGGTTAGCGGGATGCGTAGCAAGTTTCCAACTATGCTGATGGAGGCTGGAATAATGCTCTTCCCGGTGCCATAGAAAAGTCCTTGTATGGTAATTTCAGCCATCATGAATAGCTGGGAATATGCTGCTATACGCAGATAATTGCCACCTTCTATGTATGCCTTGGGGTCGGGTACAATGAGAGCAAAAAACTCTTCGCCCCAACAGTAGTATAATATGGTGGCAATAACTCCAAAAAAGGAGGTGAATGTGATGCAGACTCTGAAGGCTTTGAATATCCGTTTATACTGTCGGGCAGCATAGTTTTGAGCAACAAAAGCGGCAAGGGCGGTGCCAAAACCTTGCGAAGTATTCCACGTTATAGCCTCCAATTGCCCTCCCGTATTGATAGTCGCTACGCCTATATGTCCACCTGCCCTTGAGGCTATAGATCCCATTGTAAGGGTGATTAGGGCAAAGAGTGAGTTCAAAAGGGCAATGGGAAGCCCTAAAAGAAGGATGTTTTTACTCTCTTTGTAGTGAAGTTTACCTATTAGTCGCCAATCACCCAATAGTTTTTCCGTTCGATGAAGTCGGTAGTAAAAAATAAAGCATACCAACGTCTCGGAGATAACAGTAGCCCATGCCGCTCCATCTACCCCCAAGTCGAGGACAAATATGAAAATGGGATCCAATACAATGTTGGTAATCAACCCTAAACTGCTAATGACAAAAGGTGTTTGACTACGTCCCGCTGCGGTATATACACCCCAAAAACAGAGGGATAAAAAGAAAGCAGGAAAGCCCAATGACACTATGCGCAAGTAATTTACTGCCATCGTTTCAATCTCTCTGTCGAGACTGTACAGTGCCACAAACTGAGGGGCGAAAAGCTGACTTAAGACAAGGATGGACAGAGAGAGGTATATCGCCAGAGTAGTGTTGTGTTGGGCATACCTTTGGGCTTGCGGTAAGTCTTTTGCCCCCAGCCCTTGCGCAACGCAAACTTCCGAGCCCACTTTGACTATGGCTCCGATGGAGTTTGTCAGCCAAACCAATACGGCAACAACTCCTACGGCAGCAATTTCTCTACTCCCCAAACGTCCAATCCAAGCCATGTCCGTAAAAGAATAGGCTACTTGCACAAACGAAGTACCTATTATAGGAGTCGCTAACGCAATGATCTGCTTACTGATGTTTCCTTTTGTCAGGTCTTTTACGGCATTTTTGCCCTTTGTGGTCATTGTTTTTGCAGTTGTTCGGGATTGTTTTGTTGATTAGGGGGTTACTTGCTTTGGTGTAGAAGGCGGGAAGGAGAAGAGTATGAGAAAGTTTTCTTTACGAGCAAAAAGCTCCGACTGCTTCTTCATTTTTGTTTCTGAAGGAGCAAGAGAAGCGGTTATTCTTCCAAAGCCTTACGCAGTTCATCAATCGAAATGTTTTCGTGAATTTCTCCTCGATAGGCATAGGAGATTGAGCCTCTTTCCTCGCTCACGATAACTACTTTGGCATCTGTTTCTTGCGATATACCCAAAGCTGATCTATGCCGTAGTCCTAAGTCTTTATTGAGTTCTTCCGATGAAGAAACGGGCAAAATGCACCCGGCAGCACAGATTTGTCCGCCCATTATGATCATGGCTCCGTCGTGTAGCGGGCTGTTTTTGAAGAATATATTTTCGATGAGGCGAGCATTGACTTCGGATCGAAACATTTCCCCCGTATGGATATAGTTGGATAGGTCCATGGATTGACTGATGACAATGATTGCACCCGTTTTTTTCTTTGATAGATTGAGCGTTGCCAAAATGACCGGGGCAATATATTTGCGCTCTTCCACAGCTCCCTTGCGTGTTTCTTTGGAAAACCAGCGGCGAACGAATTTCCATTTTCGAGTTGATCCCAAACCAACGAGAAACTTTCTGATCTCATCCTGGAAAATGATGATAATGAGCAGAGTACCAACGCTTACAAATTTGTCCAATATAGCGCCCATTAATTTCATCTCAAGGAGCTGAGAAACCAACACCCATAGGATGAGGAATGTGAATATCCCCAAGAAAATGGCTTTGGAACCTGAACTTTTTAGTACCTGGTAGGTGTAGAATAAGAAAACAGCAACCAGTACTATGTCAATTACATCCTTAAACGAAAATGGCATCCACAGGGTAAACATAATCCAAAAATCGAGGTTAGGCTAATTACTATATGAGGCTATTTGTTGGGTTAAGCGTATGGCTTCGACTGCAGCTTTAACGTCGTGCACTCGTAAGATGCTTACTCCTCCTTGCAGAAGAACAGCCGTGTGCAGTATGGTCGTTCCATTCAGGGCTTCCTCGGGAGTGGTGTTCAGTGTCTGCCATACCATTCTCTTTCTGGATATGCCCACGAGGATAGGGCGTTGCAATGGGGCTAAGGCTCGCATTCCACGGGCAAACAGACGAAAATTATCCTCCTTCGTTTTGGAAAATCCAAAGCCGGGGTCGAGAATAATATCTTTGGCTCCCAATTCATATAGTCGCTCTGTTTGTCGGATGAAGTAGTCCAATACTTCGGTTTCCACATTGGGGGAATAGCTGTGTTGTGCATGCATGTATTCCACTCCTCCCTTGAGGGGCATCAACACGTAGGGAACGCCCAACTGTGCCACAGTGGGGAACATTTCCTTATCGGCATATCCTCCACTTATGTCGTTGATGACGGAGGCACCATATTCTTCGACCGCCATGCGAGCGATGGAACTGTGAAACGTGTCTACTGAAATGACTAATTCGGGATATTCATTGCGCAGCAAGCGAAGAGCCGGAGTGATCCGATCGATTTCTTCCCGGAGGGACGGTTGTATACTTCCGGGACGTGTGGAACACCCTCCTATATCAATTATAGTGCCCCCCTCGGTGATGATCTGTTCTATCCTTTGGCGCATAGCCTGCTCTTCTTGTATGCGACTCCCGGAGTAGAAAGAATCGGGTGTGAGATTCATTATCCCCATCACCAAGGGCGGATCAAGAGAGAAAATTCTCCCTTTCATATTGAGTGTTTGTTGCTGCATAGGAGTGGCTGTTTTGATATTACACTTCCTTATATTCTGTATTCAAAAGTACTTATTTCGTTTGATATTCTTGACTCAATATAGAACCTCCCCCGTTGTTTTCTAAACGAAGGAGGCTCTTGACGAATAAGGAAATAAATTGAAAGAGAGAAGAAAATATCATAACAGCGAAAGAGGTTCGGTACACCCATATAGGACTTGCCACATACGGCTCCTATTCATCGGATGATAGAGAAGATCCATTGTTGACATGAATCATCAACCGCACCACCCAACCATTTGTTGTGTTTGGGGAAGGAAACCATCTATCGGTTACTCAATTTCTACGTTGCAAAGGTAGCACTGCAAATAAGAGCCAACAATACCGCAAAATAGGCATTTTGTGGTATTTTTTATAACAGATTGTAGCGATGCAAAACTTTTCATAGGTGTTTGCGTCCCGTCTATTTTTTTCTAATGAGGGTAAGCCCGTCTCTCAGAGGTAGTAAAACGACATCCACACGCTTATCTCGGACAACGCATTCATTGAAAGAAACGATCCCTTGTGTTTGCGCATCTTGTGGCAACGGGGTTTGTAACACCTTGCCGTCCCACAATGTATTGTCGGCAATGACCAAAGCTCCGGAAGGAAGATGTTCTACAAGAAGATCGTAATAAAGCGTATATTGACGCTTGTCGGCATCAATGTACACGAAGTCGAAACATTTTTCCTTCAGTAGTTGCGGGATTATCTCTTCCGCTTTTCCGAAGTGTAATGTAATGCGCTCGGCAAGAGGAGATGATTGTAACGAATGGCGGATAAAGTCTTCCATCTCATCATTGACCTCTATGGTATGTACTTCTGCCGGGGAATTGTCAGGAAGACCTTCCGCCAAGCATAGCGTCGCATAGGCGGTGTAGGTACCTATTTCTAAGATGTTTTGAGGTTGAGTCAAAGAGACCAAAAGTTTCAAAAATCGCCCTTGCAGAGGTCCTGAAAGCATACGCGGTTGCAAAAGATGCACGTGGGCATCTCTCCTCAGCCGGGAGAGTAGAGGTGGTTCCTGAGAGGAATGTTGCTCCAAATAATGCTCTAATAACTCGGATTGTAGAGACATAGACGATTAAAAATGAGAGACAGAGAACTCTCTGATGCGTTTCTCATGTCTCTCAATCGATGCGTGTGAATTGATTATTTGTGCCCCATTAAGTTGTGGACCGTATCTATCTCCAAAGAGTTTGTCGATCCTTTTTTACCGATATTTCCACTCATGTGTGCGACCTTATCGTCCATGGACAGATACCCCAAGGAAACCAATTTCTCCAAAGCCTCCACTAAGTTTTGTTTTTTACCCTTTTCCAAGGGAACGTACCTCGTTTTAACCCCGTAAGAGATGGATAGTTGTCTTGATATGGGCTCTCTGTAACAAACTGCATAGATGGGTACTTTTCCTCTGAATGCTGCCAAATAGCGAGCAGTTCTTCCTGTATAGCTATCGGCAAGAAGAGCCTTTACATTGAGTTTGGAAACGCTTTTCACCGCTTGTTTGGCTAAGAAAGCAGTAGTTGTCAGATCATCGCCCTCTATGGGCACTCTTATATCGTTGGCTTCCAAACGTGTTTGTTCTGCCTCGTATATGATCTTGCTCATAGTGCTTACAGCTTCCACAGGATACTTCCCATAGGCTGTTTCCCCGCTGAGCATCACAGCATCGGTGCGGTAGTATATGGCGTTGGCAATGTCTGTAACTTCTGCCCGAGTGGGACGAGGGCTGCTAATCATGGAGTGTAACATTTGTGTTGCCACAATTACAGGCTTTTTGCGCTCGATGGCTTTTCGGATGAGGTGGCGCTGTATGCCCGGTATTTTCTCCATGGGGATCTCAATCCCCAAGTCGCCTCGAGCGATCATGATACCCGAAGCCACGGATAAAATTTGGTCGATGTTGTTTACCCCTTCCTGATTTTCAATCTTTGCGATGATTTCAATGGGACTGTTGTGTGCATCCAAGATGCGTTGTATATCCAAAACATCCTCTTTAGTACGAACAAAAGAGTGGGCGATGAAATCAATTTCCTTACGTATGGCATACTCTATGAAGGTACGGTCTCTTTCGGTCAGAGAGGGAAGAGGAATGGAAACATCGGGGATATTGACACTTTTCCGACTCTTTAGTTCGGCTTCATTTTGCACCGTGCAAACGGCTTCTGTCGGATGTACTTCGGTTACGACCAACTCCAAATCTCCATCG
This sequence comes from Porphyromonas sp., assembly GCA_041848345.1. Taxonomy (GTDB): domain Bacteria; phylum Bacteroidota; class Bacteroidia; order Bacteroidales; family Porphyromonadaceae; genus Porphyromonas. Next base: position 14,877 of record JBGZIN010000024.1, read on the forward strand.
TCGATGAGAATGCGCATGCCTACTTTAAGAACGCTCATGATTTCTTTGTAGGAAAGGGATATTTGTTCGTGAGTGGTCGTTTCTTCAGGTGCTCCTTTTAGGATAACGGTTTCTCCCATTTTGAATGCTATGGCTCCATCGCATTTTGTTGTTCGTATTTCGGGACCTTTCGTATCCATTAGAATGCCCACATAGGGATCTACGGCGCGTACATTGTCTACCACGCGGTCCATACCTTCGGGAGTCATGTGTGCCGTATTGAGACGTACTACATTTACTCCTGCTTCGATAAGGGATTGGAGAAACTCTTTGTCGCAACGCTCATCGCTGATGGTCGCTACTATTTTAGTTAGTTTGTTGGACATGATTTTCAGTAGATTGATTGTTTAACAAAGCAAGTATAGCCAAGTGGTAGCCATACAATCCCAATCCCGATATACTCCCCTTGACAACAGGGGCAAGAAAGGAATGTCGGCGATACTCTTCTCGAGCAGCTATATTGCTGATATGCACTTCTATAACAGGTGTTCGGATAGAGCGAATGGCGTCTGCCAAAGCGACGGAGGTGTGGGTGTAGCCCCCTGCATTGAGTACAATGCCATCGACGAGTTCGGCATCGAGTTGTTGTAGCCAATCGATAAGCACACCTTCGTGGTTGCTTTGCCGGTATTCAATGGCAACATCGGGAAAGTTTTTTTTGATTTGTTCCACCCATTCCGCGATAGAAACGGTACCATATATATGTGGTTCACGTGTGCCCACTTTGTTCAGATTGGGTCCATCTACAATAACAATCCGTTTTGTCTGCTTTGCCATATTGCTCGTATCTTTGCCTACAAAGATAAGGCTTTACCTTGGGAATATAATCTTTCGTTATGACAGACAAAGAGCTATTAAACGCCTATAAACGCTATCTTCGTTTGGAGCTAAACTTGACAGAAAATAGCATACAGGCTTATTTGGGCGATGCGGAAAAACTATTCAGTTATATAGAAACAACCGGAGTACTGTTGGAGGAGGTTTCGTATGATACCTTGCAGCATTTTGTGGCTCAATTGTATGATTTGGGCATTTCGCCCCGTTCCATCGCACGGATTATTTCGGGGGTTAAGAGTCTATATCGCTTCCTGCTTCTTGAGGAGTATGTGGAGGTAGACCCGAGTGAACTGTTGGAGTCGCCCAAAATCGGTTTGCATCTTCCTACGGTTCTGTCCATTGAGGAGATCGATCGTATGCTATCCTGCATTGACATGAGCAAGGAAGAGGGGTTGCGCAATAGAGCCATTATCGAAGTTTTGTATAGCTGTGGCTTGCGTGTGAGTGAATTGTGCCATTTGAGAATGCGCGATGTGCATCCGGAAGAGGAGTTTATTCAAGTGTGGGGCAAAGGGAGAAAAGAGCGATTGGTACCGATTAGTCCATCCGCACTGGAGGCTATTGATGCCTATCTTTCGTCGGACAAACGTCCCGAAGCCAAGGTTGGTGAGGGGGAATATATATTTCTCTCTCGGAGAGGAAAGGCGATTTCTCGCATCACTGTTTTCTGTTTGATTAAGGATTTGGCTGCTTTGGCAGGGGTGAACAAAGAGGTGAGTCCGCACACTTTTCGGCATAGTTTTGCCACGCATTTGCTGGAGGGTGGGGCAAATTTGCAGGCTATTCGCATGATGTTGGGGCATGAAGATATTGGGACGACCGAGATCTACACCCACATAGACAAAAGAAAATTGAGGCAGGACATTCTCAAATATCATCCGCGTAATAGCGCAGACTATGTGGATATGCAGGAGGAGTAGAGTACTTTCGATAGCATTGCCCTTCCCCTTGAAAGAGTGAAAAGCCGGGGGATACTTCTCGTTTTTTATGCATTGATGGGATGATGAGGTGTAATGATATCTATCTGTTTATTAGCATTTTAGCTGTATTTCTATTCTTTTCTTCAAATGGGCGGATGATTTGTATGCATTCAAATTGGGATTTGTATGCATATAAATTCGATTTTGTATGCATTCATTTTGGAGTTTGAATGCATACAAATTTTTATTCCTTATCCGATGAATTTTTATCGGGTAGCAATGTGTAATTTTGCAGACGCTTGTGCTGAAGACAAAGATTTATGATACAGATAGAGGACAAGATAATAAGTCGAGATCTTTTTGAACGTTGCTTCGTGTGTGATTATGCGGCGTGTCGAGGGGTTTGTTGTGTGGAGGGCGACAGCGGAGCTCCTCTATCGGGACAAGAGGCTATGACAATGCGTCGTTTATTGCCCTTGGTAACTCCTTTGCTCAGCGAAGAAGCCCTTGCTGTGATTAGAGAAAAGGGAATTAGTTACATTGATGTATCGGGCGAAGAAGTTACTCAGTTGGTTAATGGAAAAGACTGTGTTTTCACTACTTACGACGGAGAGGGGCGTTGCTTGTGTGCCTATGAAAAGGTGTATAGAGAGGGCAAAAGTTCTTTTCCCAAGCCGATCAGCTGCCATCTTTATCCGATACGAGTGCATCGCTACAAGTATTCTACGGCATTGAATTATGACCGATGGGATATATGTCGTCCTGCTCTTGCCTTGGGAGAGAGGCTGGGAATACCCGTTTACAAAGCGTTAAAGGAGCCCATAATAAGGGCTTTTGGAGCTGAGTTTTATGCAGAAATGGAAGAGGTAGAGCGGTTGTTGGACGAAGCCCAACGCAACCAATAGCTTTCTGTATTTCACAAAGAAATCGAAAATGAGAAGCATAGAACAAGTATTTTTTATATTCCTCTTTTACGCCTTGGGAGAGCTACTCAGTATGCTTATAGCTCGCTTTATCCCTGGGAGTGTATTGGGTATGTTGCTTCTCTTTTTTGCTTTGAAAATGAATTGGTTGCAGCCTTGTCAAGTGGAGGATGCGTCCACATTTCTGACGACCAATATGGGGGTCTTTTTTGTTCCTGCGGGAGTAGGATTGATTACTCAGTTGGATTTGCTGCGTCAGCATTGGATAGCCATAACGGTTTCAATGGCATTGAGTACGATTTTGGTGCTTGCCGTGGTTGCTTGGACGCAGCAGAAAATGGAGCTTAATGCACGCAAACGTAGGCAAAAGTCATGACGATTTTGACTGAGCTTTTGACTAATCCGTATTTTGTGCTTCCCTTTACGCTGGGGATATACATATTGGCACAAAAACTTTATCATAGAGTGCATTTCCCTCTGTTTCAGCCCTTGATACTGACTACTGTTATTCTGATAGTTCTTTTGCTGTGGACGGATGTCCCTTATGAGGAGTATCGCAAAGGGAGCAACTTACTTGACTTCCTTTTAGGTCCTTCCGTTGTAGCTGTTGGCTATTTATTGTATCAGAAAAGCGAGTATTTGAAAGGACGTCTTGTTACCATTTTAACATCTGTTTTTGCGGGAGCTCTCGTAGGAGTGATCAGCGTAATGCTTATCGCGGCATTGTTGGGGGCTGACAAAGTGATTGTTTCCTCGATGGCTCCGAAATCGGTAACCACCCCTATTGCCATGGCTCTTTCCGAAAATTCGGGAGGTATCCCGGCATTAACCGCTGTGGTTGTGGTTATTGCAGGTATCTTCGGAGGGTTGGTCAGTCCCATTGTTTTTCGTCTTTTGAGGATAGAAGATAAGGTAGCCAAAGGATTGGCTTTGGGGGCTTCAGCTCATGGAATGGGGACGCTGACAGCCATTCAATTGGGAGCAGTTGAAGGGGCACTGGGGGGCTTGGCAATTGGGATTATGGGGCTTTTTACCTCTGTTCTAATTCCTCTCGCAGAGTATGTATTGCATCTCCTTTAAGAGATTTTGCTACTTTTATGGAGAGTTTTCGCTTTCAAACGAAACGATTTTAGAAAACAACAGAATAGATATATGAGTATGAGTACTAAAACACCACGCGTTCGGTTTGCACCAAGTCCCACGGGACCGCTTCATATAGGAGGGGTGCGCACGGCTCTGTATAATTATTTCTTTGCTCGTCATTTTGGCGGACAAATGATCCTTCGTATTGAGGATACGGATAGCAAGCGTTTCGTACCCGGAGCGGAAGAATACATCATAGAGTCGCTCAAGTGGTTGGGTATAGAAATCGATGAAGGTGTTGGATATGGGGGAGCTTACGGTCCCTATCGTCAGAGTGAACGAAGGGATATTTATCGTCGTTATGTAGAGCAACTTCTTGTCGAAGGAAAGGCTTATAAAGCCTATGATACTGCGGAAGAATTGGAGGCGGCACGTGCTTTGTCTGCCAACTTCCAATACGACGCTTCCACACGGAACAGCATGAAAAATACGCTTGCACTCTCTGCCGAGGAAGTTGAAGCATTGGAGAGAGCAAATGTGCCTTTTGTGGTACGCATAAAGATTGAACCGGGCGAAGAGATTGTGGTGAATGATCTGATTCGTGGTGAAATAGTCATCAATTCGTCAATTTTGGATGATAAGGTGCTCTACAAGAGCAGCGATGATTTGCCTACCTATCATTTGGCAAATATCGTGGATGACCACTTGATGGAGGTAACACATGTCATTCGAGGAGAGGAGTGGTTGCCCAGTGCCCCTTTGCATAAGTTACTGTACAGAGCTTTGGGATGGGAAGATACGATGCCTCAATTTGCCCATTTGGCGCTTTTGTTGAAACCCGAAGGTAATGGCAAGTTGAGCAAAAGAGATGGCGATCGTTTAGGTTTTCCCGTCTTTCCTTTAGAGTGGAAAGACCCCGAATCGGGCGCAGTATCCATGGGATATAGGGAAGAGGGGTATTTGCCCAATGCTGTGGTGAACTTTTTAGCCCTCTTGGGTTGGAATCCGGGAGACAATAGAGAGGTGATGACACGGGCAGAGTTGATAGATGCTTTTTCATTGGAACGATGCAGCAAGTCGGGTGCGAAATTCGACTTTGAAAAGGGCAAGTGGTTCAATCATCACTATTTGCAAGAGGAGTCTTTGGAGCTATTGGCAGAACTGTTCCGTAAAGGTCTTGTACAAAAAGGTATCGCAATACCTGCCAATCTGTTGGAAATTATAGCAGTTGTGCGTGACAGAGTGCAACTCATATCGGAACTCTGGAATGAGACTTACTTCTTCTTCGAAGCTCCCGAGGAGTATGATGAAAAGACCGTAAAGAAGCGTTGGAAAGAGTCTACGCCGACTGAATTGCAAGCCGTTGCTGCAATGCTTCGTGGTCTTTCGCCTTTTGACAGTGCAACAATTGCCGATAAACTTAATGCTTTGATCCAAGAGAATGGTTATAACATGGGTGGTGTGATGAATGCTTTGCGGTTAGCACTTGTCGGTGCACCCAAAGGACCTCATATCAATGATATCATATATCTCTTGGGGTTGGATGAAACCTTGCAGCGAATAGATGCGGCAATAGATCGTTTGTCGTAGGCGATAAGTAAGGTATTCTCAAAGAAAAGAGAGCGAAGGGTATAGACACTCTTCGCTCTTTTTAATGATGCTAAAAAAGTAGACAATTCAACTCAATAGTAAAGATTTAGTAACAAAAGCGTAACAAGAAGGGGCTACCTTTGCAGTAGAAAAATAGAATGATCTTGTTACTTACCAATATGAAGTGTATGAAAAAAGGAATTATTTTGCTGGGTATGCTTGCCCTTTCCCATGTGCTTGCCCGAGGGCAAAAGGAGGATTCAAAGGCTGTTGGCAGTCAATCTGTTTTGTCGGGAAAAAAGATTGAAACGGAAGGAAAATTAAAATTCTCGGGTTATCTTCAGACAGATATTGCTTGGGGAATGCCTGAGGCATCGTTAAAGGTTGGGCGAGAAAATGAAGACTTGAATAACTCTTTCTCCAGATTGGGCGTGCGCAGAGGTCGTTTGAAAGCCTCCTATTCGGAGCGATGGGTGTCGGCAGTTTTGCAAATAGATATGACGGAAAAAAGCGTTTCACTCAAAGATGCTTATCTCAATGTGGCTCTTCCTTTCTTGGGTGCTTCTTCTGTGCGTGCCGGTGTTTTTGATCGTCCATTTGGGCATGAGATAACTTTCTCTTCGAGCCGTAGAGAGTCTCCCGAACGCTCTACATTGTTTCAAACGTTGTTTCCCAACGAGCGAGACCTTGGGGCAAAGATCACGTTGCAACCGTCTAAAGGCAGTGCCTGGTCTCTCTTGGTGTTGGATGCAGGACTGTTTGCCGGTAACGGCATAAAGCCGGAAGTCGATAGCCGATTGGATTTTATCGGGCGTCTTTCTGCCTCTCGCAAAAAAGGCGATTGGGAATGGGGACTGGGTAGTTCTCTCTACTATGGAGGTGTATATCAAGGTACTTCCAAAGTGTTTACCATGGAGAATGGTGCATGGCAAGAGGACAACAGAAGTGAAAACCTCGGTGCCTATGCTCGGCGTTTTTACGTCGGTGTGGATGCGCAATGCTCTCTGAACAACAGTTGGGGGCGTACACATTTGCGTGGGGAGTGGATTACGGGGCAACAGCCCGGCACTTCATCTTCGTCAAACAGTCCGAACTTTTCAGCGTTGCCCAAGTCGGATACCTACATAAGACCTTTCCAAGGAGGCTATGCCGTATTGGTGCAGGATATAGGAAAACTTCCTTTGGCAGCCTTTGCGAAGTATGATTGGTATGACCCGAATACACAAGTAAAGGGCGATGCAATAGGGAAGAATGCTACTAACCAGGCAGATATTGCATATCAAACATTGGGCTGTGGAGTATTGTATCGCATTACCCCCAATCTCAAACTAACGGGATATTATGAATGGGTGAGCAACGAAACTACCACATCTTTGGCTGCATACGCTTCCGATCGTAGGGATAATCGATTGACTTTCCGCTTGCAATATCAGTTCTGAAAGAGCGTAACCAAATTGTAACACCACTGCAATAGCTGCGTAATTAGTGTATCGTAGCTTTGCAGTGGTTTTTTATTGGATGTAAAACTAAAGTATTAAGTAAGATGAAAAGAAGAATTATTGCAATTGCTCTTATGAGCGCCATGGTGCTATCTCTGTATGGACAGCGAGTGAAAGGATCCGATACGGTTATCCCCCTCTCGCAAAAGGAGGCAGAAGGATATATGAAAGAAAATCCATCGGCTCGTTTGACCATTACAGGAGGAGGTACGGGTGTTGGTTTTTCTGCTCTTTTGGAGGGAACAACAGACATAGCACAGGCTTCTCGTAAGATCAAGTTTTCCGAACGTCAGAAGATGCAAGAAAAGGGAATGAAGATCAAGGAAGTGATTGTTGCTTATGATGCGCTGGCAGTTGTGGTTCATCCGGCCAACAAGGTGAGCAAACTTACTCGCGAACAACTCGAAGGTATCTTTACCGGCAAAATTAAAAACTGGAAAGAAGTCGGAGGTGCCGATCTTAGAATAGTGCCCTATTCACGAGAAACATCTTCCGGAACGTATGAGTTTTTCAAGGAAGTTGTGATGGGCAACAAAAACTATGTGAACGGTATTATGAGCATGTCGGCTACGGGAGTGGTCATTCAGTCGGTAAGTCAAACCACGGGAGCCATCGGTTATGTGGGTGTTGCTTATATCAACAAGGATGTTAAGGCTGTTTCCGTCTCCTTCGACAAAGGGAAGAAGTATGTCTATCCTTCGGCAGCGAATGCCAAGAATAAAAGTTATCCCGTGGTGCGCCCTCTCTATTATTACTACGATACCAAGGTAGAGCGCAAAGTGAAACCTTTTATCGACTATGTTTTGTCACCCAAAGGTCAGGCAATTGTGGATCAAGTGGGTTTCATTAGCGTAAAGTAAAACAGAAATAACCTTTAGAATACTACAATGAAACGATTACGCAAAGGCTTAGAACGAGTAATCGAGTTTGTATTCTCACTCAGCGGTGCGCTGACAGGGGTTATAACCCTTTTGATAACGCTCTTCCTTTTTAGTGAAGGATGGGCGTTATTCAAAGCTCCTGCTGTGGAAGAGGGATATGCTCTCTATGTCCATGCGGACAATCGAGTGAATACGTTGGAAGTGGCACAAACGAAGCGCATATTTGATGGAGAAATCACCAGTTGGAAAGAGTTGGGTGGAAGAGATGAGGAGATAATACTCTATCGAATAGACGATATATTCTCTCAGTACAGTGATGAAGAGTTGGGCGATGATTATGCACTACTCCCCGAAAAACTCGAGGAGGCAATAGCCAATCAACCGAACATACTTGCTTTCCTTCCGCAAAAGTATATGAAGAAGGAGAGCAAAGTTTTTGCCGAGGTGAATACGGGCAATATCAATCCAAGCGACTTTTTCGGAGCCACCGAATGGATGCCCACCGCTACGCCTGCTCCCTTGTATGGAGCATTGCCTTTGATATTGGGTACACTTTTGGTTAGCTTTGTTGCCATATTGCTTGCTTTGCCTTTGGGGTTAGGTGTTGCGATTTATCTCTCCGAGTTGGCGAGCGATCGGGTGCGCAAAATACTCAAACCAGCCATTGAATTGCTTGCCGGTATTCCTTCTGTGGTTTATGGTTTTTGGGGTTTGGTTGTTTTGGTTCCTTGGGTGCAGCAGACATTTGATTTGCCTGTGGGCGAAACGGCTTTTACGGGTAGTTTGATCCTTGCCATCATGGCATTGCCCACGATTATCAGCGTGGCACAAGATGCTCTTTCCAATACTCCCATGGCAGTACGCGAAGCAAGTTTGGCATTGGGGGCAACTTCCTGGCAAACTATTTACAAGGTGGTAATTCCCTATGCAAAGTCGGGGCTTTCGGCTGCGGTGGTATTGGGGATAGGACGTGCCATCGGAGAGACGATGGCTGTGTTGATGGTTACGGGTAATGCAGCACTGATGCCTACTTCTCTGTTCGATTCCGTACGAACCATTCCGGCAACGATTGTCGCCGAATTGGGCGAAGTACCCATCGGAAGTACGCACTATCAAGCGCTTTTCCTTTTGGGGTCAATTCTTTTCCTCTTTACACTAATCATCAGTTTGAGTGCGGAGTTTATATCCAGACGAGGAGTAAAATCGACGCTGTGAATAGGATATACAATAGATGGATAGACATAGGGTATGTTGCCTCATCGAGAGGAAATAAAATTTGTATGCGATCAAATTCGGATTTGTATGCATTCAAAATATGATTTGTATGCATTGAAAATATAAATTGTATGCATTCATTTTTTCCCCTCTTTTCGAGAGCATATTTATTGGGATGAAAACGAATTTTTCTACGAGTGCAGATGCCTCTGCCGTAGATACCGGAAATAATAAAAGATTATGTTGAAAAAGAAAATTGCAGAGCGCATAGCTTTCACTCTCTTTCGCTTGTTGGGCTTCTCCATCTTGGGACTTTTGATTGCGCTCCTGGGGTTCATCATCTATAACGGAGCCGGAGTATTGAGTTGGGAGTTCATATCCGAATTTCCAACAGAAGGTATGACAGCCGGGGGCATTTTCCCTGCCATCGTGGGGACGCTCTGCTTGGTAATCGGTAGTATGATTATAGCTTTTCCCTTGGGTATTATGTCTGCCATCTATATGGTTGAGTATGCTCATAAGGCTAAAGTGGTTGGATTTATTCGCGTTATGACAAACAATTTGGCAAGTGTGCCCTCTATCGTGTTCGGTCTTTTCGGTATGGCACTATTTGTCAATACGTTGAACTTTGGCGATTCGATCTTGGCAGGTTCTTGTACCTTGGGGTTACTCTCCCTTCCTTTGGTGATACGTACGACGGAGGAGGCATTGAAAGCTATTCCCGATAGCTATCGCACGGGAAGTTTGGCATTGGGTGCAAGTAAGTTTCAGACCATACGGAGGGTGGTTTTACCGGCAGCTCTCCCCGATATTATGACGGGACTAATCCTTGCGGTTGGGCGTGTTTCCGGCGAAACAGCTCCTATTCTTTTCACGGCAGCTGCC
>JBGZIN010000025.1:0-10515 GCA_041848345.1 Porphyromonas sp.
AAAAGATATAGCCCAACAACTGGGCGATGCTTTCTTTGACGCCGTCAGCAGAGGAGAAGATGCCTTGATGGGCTGGAAAAAGAAAACCGATGAAATCGTGGGGAGTATCATCAGAAGGATGTTTATTACAAAGATTTTAGAGCCCGAGCTTACTAAAATATTTAACGAATATAGGGAAAAATGGTTCCCAACAAAAGGCTTTGTCGGAGCGGAGGTGGTAAACCAATCAATGCCTAAATTCAAGGATAAAATCAATCAAGTAGGGGAAAGTTTCAATGCAATTGTGAAAGCTGCTCCACCGGACCTACAAAAAATCATTACCTCTCCATCCGAAGAGTTAGAAGGTAGTCGAGGAAAAGGGTTCGCAACAGCTTCACAGGAGAGCATCGATGAGCTTAATGGACGCTTCTCTGCACTGCAAATAGACTCCTCCATCATACGTGAACAGATTGTAGACCTCAAAGGGCTGAGCATGCTCTCAGTCTCCCATCTGGAAAACATCAGTAAGCATACCCACGAGCTGTATGCCATACGAGCAAGTTTGGAGCAAATAGATCGAAACACTCAGAGAATATGAAAAGAGACCAATAGAACACAAAAATCCCGCTCCCAAGTTCGGGAGCGGGGAGTAAAAATATCTTCTCTTTTATATTTCACAGCGATATCTGTCTGTATATCCATCTGCAATATTCTCATATTTCATCTCACATTGGGTTGCAGACATAGAAACAAATTCTATTCTAATGGTTTCTAATCCCTCCACATAACCAATAAGGGTGTTGCCATCTATTTTGTAAATGCCCTTTTCCTCTCGAGAGTTGTGTACTTCAAAATACACGCCATTACCCTTAAATTTGAAAGTCTTCAAAATAATTCCCTCTTGCTCTGCACGTATCCAACCTCTACCTTCTTTATAGACATGAGTCACCCACCAATGTTGTTGCAAATATTTCATCGGATAAGGAAACGGCTTTGGCTCTTTTTTACAACCTGAGAATACCAATAAAAAGCCCAAGAGGGCAATTAGAATAAGCGATGCTTTTTTCATGTGATGAATACTTTAATATATTAAATCTAACATGTCCGCAAAGGTAGCACTTTCTGGAAGAAACCAAGGAAATAAGCCGAGTATACAAGCCAAAGACAAGCAGCACCTCCATGAGTCGCATACCCTACGAGCAAGTTTGGAGCAAATAGATCGAAACACTCAGAGAATATGAAAAGAGACCAATAGAACACAAAAAATCCCGCTCCTCAATTCGGGAGCGGGATATGAAAAATCTGATATTTCTTACGTCTAAAATAGTTTCTTACATCTAACTTTTGACGTGTACCCCTCAGCTATACTTTTAACTTTAAATTCACAAAGATTACTCGACAATGAAATAACCTCAAATATCAAATCCTCTTTGCCTAATTCATAGCAAGTGATTACTTTTCCGGAAGCTGTATAAGTACCCTTAGCATCTCCATATTCACCCTCTTTAGAATAGATCCCATTTCTATAAAAAGAAAAATATGAAGGACGGAAGAAAGGAATTACTCTGACATCAACCATGCCTCCCCCGACTTCCGGAACATGGGTTACACGCCAAGTTCCCCACAAACGCTCCATTGGATAAGAAAATGGTTCCGGCTCTTTTTTACAACCTGAGAATACCAATAAAAAGCCCAAGAGGGCAATTAGAATAAGCGATGCTTTTTTCATACTACAAAACACTTAATTGATCACAAGCTCCAATATGTACGCAAAGATAGCACTTTCGACAAATCTAAAAGAGACCTCCACAGACACTCATCAAAAACATAAAGCCATGAATACAAAAGAATATTCCATGCTCTCCAACAAGCACACTCTCTCGGGCGATCTAAAAAATGCCCTCTTTGAACAGCTGCGCTCTCACGCTCTGCAGTTAGGAGCCTGCGAACTAATACACCAAGCAAACACAGCCGAAGATTGGGCAAACCTCTTCTTCTCCATCCAAGGAAAAGAGTTTTGTATGCAACACGCCTTTCCCTCTATCGAGGAACTGCTCCCTCTCAAAGAGGTACTACTGCCCTATAACATATTCATCGACTGCAAAAAGGAGATTTCAATCAATCAAGCGGGTAACTATCTCCTAATGGGGAGCAGTGTGGCTAACGTGCATATATCTGCCCCACAAGCCCTACACCTAAACCTGATGCACGGTGCCAAAGCCCGCATCTCTGCAAGCGATTATGCCGTGCTTTTCATCAACCGTACCCCCGACTCTCTCATACACATAGACAAAGACGAAACCGCTAAAATATTTATATCATGATTTCCGAATGCTTTATCAACAACCGAGATGCCTACCAAACTTGGGGCGTGATCCTCGACAGCACGGCACTCTCTGCTCTTATGAGCCCGCCTCCGATGAAACCATTGACCAACAACAACTCACCCCTGATCAACGGGCGACAACTGTTGGCAGCCCCGGAATTGCTGCGTGTGGATGCTCGAGAGGTGCTACTACCGATAGCTCTCCATGCTCCCATGGGTGACCCTACGTCGAACTCACTTGAAGAGCTGCTCTCCGTTCCTTCGACACGCTCCTTTTCGGTGCGTTTGAACAGCTTCTTACATGAACTTCAAAAGGGGGAAATCATCTTTTGGACACGTCATCAGAAAGGAGTTTTTTATCGATTTTATTACCTCTCTTGTCAGCAGTTCACCCAGTGCAATAACAAGTTGGCAAAATTCATTTTGAAACTTTACGAACCCGACCCTACGAACCGTAAGCACCCCCTCTCGGAAGGCAACTAAAAAAGGGGAGAAGTCAAGCATTCTCCCTCTTGGAAAATTGATTGACTCACTCATAGCATCGGTGCACACCCCTCTCCTTAGAGTTCGACACACCAATACACCCTATACACTCCATCAAAGGAAGAAGGAGAGGGGACTATGCACCCATCTCTATACTTATTTCAAGATTAAACACAACACGAAGACCTTAAAAACCATGAAAACACCCCACTTTGGTTATCTCGCCCTAAAGAATCCCATGGGGGCAATGCTCGCCGAAATACCCCTCGTAGAGAATGCCACTCGAAAAGCCAATTGCAAAGGAGATGACGCAATCACTCTTTCTTTTCTCCTTGCCCACCCTATTTCCATCCCTGCCGGTAGCTATGTAGAGCCTCTATGGGATGATGCTTTTCTCCAAAAGGAATTCAGCGGACGCAGCACCTCGACCCTCATAGCAGCCCCTCACCTCCAAAATAAAAGCGACAATAGCGGCTATCCCTATACGATCGAACTGCACACGGCAGCTCAAAAACTCTCCGAAACAACGGCTCTTTATCTAACTTCCGAAACCGATAAATACGGCTCTCCTCAATGGGACATAACCGGCACGGCAGAGCTTGTAGTGCGCATTTTAGAGCGCAATATGAAACGTAAACACCCCTCTATTGCTTGGTCTTTCGAGTGTGTTCAAGGAGGGGCGACAAAGCCTTTCTCCTTCGATAAAGTCAGCGTGCAAGAAGCCCTGCAAAAAGTAGCCGAGACAAACGGATTGGTACTATCCATAAATGACTCTACGATAACCCTCCGAGAATTTTCGGACAAGGGCATCGAACGGGTGCTCAAAAGCGATGATTTCAGCGAATTTACCCCCACCATCAAAGCTCCCATAGGACAAGTATGGGCGTTGGGAGGGAATAAAAATCTGCCCCAACGCTTCAAGGGGAAACCACTCTTCTTGGAAAACCCTATCATCGCCTCCGTTGTAGGAAAAGAAGAGGTGAAAGAATTTCCCGACGTCTATCCTCATCTGCACATCAGCACTCAAAAAGTTGCCACTTCTCGTCATACGGAATGGGCTGTCGATGAAAAGGTGAAAAAGCAGATCCCTATCTACAAAATCAAGGCTCTGTGGAAAAGTAATCAAGAGGCAGAAACGCCCCTAAAAGCACTCCAATTAAATACGGGTATGCTTGTATCGGAAAACGAAAAGCTGCTCTGTACATTCCAAACAGGTAAGTTGGCAGGAATGGAGTTTGAGTGCAGAGTGCCCCAAGGTACACGCTTTGCCCATCTCGTAAAAGGGATTTCCCAAGAGCTCTACTCATTGGGGAGAGAATGCGCCAAACTCTCTTTCAATGCGAACAATCAAGCACAAATAGCAAGAATAGATACCCTAAACAATCAGGTTCGAAGCGGCATGGTCTCTCCAACACAAGTGCCTCAATTAGTGCGAGAGATAGCTCTATCCGCAGCAAATCCGGATGAAGCTGCTTGGGTCAATAATAGCGTTATCAACCTTATTGACCTGCTAAAAACCCCTCACGAAAACGAACTTTTGGAGGGGGAAATAGAAATTATCCCCAATGATAAATATGGTGCTCCCTTTCCTGACTCAACCTTGAAACCATCGGAAGGCGATTTGTTGCTTTTTAGTGGGTATGACGTGGAGGCTGTACACCCCGATGCCGTCAAGCAAGCGCAAAAAGAATTGCAAAATGTGGCACAAAACTGGCTTGAGGTGGAAAACAACGCCCTCGCCCCTGTGCGCACTGTTGTCAAGGAGAGAGAGTTTCGGTTGGGCGATGTGTACACTCTCGAAGATGGGCATCGTAGGGAGGTATGCTTTGTTGAAAGCGTGGAATATAAACTCTGCAACCCTAAAGTAAAAAGCTATCATTTTACAAAAGAGACAAAGAAGAAACTTACCGAACGTATCGCTCTTGTGGAAAAAATGATGGAGCAAGAAGGCTCAAAAAAAGAGTATGAAAAAGCCCCTTTGAGCGACTCTTTAACCCTCAAAGAGCATTTTGCCATCAATTACAATTCTTCCACTGTACACACAATCGGGCAGAAAATACTTTTCAATGGTGCAACTTTTGTAGCTACTTCTTCGGGGCATCTCGCTCCTCCATCAAGCTCATCTTCCCAATGGCTGCAGCTACCGGAGCCGGGGTTGGAACAGCTAAAAGAGGAGGTTAGCAATGTTCTAAAAGAGAAAGTGAATGCCTCTGCTCTAAGCGAATTGGTCTCCCAACAAGACCTCAACGCTCAACTTGCCCGAAAAGCCGATGCTCACGCTCTTGACAATTTGGTCTCTCAACAAGACCTCAACGCCCAGCTCGCCCGAAAAGCCGATGCTCATGCTCTTGACAATTTGGTCTCTCAACAAGACCTCTACGCCCAACTCGCCCGAAAAGCCGATGCCCACGCTCTCGGAAATTTGGTCTCCCAACAAGACCTCAACGCTCAACTTGCCCGAAAAGCTGATGCTCATGCTCTCGGCAATTACGCCACACAAACAAGTGTTCTTTCCATAAAAAGCCTTTCTCTACGCCCTTCCGAGCATACCATTGTAAGCAACGCAAGCAGCAATATATTTGCCCCCATCCTCAATGATCCCGAGGGAATGCCCAAAAGCCTTTCTCTCTTGGTGATTGAGGGTACAAATCTTTATCTCCCTCCCGCTCAAGCATGTGCCATGGGAACTAAAATCTATCTGACGGGAGCTAAAGGCAACTGTCCCACAACGCCCCGCCACGGAAATACAATCATCAAACCTATTCACATCTACTCTTCCAACAAGAGAGATATATACTCGGCAGGAGCTCATCACCTAAACGACAACAGTAATTTGATCAAGGTGTTTAACAATGCAGAGTGGCGCATGGATTTGGAGTGCATTACGGCAGGGTGTGGTCTGAAAGGTTGGCTTTGGATTAACTCTGCAGAGGGAGAAAACATTCCTGAAATAACCAATGATATAGAAGCCGTAACTCGAAACATCGCCTCGACAAATGAAAAGCTGAAGAGCGTGGAGCGCAATGCTACCAAAAAGGGAGAGGGAGTGCAAACCTCATTCTTCAACACCGTAAACCTATCCGGTAGCTCTCTTAACATTGCGGAAAACCATCACAAGATATTGGCACGCACTACGGAAAGTGGATCAAACAACCTTACATTTTACTTTTCCACCTCTCTGCCCAATGGATTTGAGCTACAAATTTTCATGCCATTCCATGGCTGCTCCGTGCACCTTGCACTCCCCCTCGGAGCCTCCACTTGGGGCAATGGCACACGTACCCTTACACCCGGCTACAAGTATGAAATCACCAAATCATACATCAACGAATGGGGCATCAACAAAATACCTTTGACTTAAAAAACCTCTTTACCTTATGAATATAGTACAACTCATCATCGCCCTCGGAGGATTTGAAATAGTCCGCTACGTACTCGATGGCATAAAGTTCGCTCGTATGGAAAAACGGCTCAAAAGCGCCGAAGCAAAGAAAGAAGAAGCCGATGCTTTTGGTGCCACCGTGGAACGCTTCATCAAACTTTCCGAATGGCAACAAAACGAAATCCTCGGGCGTACCCAAGAGAAAAGTGAACTCATCGTGGAGCTGCACGCCCTGAAAGAACAGCTGTGGAAAACAAATCTCAAGATAGCCGAACTGGAACGACAGATCGGGGAACTCCATCTGCGCAGATGTGATATGAGCGATTGTAAACACCGAAAACCACCATTAAATGAACTGCATTCCCATGAGAACAATAGAGAGAATCATAATACATTGTAGTGCCACCCGCCCGAACATGGACATTGGGGGGGCAGAGATAGAGCAATGGCATAAAAAGAGAGGATTCAAAAGCATTGCTTACCATTACGTTATTCGACGAAACGGCTCTATCGAAAAGGGGCGTCCCGAAAAAGAAGAGGGGGCACACTGCTTGGGGCACAACAAACGATCGATAGGCATTTGCTACGTGGGAGGAGTAGCCGAAAACGGTACAACACCTCAAGACAACCGAACCGAAGCACAAAAACAAACTTTGTTGCGCTTAATTGTAAAGCTGAAGATGCGCTATCCATCGGCAGAAATCGTCGGACACAATGAGCTATCTCGAAAAGCATGCCCTTCTTTCGATGTACAACAATGGAAAAAGGAGGTGGAGCTATGCTGAAAAAAGCAGTACATACGCACCCATTTACCCGAGCAAAAGCTCTCTGTGTCTTACTGCTGTTCCTTTCGTTCAACGCTTGTTCCCTGAAAAAAAGCAAGCACACTGTACAAGAAAACAGCTGTGAAAATGAGCAAAAAGAGAGCTTAACACAAATACGCCATGAGAGCGAAAAAGAGCTTTTTCGACAAGAAAATATCGCCCTTACAGAAAAGTACACAGAAGAGTATCACTTCTCCGCTCCCGACTCGCTGGGAAAACAATACATAACACTCTACCAATCCTCTGCATATAGAGGTGAAAACTATTCCCACAGCTCACAAAAGCAACGACGCAAAAGAATAGATCAAAAAGAGAGACACACGACAGAGAAAATAATGCATCGGAGCAGAAAAGAAGAAAGCAAGGAGTCTCACAACCGAGAGAAAATCTCCCAACTCTCTTATAGTCCGTTCATTTATCTTCTTTTGTCGCTCGCCATACTTTGGGTAATGCGACCATTGGCAGCACAATTGTTCAAAAGAAAATAAACCTACACATCAAGCTACGAGAAAGAGGCAGTACGTTCCAAAAGCGTACTGCCTCTTTTTTTTATTGCATCCTCCAAAGAAGGAAGAAAAGAAGCCTATCTCTTTTCCATCTCAACGCTATTTCAATAGCGAACGGATTTTCTCTGCCACAGATTGAGGAGTGAAGCCCAATTGTTCGTCTAAAACAGTGTAAGGAGCTGAATAGCCAAAACTCTCCAAGCCGTGTATAACACCATTGGCTCCCACCAAAGCAGCCAAGTTTACGGGCAACCCGGCAGTCAATCCGAAGCGTTGTATTCCTTCGGGCAACACCTCTTGTCGATAACTTTCGGGCTGATCAAAGAAAAGACCTTCCGAAGGTATCGATACCACACGCAAACGTCTGCCCTCTGCTCGAAGGATGGAAGCAGCCGCCTCAAGAGTGGAGACCTCGCTTCCCGTTGCCAAAAGCACCATTTCGGGCTCTTCATCATCGCTAACGATATAGCCCCCACACATAATGCGTGCAGCACGAGCATAAGGGGTAAGTCCATCGTTAGGCAAATCATCTATATTCTGACGAGAAAGGATCAATCCCGTGGGAGTCTGATCGTTTTCCATGGCCATCTGCCACGCCACGGTGGTTTCATGCACATCTGCGGGACGAAGCACCAACATAGAGCGTTGCCCCGAGTGATTGTGCAATTTTTCCATCAATCTAAGCTGTGCCTCTTGCTCCACCGGCTCGTGCGTGGGACCATCTTCTCCCACACGGAAAGCATCGTGCGTCCAAACAAACTTAAGGGGTATCTGCATCAATGCCGCCATGCGTATCACAGGCTTTTGGTAATCGGAAAAGACAAAGAATGTGCCACAAGCCGCCACTACCCCACCGTGAAGCATCATCCCCAGGCAGAGCGCCGCCATGGTCAATTCCGACACTCCGGCTTGTAGGAACCTTCCGCTAAAATCTTCCCTGGAGATAGACTTCGTGCCCTGCAAAAAGCCATCGGTTTTGTCCGAATTGGAAAGGTCGGCAGAAGAAACAATCATATTGGGCACCTTGGCAACAAGCTCTTTCAAAACCGTTGCCGAAGCAGAGCGAGTGGGTTGATGGCTCTTCTGCTCTATGGCAGCCCAATCGACAAACGGCATTTTGCCCTCGAACCAATCGGCGAGAAGCTGCGCATCTGCTCCATTCTTCTCACTCCAGTTGGCAAAACAAGCATCATATTTCTGCCATTCG
This sequence comes from Porphyromonas sp., assembly GCA_041848345.1. Classification (GTDB taxonomy): domain Bacteria; phylum Bacteroidota; class Bacteroidia; order Bacteroidales; family Porphyromonadaceae; genus Porphyromonas. Next base: position 8,708 of record JBGZIN010000025.1, read on the forward strand.
GCACGTAATGTCTCGGCTCTCTTTCGGTACAGCTCCGCCACCTCCGGATCAATGGTAAAAGGATTTTGGGCATCAAATCCCATGGCTTTGAGCGTTGCCTCTACGGAAACACCCGCCTTACTCAAAGGCTGACCATGAGTGGAAATGCGATCCGTGATCTCCCGTCCTTCTGCATCCAGTGCTTTGTAAGCCATACAGGTTTTACCAATAATCAATGTAGGTGCACCTTGCGTGGCAATAGCTTCGTCCAATGCCTTTCTAATCTGCTCCACATCGTTACCATTGATGGAAATAACATGCCAGCCCCAAGCCTTGTATTTGAGGGCAATATCCTCTGTGGTAACCTCCTCTACCATTGTAGAGAGCTGTACATCATTGGCATCATAAAACATGATGAGGTTATCCAACCCCAAATGTCCGGCTGTGCGTCCTGCCCCTTGGGCGATCTCCTCTTGAATACCGCCATCGGAGATATAAGCATAAATGCGCTGAGGCATAATCTCCTTTCCGAAGCGTTGTGCCAAAAACTTGGCTGCAATGGCAGCTCCTACGGCAAATGTGTGTCCTTGTCCCAAAGGACCACTGGTATTCTCGATACCTCTTTCCAAATCTCGCTCGGGATGACCGGGCGTGGGGCTTCCCCATTGGCGAAAAGCCTCCAATTCGGCAAGAGTAAAGTGCCCCGTCAAAGCCAACTGTGCATAAAGCATCGGAGACATATGCCCGGGATCCAAATAAAAACGGTCTCGAGCATAGCGATGGGGGGCATCGGGGTCGAAGCGTAAATACTCCGAATAGAGCACATTGATGAAATCGGCTCCCCCCATGGCTCCACCGGGATGACCACTTTTGGCTTTCTCCACCATCGACAAAGCCAATGCGCGTATATTGTCCGCTGCGCGATTTATTACCTTAACGTCGTTCATAAAGCAACTCTCCTTTTATCTGTCTAATCACTGTACTTCGGCTTTCTTCTTGGAATTGGGGAGCTCCAATCCATACCCTTTTTTGGCATCGAGTCCCTTGAGGAATATGCTCAAAACAAAAGCAGCCACACCGAAAGAAGCAAAAATGAGCATCGGCACACGGTAGCTACCTGTCTCTTTCAACACGGCACCGATGAGAATGGGCACAACCATAAGTCCCACGTTTTGGATCCAGAAAGTGGCGGAATAGGCAGAACCCAAAACCTTGGCATCAATCAATTTAGGCATCGAGGGCCACAATGAAGCGGGAACCAACGAGAAGGATATACCCAACAACACAATCGCCACCATGGCTACAATAAAAGAAGTATTGTCCCCGGGAACGAAAGGATATATGGCAAATGTCAAGTGGCAAGCGATCATCATCACAGAACCTACGATCAACATCGTGGCACCTTTGCCCACAAAGTCGAGAAAAGCTCCTAAGAAAGGAGTAATCGCCATAGCTCCGATGGGGAACCAACTAAATATCCCTGCGGCGGTTTTGGCATCCAATCCCAAATTTTGTTGCAGCATCTCCGTGGCAAACTTTTGGAATGGAAATATTGCCGAATAGTACAACACACACAGCAATGCCACAACCCAGAAAACACCACTACCGAAGATTTTACCCAGATCTGAAAAACGGAAAGGATCTTCCTCTTCTACAACAGCAGACGAGTTACCCTCTTTGTCCAAGGCTCTGTCCATCACACCATAGATAAGGTAGAAAAGAAGCCCCACACAGAGCAAGAGACAAGAGACTATTACAGGCATCTGTACCCCTCCCGAACGCTCGGCAATAATCGGAGAGAGACGGAAAACGGCAAACACTCCCAAGCG
>JBGZIN010000026.1:0-6574 GCA_041848345.1 Porphyromonas sp.
GATTACATTACTCCGCACAAGCACCCCTTGAAGAATCCTACACCGATCCGTTTTCTAAGGGTAAATCCCGGAGTAACATACCGATTCCGTTTTATCCTGAAAGACACCAAGGTATTGGTCGGCGGGAAGGAAATACTCTTTTCGGCAGAACAAAAGCGAGATCTTTTCAAAGAGATAATCCTCACCTTCGGTTTGGGAGCGAAGACCAATGTCGGATATGGGCAGTTCTGTGAGTAAAGTCTTGGATAGAGTCGGCACTCTCTCCCTTTCGATGATGTAGTTCGATTACTACTGTTTAGGATTATCGGCGTTGCCCAACGAAAAGATATCGCCTTTGAGTACAAAATTGATCGCATCCAATTAGAAAAATGAACGCATTCATTTGAGAATTTGAATGCGTTCATTTTTTAGTTTGAATGCATTCAATAAAGAACTTAATATGAGTGGTTTATAAATTGTTGGTGATGGGCTCTGTGGCAGAAGCGACAAAATAGGCAGATGGGCATTGCAAGAGGATGCCTTTGCCGATATGTTGCTCACTGAAACAAAATCGATTATCCATTGTGCGACAATCCCCTCAATCTTATACCTTTGCCCATCAGTAAAGTTGCTATTATCCCAATCATCGGGCAGGGCTAAGGACAGTTGTAATGTTCTTTACGCTTAGAATTTAAGATCTATCGCGAAGGGACAAGAGTACTTAACTAATCAATAGAAGGCTCAAATTATCATCAAAGAAGTAAGCACAATAGGCATGGATACAAGTCAGTACATGATCGTGGATTTGGAGTATCGGGGAAGTAGGCGGATGTTTATCACCGAGCAAGTCGCCTCGATCAAAGAGAATGATAAAGGGCATTGGATGGTTCATTTCTTCTCCTCTCCGCGTGTCTTTCAGTACAATCGTGCTCGCTTGCTCTACCTTTCTCATCCCGAGATAGTAGATCTTGCAAACAAGGGGCTCTATATCAATAATAAACGTATCTCCAATGGGGTGGAGCTACTTCGCTTTAGCAATGGAGTGCAGACTTACTACCGAGTAACTCATGCCGACGGATATGCAGAGTGCCTGGAGGAAAAGAATGTATATGTAACACGTACTCCGATAAATCAAAGCGGAGGCTCTACGTGGGAATATTTGCTAAAGTTGGCAGAGGAGACCGGGCTGCAAACAGAAGACGAGGATAGCCTGCTCTCCAAACAATATGCATTGGTAGATGTGCAACGAGATAATGTGCCATTGGCTCAGTATCTTGGAGATAAAACGAAGTTGGCTACACATCGATTGCCCAAGCAGGTCTATTATCCATTTGGCTGCAATGCCAGTCAAAAAAAAGCAGTGGAAGCAGCTCTAACGCATCAGTTCAGCATTGTACAAGGACCTCCTGGTACGGGAAAAACACAAACCATTCTTAATATCATAGCCAACTTGCTATTGGCAAACCAAACGGTGTTGGTCGTTTCCAATAACAATTCGGCAGTGGAGAATGTTGCCGAGAAACTTGAGCACGAGGGGTTGGGATTTCTTGTGGCTCAATTGGGTAGTGTAAAGAATAAAGCAGCTTTTATTGCCCAGCAAAGAGCCTATCCCGATATGTCGGATTGGCTGTTGGAGGAACCTTCTTCTGTCAAGAATTTGGCCAAAGAGTCCTTGCAAACGTTATCTCAGGGTTTTGATGCGCAGACGAAAAAAGCATCCTTAAAGGCCGAGTATGATGCCTTGATGACGGAGAAGAGACATAATGATCTACTGAACAATGGTCTCATCTCAGACTCCGATTGGTTGCATAGAAAGCCATCGGCAAAACTGATGAAATTGCTAAATCTATGCCGAATGCTGGGAGAGCAAGAACGAAAGATCGGTTTCCGGTTGCGCATAAAATGGTCGTTCTCTATGGGCATCAATGCACTTTCATTTCTAAAAAGAGACTTTTCTCATATAACTACGAGGTTGGAACGAGCCTATTACCATGCCCGTAAGTTAGAGATAGAGCAGGAGTTGGCTGCGGTCGAAGAGCAGCTTTGTTCGATAGACCTCAAGCGGAATATCGAAGATCTCCGTCGTTCTTCAAGCCAAATACTCAAAAGCAAGATAGCGCAACGATATGAGGGAAGAGTACGAAAGATGTTCACTGACAAAGGCATCAAGTCGTATACAGAAGCCTTTCTGAGGGAGTATCCCATTGTCCTCAGTACCACTTATTCAGCGAAAAATTGCATCAGTAAGGATATGGTTTTCGACTATTTGATTATGGATGAGGCATCGCAAGTTGATATTAAAACCGGAGCTTTGGCTCTTTCGTGTGCGATGAATGCTGTGATTGTGGGTGATGAAAAGCAACTGCCCAATGTGGTAACTCAAGAAGAAGCCCTTGCACTCAATGCCATCCAAACATCCTATAAAGTCAAAGATTGCTACGATGCCGTAAAGCACAGCTTTTTGCAGTCGTGTGCAACGGTGTTCAGTGATGCTCCCACCACGCTGTTGCGGGAGCATTATCGTTGTCATCCCAAGATTATAGAATTTTGTAATCAACGATTTTATGACGGAGCACTGATCTCCATGACCGAAGATACGGGAGAAGAAAATGTGTTGCAGGTGCTACGAACCGTAAAAGGCAACCATGCCCGAGGGCACTTCAATCGAAGAGAAATAGACGTAATCGTGCAAGAGGTGATGCCCGAATATGCAACCAAGGGAAGTGTCGGTATCATTACTCCTTATCGAGATCAAGCGCAAGAGATAAATCGGGCTTTGGGGCAGGATATTGCCAGCACGGTACATAAGTATCAGGGTCGAGAGTGCGATACCATTATTATGAGCATGGTAGACAATGCCCCCACTACATTTTCGGATGATGCTCATCTACTCAATGTGGCTATTTCAAGAGCCAAAACACACCTCTGTATCGTAGCATCGGGCAATGAACTTCCCGAAGAGAGCAACTTGGCTCAGCTTATCGCCTACATCCGCTACAACAACTTTGAAGTAAAAGAGAGTCGATTACACTCCGTATTTGATTTGCTTTACCGACAATATACGGCAGAGCGACTTGCTCACCGAGCCAAATATCCTCAGATATCGGCTCATCTATCAGAGAATCTCATTTACGAAACTTTGGTGCAAGCAATTGCCGAGTTGGGACGGAGCAACCTCTCTGTGGTGTGTCATTACCCTCTATCCAAACTGATAGCCGATCGCACACTCTTGAATGAAAAGGAGAAAACCTTTGCAGAAAGTGCATTGGCTCATGTGGACTTCCTGGTGTATAACACGCTCACGAAGTGTCCGCTACTCACGATAGAGGTCGATGGATGGCGGTTTCATAAAGAGCGTGCAGTACAATTATCCAGAGATGCTCTTAAAGACCAAATTCTTGCCAAGTATGCTCTTGCTCCGCACCGCATCTCCACGACCGACACCGTAACTGTGGATACCATAAAAGCGCTCTTGACCAAGTTATGAACAGACTCTTTTTCAGCGAATACCCCGTTATCGAGTTTGCCACGCCGTTTGAGCATAGGCTGCGTTGAGGTAGGGTAAAGAGCTTTAAGGTATGTAGACGGACAAACCACTGTGGGTGAAAATAGGGATGTTAATCATTCGCCCTGTATGACGTTTGTAGAGAACGGTAGAGGTCAGCAGTTTTTCTACTTCTTGACGATCGAGATTTGTGGTGCCCAGAGTCGAAAGATATTGCCCGAAATCGTAGAATAGATGAGGCTCTCCATTGCGGTCGAAATACTGCAGTCCAAGGGGCGAGAAATCGGTGTGCTGCGCTTGCAGTCGATGGGTGAGGCTCTTGAGTGGCTCCATCGAGTCGGTACGCAATACACTAATCGTGGCAGATCGATACACGCCCGATTGACTGTCGCAATACTTATAGAAAGCCTCGGCAAAGCCGTTGAGATCGGCTTCCTTTTGATACTTTTGATACAATAAGGGTAGGTGCGAGCTATAAATAGGAGTGAAGCCGGGGCTGAGTATCTCGGCAGCCGCACCTAACAAGCGGGGCGTTTTATGGCGGAGAGCATAGGAATGCATTCAATCATACGTTTGTATGCGATCAAATTGGCAGCTGCATGCGATGATATTGTTAAGAATGAGCAATACCTCAAAAAAACGCATGAGTTCGGAAATCAACTTTAAGTCTGAAAGATAGAAAGAACTGACTCTGCATATCTTAGAACTATTATTAGAAAAGCACGAGAAGATTGGTGTATATCCGCCTCATACAACGCGACAATTATACTCAAGAAGATGGAAATACATAAAAAGGTGCAGCGTATATCCACCCTATACAACAAGACAACCATGCTCAAGGAGAGGGGAATACATAAAAAAGATGCGGGGTGTATCCGCCCCATCCAACAAGACAACTATGCTCAAGGAGAGGGGAATACAAAAAAAGATGCAACATATATCCGCCCCATACAACACGACAATCATACTCAAGAAGATGGAAATACATAAAAAAGGTGCAGCGTATATCCGCCCTATACAACAAGACAACCATGCTCAAGGAGAGGGGAATACAAAAAAAGATGCAGCATATATCCACCCTATACAACAAGACAACCATGCTCATGGAGAGGGGAATACAAAAAAAGATGCAACATATATCCGCCCTATACAACAAGACAATTCTACTCGAAAAGGCGAGAATATATGAAAAAAAGATAGCATATATACTATCGGACAGTGTCTGAAAAAAGAGTCTTCAGCACAATATCTACAAGAGAATGTCTTACAAAAGAGAAGAGCTGTTCGTTTGAACAGCTCTTCTTATTTACATATCAACTTTTATAGTATCAAGGAACTATCTGAATAGCACTTTCATCATTCTCACAGCTACCATAGAATTGGTTGGCAGGTGTGTAGTCCGTAATCGGCTGTCCCGCTTCATTGATGTATTTCACCACTGTGGGAGCCGTACATCCTTCAAATTTCGTAGCCGAACCATTCTTCACCTTCCCTACAAAACCTGAACGATCTTGGAAGGCAGTCGTACCCATTCTTATGGTAATACGGTTGGTAGTACAGTTCTTAATGGTGATACCACGACCTCCGAGGATCTCTCCAATCAAACCACCTACTTCACCCTTTTCATTACCACTTACAAGATAAGCATCGGTTACAGAACAGTTTTGAACAGTATGAGTTCCGGTACCCAACCAACCTAACAGACCACCTATGTTTTGTACTGTTTTGCCACTTGACGCTTTCACATATATGTGCTTAACGTGTACATTGTCAAAGTCGGCAGTAACACTGTGGTTAAGTCCTGCATATCCCACAAGCCCTGCAAAGTAAGCCTGCTCGTTGCTATGATCTACCGCACCGCTCGTATTGGTGTGTACGGCATCGTCTGCGCGTCCGTTGATCGTAATGTTTTCAAACGTAACATTCTTCATCGTACCGGTAAACTTAGCCCAAACGCCTGTGAATGCATTCACTCCGGGCTTATAGTCGGCAAGGACAAACTTACCATTTACAGAGATGTTTCTCACAGTATGTCCCTTACCGTCGAAGGTATAAGTACCGGCATCGGTAATGGGTGTCCAATCCACACCACTCATATCGATGTCATTTGCCAAAACAACGGTCTTACCTACGAGGTCTGCCTCGTGTCCGGGTAACCAAGCGAACTCTGCACGTGTGCGAATGGTGTATGTGTTCGTTGCAGCATCAAAAGCAGGAGCTACGGGTGTAACGCTTCTCGGCTTCCACCACTCTTCTGCCACATTCCACTCATTTGCAAAATGCTCATCAATAGAAACGTTGAACACAGCATTGGCAGTCAAGAGATTACCCGTAATGGTAGTAAGCCAGTTACGTTGGATGGGTATATTCGTTTTCAAGTCATGCGACGCAATGGCAGTAGCACCGTCAAATGCCTCAAAGCGCAAGTGAATGGGGGTTTGATTGCTCAAATCTGTCATCAAATAGTCCACAATCAGTGTACGGTTGTTTTCGCTCAAATCGTAGTTAAGTGCATACTCTTTTTGAGTTTTATTTATGGTACCTGTGTAGAATGTAGACTCGGTGGTGGCAAGGTCATCGCTTTCAGACACACCGGTTACGGCATTGAGGTTTTTGAAACGTTTGCAACCATAATAGGTAACTTTGAAGTTGTCAGCTTTCTCCAAATTGTGGATGCCCCAATCGGTGGTTACGGCACGCAACTTGGCAAAAGGACGCTTCAATACCAAAGCCTGATTTACACTTGTAGTACCCACTGCAAACTCTTGCGTTATAAAGTAGGCATCACGAGTTTCGTCATTCAAAACAGCTGTCGCAGCAGGGTTGGCATATGTAATGGCCTTGAAATCCGATGTATTGTAGTGCAAGTCGGTATCTGTGCCTTGCGTTACAAAGTCTGCCCATACCACTGCCTTGTAAGTGCGGTTAGGGGTTAAGCGCAATGTATAGGTTACAGGCTCATAACGATCTACAATCTTCTTAATCGGAGCTACCGCCACGAGAGTTTCTGTCCCATCCACACGATAAATAGCCAACTGATAGCGAAGGTCATATGCCGTCATATTTACATTGGTAAGACCTCCGGCAGCA
>JBGZIN010000027.1:0-6833 GCA_041848345.1 Porphyromonas sp.
GCGCTTGGCTGTTTCCCACGAAGTCTGCACATCTTCATGCACAGAAACGGGTTTAATAACCACTTCTGCCCCTTTTATTCCCTGCTTTTCAAGATAATCGACCACGATTTTGGTATCTGTATTGATCTTTACAAAAGCCTCTGTCCCATTGGGGGTACGACTGTTGATAGAGAGCCTCCAAACGATCAAATCACTCGTTATGTTGCGTTCAGAGACCCCTGTAACGGATATGGTTTCATACCCTCCTCTAAAGTGTTTTATCCCTCTACTCAAAAACCATGCTCCAATGATAATGGCAATACACACGGCAACAGTTGTGATAATACGATTTTTATTCATAAGGTTTACATCTAAATTGTTTTACGCCTCAAACTTAGATATTTTTTACGACACTTCTTCCGGATCGGAATATATATTTGTCGTTCCCAAAAACACGCTCCTCCTCTTGTCAAACCTCAAATACTCAAAGAGGACTTCTCCCCCTATGAGAAAGAAGCCCTCTTTGTCCGTTTTAGCAAAAGAGATCGGGTACCAAGAGCCTATACCATTGATACACCTTGGCGCAATCTCTTATCGCCTATTCCGTTCTGTATTACATCTTCAATGAAGCAAATACTTTTGATTATTGATGATATAAATCCCTTCGGGGAGTCCTTTCAGATCGCGGGCATTGCGACGAATTAAGCGACCATCTACGGTATAAACATCCGCATTTGCTTGTTCTTTTAGGATCTCTTCGATACTTGTGGGGAGCTTTACCTCTATCGGAGCCGATTCCTTACCGCCGTCAAAAAGCACTGTAACGGCATACGTATCCTCATTCTCCACCCGATCGGTCTCCAATGAAGTAATATCTGCTCCCTCAAGAGTGGTGATAAGTTGCCCGTTACGATAGACATTATATCCTATCACTTTGCCGGCAGAAGCCTTAAATGTAACGTCGTCTATACCCAACATGTAAGCATTGTTTTTGTTGGTTGTGCGGTGCAATGCCAGATAACGCACGCCCTCGGGCAGCTCGACACGCACCTCTTCCCACGCACCACTCGACACGGTGTGCGCCTCGCCCAACTTTTCAAAAGCGGAGAGCTCTTTCTCTCCTTTGGATACAAGCAGGTCAAAGGTTTCGGGGAAATTATCATTGCCCGACTTCTGATTCAGTGCCCAAAAGCGAACTGTTTGCCGTTCGCCCGAAAGCAGCGGAAAGATCAACCAGTCATCATTATCCACATCCTTACCATCGACACTTTCATAAATACTCATGGCATATTGATCTCCCGTGCGTGGTGCCATATCGGGGAATACCTGCGTACACTCGGCAAAAATGCTGTTCGGGTTCATAATACAAAATGCAAAAGCAGTGCCTTGTAGCGGATATGTTCTTCTCTTGAAAAGAGCTCCGGCAAGGGCGGCTTCGTTACCATTGACCGTACTCCATCCGCCAAAAGTTGTTGTCCAAGGGTTGTAGTTTTCAAAGCCTTCCTCCACAACCATCGAAACCGAGGCGGGAGCCTGCCACTTCAAAGCAACTTTTACTCCCTGTACTTGCGCCTCCAAAGCGTTTGCTCGGGGTAGCGAGGACTCTATTAGAGGCAACACTCTCTCCTGCATATTGTTCTCTGCATTGGGATCATTGGGAGTGGTAACAACGACTTTAACCTGAGCCGTGACACCGGCAACGCTTTCCACTCTTACGTTTTCAAACGCCACCGTTTGGGTTTCTCCAAAAGCGGTGAAAGGCGTCTCCACGCTCTTACGTGCTTTTTCCTTACCATTAACAAAAAGGGTTAGCGTGTAGGACGATACCGGATGCTCGCCCACATTCTTCACAAAAGCCTCTACGGGAAAAGGCTCTCCCTTAATGGCTTTTTGCGGAGTGGCTACGCCCAGTTCCAAATCATGCGAAGGCATATCCACGATAGATATGGCATCCAATGAAATCATCACATTGGCACGTCCATAAGCCTTAAAGCGGAGGGTTACATAACGCTCATTTTTCAAACTTTGAAGGCTGACTTTCTTCATCTTCCAACTCTTGAGGTTATCGGTGCTGTAATCTATCGTTTCCAAAATGTGTTCCTGCCCGTCGGGCGTCTTGGCAATAACTTCCATACGCACATCACGCTGCTCGGTGCACTTGTGATGGAATACGATATATGGATTATTTACTCCCTGCAAACCCACTTTTCCGAAGTTAATTGCACTCCACTCGGTGTCTTTGTCTGCCCTAAACGCCACCGAACCGCCATCTTTATCGGCAAAATGGTCATTCACAAGCACGAAAGATTGCTTCTCATTCTTGTTGATCCAAACAACACTGCCGATTTTGGCACCGGTAAAACTTTCTTGGAAAGGAACGGCATAGGGCGCACCCACCAAAAGGGAAGTCGAACTAAAATCGCTGACTCCTGCGGCATTGCCGGCGGACAAGTACCAAGTCATAATATCTTGCTCACCCTCGTTGGGATCGTTGTCCAACAGATAGGATGTTTCGTTGATTGTGGCAATTCGATCGCCCACTTCACCCTCTTGATTGATGGCATGCAGATAATAGGTAACTGCCGCAGGATTCACATAGCCTCCCGTTTCCCCCACATTGCTGACGGGATCCCATGTAAAACGTACTTGAGTGCCGTTATCAAAAGCCTTGAATTTCTCGGGCGGCTGAGGCAAATCTACACCCACACGTGCCGCAGCTTGCGTCTTACGCCCTATTTCTTCGCCCGCATAAGCAATCACAGTGTATATATTCACCCCGTTTTGAGCCTCAACATCTTCATACTCCAGCACTGCACCGGCTTGAGGGTTGGCAAAAGATTTAATCACCTGACCGGCTCGTATAATATCAATACGGGAAAGAGTCGCGACGGGCGAGCCATCTATGTTTTGAGAGGGAGCTCTGAACGATACCTTTGCCTTGGGAAATCCTGTGGCATCGGGGGTAATCTTCAGGTCATCCACTTTGTCGGGAGAGGTCAAAAGCGGACCTTGCAACACATAAATCTTCCTTAAGTGCAACTGATACTTATTGGCATCGCTGATCGCATGGATACCGAAAAAGTAGTCGCCCGTTTCGGTGATTTTGATCTCTCGTTCATAGCTTATTGGCTCGGGTGAATAGACATCTATCTCGGGCAAAAGCTCATTCGTCAAAGCCTCCACGGTGGCTGCCTTACCCCATTTTGCCTCCATTCGTTCGGAGTCATACACACTGCCGGCGTGCGCAGAGCAGCCCACGTAATAAAGTCTTCCGCCCGTAAGAGGCACAGCGGGCGTTACAGCCCAATCATCGGCAGCAGAGAGGTTGTAAGGGTAGATCAATCTTTTGTTTTGCAAATCGTAAACCCAGGTGTTATCGTCTCCGTTATGGTCAATGATGGTCATGCGACCAAACCCTTCCGAAGAGGCAAAGTCTTCCGTATAAATCGACGGATAGTGGCTTCGTAAGCGAGACGAAGTGGATGAGTGTACACCTTTCATCTCTACAGTAATACCTTTTTGTTGAAGGGTTTGTATCTGTGTCAAATGCAAATGATTGGCAAAGAACGCCCCCTCGGGAACAATCCTAAGCGTCGTTGGAGCAGTTTTTTTCGTTGAAAAATGCGCCAAAGATTGCTTTTGCTGAGCATTCATCGGCACGCTCAATATGAGCAATTGCGCCAAGAATACCCCCATGATGTGATAGAAGTCTCTTTTAACCATAAAATCTGATTTTTATCGTATTATGTATGCGACAAAAATAACGATTTTTACTAATTGCGCCTACCATTAAGCAAAAAACAAGGGGATATAGTCTCCTTGACACGGCATCCGAGAGATTATTTCATGTATTCTTCTTCACCCTTTCAAAGAGAGCATTCTCCGTCCGTTGAAAACGAGGCAACATAGTACAAGCGGGCTTTGTCCGCAACAAGACAATAAAAAAGCACCTCGGATAACAACCCAAGGTGCTTTCTTCTTTATGGAAAGTAGGAATTACTTCAACGGTTTGATGTGTTGCAGATTAACCGGCTTGATCATATTCTCGGGGCTCAAGATTGTATCCAAGTCTTCTTTCGTGAGAATGCCATGCTCCAACACGAGGTCATACACTCCACGCCCCGTCTCCATAGCCTCTTTGGCGATCTTAGTTGAATTCTTGTAACCGATAACCGGGTTCAATGCCGTAACAATACCAATACTGTTGCGGATATAGTTGCGACACTCTTCTTCATTGGCAGTTATTCCATCCACACAGAGTTCGCGGAACGTATCCATTCCGTTAATCAACAAATCGCAGCTCTCAAAACAGCACTGCGCCATAACGGGCTCCATGGCATTCAACTCCATTTGCGCCGCATCTCCCGCCAATGTTACGGTCAAGTCATTCCCCATCACCTTGTAGCATACTTGGCTTAAAACCTCGGGGATAACGGGATTTACCTTACCGGGCATGATGGAAGAACCGGGTTGCATGGCAGGCACATTTATTTCGTGCAAACCACAGCGAGGACCTGAAGCCAACAGACGAATATCGTTGCCAATCTTATTGAGCTTCACCGCCACACGCTTCAGAGCCGAAGAGTAGCCGATCATCACGGAAGTATCGCTCGTGGCACCTACGAGATCCTTGGTGAGTTGAATATCCCATCCTGTGATGTCTGCAATAGCTTTTACACAAGCCTCTGCATATCCCGGCTCGGAACAGATGCCCGTACCGATGGCAGTGGCTCCCATGTTAATGGTGAGGAATTGGCGAGCTGCAAAGTCCAAGTATTCGATTTCCTCCTCCAAAATCGAAGCAAATCCGCCAAACGTTTGTCCCAAAGACATAGGCACAGCGTCCTCAAGCTGCGTACGCCCCATCTTCAGGATGTGCGCAAACTCCTCACTCTTCTTTCTAAGCGAACGAATAAGCTCCTCAAGGTGAGGCTTGAGAGAAAGGTGCTTGGCATACAAACCCAAATGAATAGCTGTCGGATAGGCATCGTTGGTCGATTGGCTGCAATTGACATGATCGTTGGGTTGGAGGTATTGATACTCTCCTGCTTGGTGCCCCATCAATTGCAAACCGCGATTACAAATCACTTCGTTGGCGTTCATGTTGGTTGTGGTACCGGCACCTCCTTGGATCATATCCACGGGGAATTGGTCATGGTGCTTGCCATCTATAATCTCACGACAAGCCCCCACGATAGCTTCGTATTGCTCCTTGGTAAGCAATCCGTGAGTATAATTCGCCACTGCTGCCCCCCATTTGGTGTAAGCCAAAGCATTGATGAAAAGAGGATATTGCTCCAAGCGGAAGTTGCTTATGCGAAAATTCTCAATACCTCTGAGTGTTTGCACTCCATAGAGTTTCTCTACGGGAATTTCTCTTTCTCCGAGAAGGTCGCTTTCTATGCGCACTTTATTGTTCATATCCATTGTATATGGTTATTAAATATGTTTTTAATCCAATACCTTGAAGTTTATATGTTCCGCAAAGGTACACTTAAATATCTAATAACAACCTTATTAACCCAAAATCGCCCATTATGGGTAGCATTTGACGAAAAAAAGAGGTCAGACTCCCTCGAGATGGCTCCTTTCCCGTCCAAGCATTACAAGCAGTTTTCAACAAAAAAGTAGCACCCGAACCAATCGGACGCTGCCTTTCCCTACTTTTTATATGTCTCTTCTACCCTATCAAAGGTTGGGATTGAGGGTATTCCACTCAGCAACAGGTGGCAAAATGCCCATCTCTATAACTTGATCGCGCAACGCACAAAGGTGTTGATAACTTTGATCCAAAAGAGCCAACTCTTCCGCTGTGCCCTTTGTTTCCGTACACACTACTCCCTCCTTTGTAATCGTATTTTCCATCGCCATCATAATGTGGTTGTACTTTCCGTTCGCCACATAGCATCCCGAAGGTTGCAAGAAAGGCGTTCCGCCCATGGCAGCAGCAATCATCCGCACAGACACATAAGAGGGACTTTGGAAACTGGAGCGACCACGAAGTTTGATAATGTTCGCACCGCCCTTGACCACTCGCTCTTTGAGTGCAGTCCACTCCTCCGCAGAAAGCCTATCGCTCCCGATGAGAGAGGTTAAAGGTGTGCCATCGACCTGAGCCGTAGAGGTAAAAACAGCCATCATCTCGCCATGTCCTCCATAGGTGCGGCAATGGGTTACCTTACTCTGCAACACGCCGAAGTGCTTGGCAATCTCGCTCTGCAAACGAGTGGTATCCAATGCTGCCAAGGTAGTTACTTGAGAAGGGTTCAATCCGGAGTGAACAAGCGTAACAAGCCCCGTAATATCGGCAGGGTTGAAAATGATGGTTACGTGGCGCACATCGGGACAGAAACGTTTGATATTGCGCCCCAACTCAGCTGCAATCTCAGAGTTTCCTCTCAATAAATCTTCTCTTGTCATGCCATCTTTACGTGGTGCTCCTCCCGCAGAGACAATATACTTTGCGCCCGTAAACGCCTCTTCGATATTGTCCGTAAAGGTGAGGTTCAGCCCCTCAAAGCCACAGTGACGTATCTCCTCGGCAACGCCCTCCAAGCCTTGAATAAAGGGATCGTACAAACAGATATTGGGCGTAAGACGCATCATCGCAGCTGTCTGTGCCATATTGGAGCCAATCATACCTGCAGCTCCGACAAAGGTCAATTTATCTTCCGTCAAGAAACTCATAATCTTTCTATTTACATTGTTTATTCTAGATTTTTATCGGTTTGACTTAACCGATTGAAGAATAAACTTTTAGCGAATTATTTGAGAAATAGAGGTAACGATTTAGCAACTGTGCGAATTTCAGCGTTTTGCGTTGCTATGCTGTCAAATAACTCTCTTATGTGCAA
>JBGZIN010000028.1:0-3030 GCA_041848345.1 Porphyromonas sp.
GAAAGAGACAATTATTTTTACCATTTATCAGACACTATCGAACTCCAACATCGATCAAAACCACTTCCCAACCATCGCGTTTTCTATTTGTATTCCAATACTCTACTGAATAGGTAAGGAAGAAATACAAAGAACGATGAAGCAAAAAGAGTGTAACCATAAACATCCTCCATCATCGGATGGACTTTCTTCACTCGTTGCACATTTTTGCACGGTGCTGCTGACCAACTGCTATTCTATCATCGGATGGATTTCGGAGCCATTTATAACTTCTTTATATTAAGTCGCTTATTATGCGTATTCGAATTTGTATGCATTCAAATCGGAGTTTGTATGCATTCAAAATAGATTTTATACGCATACAAAAAGAGAAGTCAATGGGATTGTATTGGACTTTGCAATGCAAGAGACTGCAATTCGCTTCCTATAAGCACTCCTTCGAGAATGGAGAATTATCTCTGAAACAATGAAAAGATATGCCGAATTTTCAGGATAGAATGAGAGGGATAAAAAGAAGCTCCTCCCCCTAAAACCAAGGAGAGGAGCAGGTATATACCATGAGCATCGTCCCCGTTCAACCCTAAGGGGATTGAACGGTCGTGCCCGATTGTCTTATTGTTGCATGCGATTAAGCGTTTGTTTATACTCTTCCAAAAGAGTTGTCATAATCTCTGCAATAGGGCGTATTTGCGAGATTTGTGCCGTAGCTTGCCCAATCTCCAATTCTCCCTCTACGAGATCACCCTCGAAGATACCCTTTTTGGCACGACCTTTGCCGAGCAGAGTTTGTAGTTCTTCCACCGATGCTCCACGATCTTCGGCTGCACTTACCTGATCGAAAAACTCTCTCTTGAGAATACGTGTGGGTCCCAACTTTTTAAGTACGAGAGCGGTATCGCCCTCTCCGGCAGAGCAACAAAGGTTCTTAAAATTGTCGTGTGCCGAGCTTTCCTGACTGAGCGCAAAAAGCGTTCCAATCTGTACACCTTCTGCTCCGAGACACATTGCAGCAGCCATTGCTCGCCCCGAAGCTATCCCCCCTGCCGCTACCACGGGTATTTGTACGCTGTCTACCACGGAAGGGATAAGGCACATTGTGGTAGTTTCCTCTTTTCCATTGTGCCCTCCGGCTTCGAATCCTTCTGCAATAACGGCGTCCACTCCTGCAGCTTCTGCTTTGGCAGCAAATTTGGAACTGCTCACCACGTGGAGTACTTTGCACCCGGCTTCGTGCAATCGGGCAGTCCAGGTTTTGGGATTGCCTGCCGAAGTAACCACCACGGGTACTTGCTCTTCAATGATGATTTCAATCACTTTATCCATTTCGGGGTATAGGAGCGGTACATTCACTCCGTAAGGTTTATCGGTTGCCGCTTTGCATTTTACAATGTGTTCGCGCAGAGTGTCGGGATGCATAGAGCCGGCTCCGATGAGTCCCAATCCTCCGGCATTACTTACCGCAGAAGCCAAGCGCCATCCGCTACACCAAACCATTCCTCCCGCAATAATGGGATATTCAATGCCCAGTAATGATGTTATTCTATTGCTATTTGCCATAAAATTATTGATATGTATTGTTTATTCTATTCCTGTATTATAAAGCTCTATCCTTTGTGGAAAGCTCCCTTGACAGGTTTGTTTTTGCCATATAATAATGCCCGAAACAGCTTTGTGAAAGAGTGTTTGCAGGCTCATAAAGAACCCTTTTGATGCACCAATTGTTCGGCTCTTTCGACAGCTGCATGGATATTGGTGCAGATATTTTCTTCACCGATCAAGGGGGATATACCCACTTGCGTCAGGGTTTCATGTACAGAGTCCGTCACTCCCGACAGCACGAGCGTTATGCGTTCTTTGTGGCAGGCTTGCACCATCATCTTGAGGTTATGTGCTCCGGTGGCATCCATAAAAGGCACTCGACGCATCCGTAAAATGCGCACCTGTGGGCGTTCTCCCACCAGTCGAGTAACTTCCTCAAATCGGTTGGCAATGCCGAAAAAGAAGGGTCCTTGTATCTCAAATACCTCTACACCGTTGGGTATTTTCAGTTGCTCATCTTTATCGCCGGCAGCTACATCATTGTCCAAATCAATATGATTTTTGTGGAGTATAATGTCGGTTGCCAAATAGGTGCGACGCATGAAAAGGAGCACGCTTAGCAGCATTCCGATCTCAATGGCAATGGTCAAATCAATCAAAACGGTGAGCAAAAAGGTAACCAAAAGCACGGCTCTATCGCCCCAAGGACCTCTTAGGATGGCGGTGAAAGACTTGATTTCACTCATGTTGAAAGAGACTACCACCAAAATTCCTGCCAAGCAAGCCATGGGAATAAATGCAGTAAGTTGCCCCAAAAAGAGCATTATCAGGAGCAGTACAATGGTGTGTATGATACCGGCAATGGGTGTTTTTCCGCCATTTTTTATATTGGTCATGGTGCGTGCGATGGCTCCCGTTACGGGTATTCCACCAAAAAACGGAGCGATGATGTTGGCAGCTCCCTGTGCCACCAATTCCACGTTGGAATTATGTTTTTCGCCAATTGCCCCATCAGCCACGGAAGCGCATAGGAGAGATTCTATTGCTCCGAGCATGGCAATGGTGAATGCGGCGGGGAGGAGTTCACGGATTTTTTCCATGCTCAAGCCCAAAGACTCCGCCTGTGGTAGCGAAGCGGAAAAAGAAAATCTGTCGCCGATGGTCTCCATTCCCGATAGGGAGGTGAATTTGTGTAGAAAGTAAACCACGATGGTCATCAAAATGATCGCCACCAAAGAGCCCGGTATCCGCTTGGAAATTCGAGGAAAAAGGAAAATGATGGCGATGGTAGCCAATCCGATGGCTGTGGCAGTCCATTGTATCGAACCGAAAGACTGAAAGTAAACGCTCCACTTGCCGATGAAATCCCCGGGAAGAGCTTCCGTGGTCAATCCGAAAAGATCTTTGATTTGTGTGGTGAAGATGGTGAGTGCGATACCTGAAGTGAAGCCCACAACGATAGGGTAGGGGATAAACTTGATGATAGCTCCA
>JBGZIN010000029.1:0-8586 GCA_041848345.1 Porphyromonas sp.
CGTCCGACCTCAACTTGAAATCAATCATATTGCTCTAAATCTTCAAATCAAGTAGCAATGTTTCGATAGGCAATTCTGTTTATAGGGTTATTTCATTCTTACTGCAAAGGAAAATAAAAAAAGAATTTCTTGCAAATCTCACTATGCGTATTCCCGTCTGTCGAGTACCTTCTATTGAGGAATAAAAAAGAATTTCTTGCAAATCTCACTATGCGTATTCCCGTCTGTCGAGTACCTTCTATTGCGGAATAAAAAAGAATTTCTTGCCCATCTCACCCCCTCGCTAAGGACATCGCTCCGCTTCACAAAATCATGGAAACCGAGACGAACCCCACCACACGGGCAATATGGTGAATGCGATCGGTGGTTATTTCAAACGGAGCATAAAGGACTTGATTGGGATTGTCCGAATAGCACATGATATGCCCAATCCCCTCCTCGTCTATATGATCGCGCACAAGACGCTTAAACATCCGCTGCCCATCGCGCGTAACCACCATGTATATCTCTCCGTTGATGATCTCTCGTGCGGGATGACGCTGCACACAAGCCACATCGCCCTCATTCAGTGTGGGAGCCATACTTTTGCCCGAGACGGTAAAGCCATCCGTCCCCTCAAGCCCTTTCACATAGAGCAGCTTGTAGGGCTGACCAATCTCGTTGTCCGTAAAGTCGGAAACATTACTTGCCGTTGCGGTCAATTCATAGTAGTGAACGATGGCATTTGCGGCAGACAACATAACCGAAGAATCTTCGGAAGAAGCCTCTTCCTCCGATGCTCCTTGCAACATATTTCCCTCCCCGAAGAGCAACCAATTTCTATTCAGCTGCGGAAATTCTTTGAGCACCCGTTCCAACTTTTCCATTCCAAAGCCTTTCCTCATCGAAGAGACATAGCCATTGGACAAACCGCATTTTTGTTCAAAAAAAGCCACGGGGATACCCATGTGGCGAATGAAACTATAAATCCGTTCTTTTACATCACTCATAACCCACTAACACAAAGTATATTAACGCTCAACGCATAAAAATAGCTCTAACAAATAGAACATCATTCGGAACAATGTTCTTATATTTGCATCACAAAACAAATATAACGGGAGCAAATATACGAATAATAAATAAGAGTAGCACCTACTCTTCTTGTTTTTCAGTGCAGTGAAAGAATTTTTCCGACACGGACGACAAGAAACTGAAAACCAAGGCTATTCGTAAACAACGATGGATGTTTTCGCCATCTTCTCGGGAGTGCGTTCCTATTTCTTCGCATACAAACTCCGATTTGAATGCATACAAACGGAAAAATGAATGCATACAAATAGCAAATTGAATGCATAGAACAATACTCTCTTATTCAAGACATTAGAAAACAGCCCCGACCGAAAAGACAGAGCACGTCCCATCACAGAGAGCATACACATATTATATATAAATGAACAATAAGAATAGTATAAGCATGAAAACAGGACCCAACACCCCCACACAGAACAACGAAAAGACAATATCAAGAAAAGAAGATCACACCCCGACAACCATCCATCCCAATACCTCGAAAGCGGCAAAACAATCACCCCCGAGCGTGCATAAAGAGAAAGACGCCATCAACTACTACCCTACCGCCAAAAGCAATAAACACGCTCTGAACAAACGAATTAAATCGGTCAATATAGCGACCGATGACCCCGAATATGTTGCACAATTTTTCAAACTGATGCGTAAGCGATTTGAAGAGAATAAAAAGCAGAGAGAAGAACACCCATACTATCCGCCCTGCTACTTCGAGCCATGGGACGAATAGCCTCTTGCTCAACTCTGTTTCTTTTATTGAAGATAAGATTAAGATCGTACAGCAAAGCCCATCACTAAATACAATAAATACAAATGAGGTATTCAAATAAAAAACGCCCCAACAGCACACGCACAAAAAGCAAAAAATTGCGTAATAAAAAAATCTATATACTTTTGTGGCAAGGTTGCGTATCAACCTACCATTTTACGCCATTTTTACAGACCAAGAACTCGGGATGTAAAGGTGTGCCATAATAACAACAAGAGCTACTATATATTAAATCGCTTCTATTTGGTAAGTATTGCAATTTTCACACTCTCTGTATCTTCTTGCAGGAAAGAAAATAGGCAAGAAAACATATTCAAGATTGCCGGATGTTTATGAGATTATACAACTTTAGATTTTTAGCTGCGGCACTACTCTTCCTCGGCTTGGCTGTAAGCGAGTGGTTCGGTGAGACGAATGAACACTCTTCCTCCATGATATTTTGGGGGTCTGCTTCTCTTTACCTCCTTTTCCTTTGGGTAATTGACCATCTGAAAAGGAGTAGTGAACGAAAAGGACGCCTCAAAAGCTATTCTCAAACAGTGGTTTGGGGCTCCGTTGCACTCCTTGTCACACTCATAGGGCTTGCGCTATGCTGCTTTTATCTCGATGATATGCAGGGCGTGAAAAGCAGTGTTGGAGGTTTGATTTTGGTAGCCGCCCTCTTTATCGAAAGAATGGGAAAGCAAACGCCACGGGTTGAATAATTCCCCGGCAGAGAAGGGGCGAAGTTGGTTATCGCCTCTATCATCGGGACCATGCCGACGTCCGACAACGGACTAAAATCGGTATCCTTCGTCCTCATTTGTCGCAGTTTAGCGGCACTGAACAGAAAAAAAAACAACAATGCCATTCGGACTCTCCCTCCGAGTGGCATTGTTCTATTTGAGGGGGAAAGAAGATCAAACTTTGGAGATTTAGGTGTTGCTTCTCGAAATCCTGATAATATCCAACCACATCAAACCATAAATTTCACCCTCTTCTCGGCTTTCCATTTATATCGGATGCTCCGACAAATAGGCAACGTATCAACTTAAAGGAGAATTTTTCAATCTCTTTTTTTCGGAACAATGTTCTATATCTCGATCCATCGTTATACCTTTGCCATCGAAATCCCGAAGCGCAACGGATCAATAATCGAATTATTCACTTTTTAATCACATCAATCAGTATGAGTACAATTGTAATGTCTTGGTCAAAATGCAAGATCGAAGTAGGAAAAACAGGCGAAGCCGACGCAATGGCCACCGAGTTGAAAAACATCGGTATTGTCAATGATCGCAGCACCTCACTTAGCAAAGAGGATGGAGAGAAATTGACTGCCAAAGCAACGGGTGGCATCATCGTTGCCGAGGAGGAGAGCGAAGGTGTCGTAACCATCACAACTCGTGTCAAAGAAATGGGATTTGACATCGAAAAGCTCTTCACGGGTGCCGTGGTGGGCAGCGACGGAGACCTTACGGTAACCTCCAATGTGGTTCGAGACAACTTCTCCCTCAAGCTAACCCCCAAAAACACGGGAGCCATAGGTATCAAGGCACGCAAAACGAGCGTTTCGTTCAAGCCCGGTTACAGTGAGGAGGAAGGTAATTTCGTAGACCTCTCTTTCAAGGTCATCGCTTGTGCCGATGGGGAGCTTTACAAGAAGTTCCGCGTAAAGGAGAGCGACTGGAATAACTAATCGCTCCACCTCGACCAAAACCTACTCTCTCGGCATCTCTCCCCTTGTGCGCTCCATGCCGGCAGGACCCAAGGGGACTCGGGAGAGGAAATACCATGAAAAACCAACAATCCTAAATCTAAACCAACACAAGAAAATGAGTTTGAAGTTCAAGTTAATCAAGAAAAATCTCAAGACCTTCGGGTCCGATACCGTGCGACAGATCTACACTGCACGCCCCGTATGGGCAGGACGCATCTCTTTTGAAAAGCTCTGTCAGCTCATCGCCGACGGCTCCACAGTGGTCTCTGCCGATGTAAAGGCTGTTCTCGACCGCCTCAACAAGGTGATGAGCAGCTACCTCCCCGAGGGGTTCATCATAGACTGCGGAGAGCTGGGCACCTTCCGCCCCACATTTGGAAGCAAAGCAGTGGAAAAGGAGGAGGAGTTCAAGATGCAAAAACATCTGCGCAGAGCAAGAGTGGCGTACCGTCCCAACAAAGAGTACACTCCCCTGCACACAGTGCGCTACGAACGTTGGGTAAAGAAACCCTCTTCACAGCCTACGGGAAGCACTCCGGCAGAGACGCCGAATGGCGGGCAGGGCAGCACGTCCAATGAAGGACTCTAACACTTCTCGGGCACTCCTCTCGATAGAAAGTGACTATCGCACAAGAGGGGTGCCCCTCCCGAGGAGAAGAGACACCTCTCTCCCATGGCAAAACATATGCCGATCCTACTGTTTCCGTCATAGAAATACGCTTGATAAAGTACCATGAAAAAAGAAAATCCATCCCTCGAAAAACGTGCGGCGAATGCCATTCTCGAGCGACCGCACCAAAGCATAAGCATAGGAGGGCGCACCTATACTCTTTCGCCTCCCTCCGTGGCAACGTTGATCCTTATCTCCGAACTGATCGCCACCTTTCCCCAAAGAGACATAGCACAGCAAAATATGCCCGAACTACTCCGTTCGGCACACGACTACAAAGCCCTCGGACGCCTCTCTGCCATCTTGATTTTGGGTGCCAAAAAGATACGTAAAGAGGAGCGACGACGCAGACACCCGCTCCTGCGTCCGATAGCACGGTTTTACCCCACCCCATCGAAGCGTTTGGCTCGTGCAATACTCGAAGAATACTCTTCCGAGCAACTCTTGCAACTTATTCTCGGGCGCATTGCCGATATGGAGATCGGTGCTTTTTTCTCTCTTACCACTTCCCTCGCCGGGGTCAATCTGCTCAAAGCAACAAGGGAAGTGGTGCCAACGACAGCATCTGGGCAATCCTATTGGGAATAGCCAAAAACCTCGGCATATCGCTGCACGATGCGCTCTATGAAATCAGTTATCAGAATGCCATCCTATACAGCCGTGCCACTCCGCTACCCGATGACGAGCGGGAGAGCGATGCTCCTCGCTTCGATGCTTCCAAGGATGCCAACAACCCCGATTTATATACCGATTTAGATGATGAAGAAATAGTACGCATATGACACACCCCAATAATGAAAAACTTCGCTTAGAGAGCGAAATAGATCTCTCGGGCTACCGGGAGGGCATGAAACAGATCGAGATGCTCAACAGGCAACTCGTGCATGAAATCAATGCCACCTCTACGCAACTGAACAATGCCTTCAGAGAAAACCCTTTTGAGCGCATCATTGCCGAAAGTAGCCGATGGCACCATGCATTGGCTTTGCCTCAAATCGTGGAGCAAATCCGAGCCATAACCTCCTCGGTGCAGGGTTTGGAGCACGCCTATGCCTCCACGACACAAGAGCAGCAAAAAGCACAACAAGCAGGAGACCAAAGCTCGGCAGAGCGTCTCGAGGGTGAAAAGAAGATTTTGCAAGATTTGATCACGCTCTACCAAGAGATACAAACCCATGTCGAGGGCAGTGTAGCCCCTCCGTCGGTTGCCCTCCCCACAGTCTCCATGCCCCAAGAGGGAGCCGTCCTCGGAGGCATGATACAAGATGTGGGCTTGCTGCAAAGCGGCATGGAGGGAGTGAACCACTCACTGGCACTTTTCGGGATAGAGAACCAAGCGTTGAACGCTCTCATGGAGCAAACACAACACCTGATGGGCGTCCTTATCAATCTGCAGAAAATACAGCAGGCGGTGGGCAGCAAATCCATCGTACAGCTCTCTACTTTGAACAACCTACGTAAGTGGTGGAACGGGCTACTCAGAATAGGCATCGGAGCGCAACAAAGCGATACCGTGGCAACCGAGCTCAACAGTCAGGCAAGTTCCAAAAACAGCATTGCCAACAGTGGAGCCGCCTTGGCAAAAAAAAGTCTGAGCAGTGCCTCTCTCGGGAGTGCCGTCGCAGAGGGGCAAGACACTCTTGCCAAAGGTGCCAATGCAGTGGGAGCCCGAGCAGCCACCATCGCCAACATCACTCTGGCAGGAGCTTTCCGTATGGTAGGAGCTGCCATCAAAGCAACACCCATCGGGTGGATCATGACCGGCATCAGCCTTTTGATCGGTGTGGTATCTCACTTTACCAACAAGGCTAAAGAGGCGCGAGAAGAGGCAAAGAAAAAGCGCGAGGAGGCGATTCGTGCAGTCGTGGAGATCGAAAAAACAAGAGCCAAAGAGGCAGCTTCGTTGGAGTATTCTCGCCTCAAGGTGGAGCAGTTCAACGGTTCCAAACAGCAGGAAAAGAAGTTGATACAGGATCTGAACGCCACCTACGGCTCCGCTTTGGGCTACTACAAAACATTGGCAGAATGGAAAAATGTCCTCTCCAAAAAGGGAAAGGCATATATAGAAAGTCTTTTGCTCGAAGCCCAAATACAGCAAACCATCAATAAAATTGCCGACTTGAGGGGGCAAGAAGTAGAGATCAGGCAGACGAATCCGAAAGACAGAGTCGAGAAACTCCAAAAAGTAAATGAGCAACTCAATATCCAAAAGGGGCTTCTTACCTCCCTCAGCAAGCAAATCGTACAGCACAACGAACGAAACCAAATCGGCGGCTATGTAGAACCTATCCAAGGGGGCAAAGAAAGAAAAAATCTCCGACAAGAGCGTTGGACAGCAGAAGCCAACCTCCAAACAAAAGTGGCAGAGGTGATGAGCAATGCCGAGAAAGAGATCCAAAAAAAACTGTTTGAAATGCGCCAAGAGGGACATGCCAAAGAGATGGCACAGATCCATCGACAATGTGAAGAGCAACGAAAAGCATGGCGTGAAAAACTCCTCGGTCTGGCAGAGGAGAAAAAGAAGGGCGAGCAAGACCTCTACATGAGTCGAAAAGGGGCTACCAAAGAGGGGTGGAGCAAGAGTCCATCGGGAAAAAAATCGCTCGATGAACACCTGCAAGAAATCCTCGACGCTAATCCGGCACTGCGCTCCATAGATGCCGAAATGCTCGAAACAATCAACAACAGTGAAAAGAATCAGTTAAAAGAACTCCAAGACAAACACCTTGATTCGTATATTGAACTCTATGGTTCGGGCAACGATCGTATAGAACTTGCCTTGAAAAAATGGGTGAAAAAACTCAAAGATGTACCCCCTCAATTTGCTTTTGAGATGAGCAATAAGATGAGAAACGAGGTAGCAAACATTAAAGTGGAGAGTTTCAAGAAAGAGATCAACTGGAGTGGGATGTTCGACCAATTGGATCAACAAGCCTCTGCCTCTATCGAAGAAAACCTGCAAACATTGCGCAAGCGACTCAAGCGAGAGCAAGGCAACGACGACTCTTTTCTTTTGGTCAAAGAGCTCGAGAGCGGCATAGCCTCTTTGGAGGGCGAGCTGGACAAACGCAATCCTTTTCGTGCCCTTCACGGCAGCATCCAACAAGTGGAAGAGGCCTCTAAAAAACTACCCAACGAATTCCTTGCCGCGCAAACAGCTCTTCAAGAATTGGCGGCGGCAGAAGAGCGTTTGCAGCAAGCCCAACAAACCTTAAACGCAACTCCGCCCGAGAGCGACAACTACACTGCAGCCAAAGAGGAGGTAGAAAAAGCATCCTTGCTGCAAAAGCAAGCCCAAGAGAGAGCCATCCAAGCCCAAGAGAAGCTCAATAAGCTGCGCAGTCAATCGATAAAGGGTTACCAAAAAATTGGCTCCTCCATCAAGGGGATAAACAATATCATCGGAGAGGTAGGCGGGAGTGCCGCTGCGCTTGCTCAAGTATTTTCGGCAGATCTGGCACAGAGCATTACACGCACCATCGGCACCATCAGTAAGCTCTCCACCGCCGCCGGCAGCATTATCGAAAACTTGGGAAAGATGGGTAAAACAGTTACCCAACAGATCGGCGATGTGGTCGAAACCTCTGCACAAGGGATCACTGCCACGAGTACAGTGGCAGGACAATCCATATCGACCGTAGAGAAAGCCAGCGTTATCCTTACCATTATCTCGGCAGCGATGCAGGCAGCTACCATTATTGCCGATCTGTTGAGCAACGACGAAGGGCGGCAGAAAGCCATCGACAACCTGCAAAAAGATATCGATGAACTCCAATGGGCAATAGACAACCCGCACTTGCTCAAATTTGAAGAAAGTATGGGAAAGCCACTGGAACAGGTAGACAAAGCTCTCAAAGAAGCCTCCACTTCATTGCAAGAGATGGCAAGTGCCTCTTTGTTGGCAGAACAGCACGTAGGAGGGGTCAAAGATATCATAGAACATTTCCGAGGAGAGAAATTGGAGCAAGCTGCCGAGAGTCTGGCAGATGCCTATGCTCAAGCGGACTACTCTGCCAATAAACTTGTCGGTGAGGAACGCTATACCAAAGTGCGCGATCAGATGGAAAAAATGGCAAAACAACAAATCTCGATTGCCGAGCAACTTGAGCATGAGAAAAACGATGCGAAGAAAAAAGACTCTAATAAAATAGACGATTATGAGAAAAAACTTCGGGAAAATGCTCATGAAATGGCAGAAGCCATGAACTCTGCCATAGAGGATATCATCGGAGGCTCGGCAAAAGATATAGCCCAACAACTGGGCGATGCTTTCTTTGACGCCGTCAGCAGAGGAGAAGATGCCTTGATGGGCTGGAAAAAGAAAACCGATGAAATCGTGGGGAGTATCATCAGAAGGATGTTTATTACAAAGATTTTAGA
>JBGZIN010000030.1:0-29173 GCA_041848345.1 Porphyromonas sp.
CCCAAAGCGAGTATAATCAAAACACCCAGTCCTTGAAAAATAAGCTCATGTCTATCCACCCAGTCCAATATATAGGTCATTCCTTTGTAGGTGATCAGGAAAGTAGCTATGGCATACAAAAGATCCGCCATGGTTGCTCCTATACCTGTGAGCATACCGGCCTTTCGCCCTCCATGGAGTGTGCGATGGACACACAATATACCTACCGGTCCCATCGGAACGGATATAAGAAGTCCAAGGAATAGTCCCAAGAGTATGGTAGTTATGATGGTCTGCATAGTGTATCTATATGGGCACACCCCTCTATCCTAACCACAAAGATAGTGAACTATGTGCAAAGAACGAGCCTTTTTACGCCAATCTCCTTCTTTATTTTTCAATAATAATGGGGAGAAAAAGCTCTTTTTCCGATGCTGTGATGGCTCTGTATTGATGCCCGATTACACTCTTTCTCGGAAAATTATAAGAATGATTATCGGTATCCCCTCTAAACTCGCTAAACAATGATTGCATTCTCGATGAAAATTGAATGCATTCATTTGTCTGTTTGTATGCATAGAAAATCGATTTTATATGCATTCAATTTTGAGTTTGTATGCATTCAAAAAAATAGGAAATGCGAAATGGTGTACGGTTGAGAAACTACGGTTAGTGTACATTGTCCGCCTGAGACGACGTATAGTACTGCGAATGCGTTGTATTTGAGTACTTTCCCGAATAAATGAGGTAGCGGGCATGCAATTTTTTATACTGCTCCAAATCTTTTTTCCAAGAGGCTCTTATCGTATCTTCGCTCCACTCGGCTTCAATTTGTTTGCGAAGATCGGGGGAGCCGGCCAAGAGGTCGAACATTCTGCTTCGGTCGATAAGAGTGTATCCCATCTCCTTTGCTTTTTTATGGTATTTCAATAGGGGGGAAAGGTTGAAGCCCACGATTGTGGGGAGGGAAGCAAACTCCTCTCCATAGCATTTCTTTCCGTTGTATTTAGGGTTGGAAGCTCCTACCTTGCTGCGGGGAGTAAAGGTATAGTTGCCCATTCGCTCATCTGGGTAACCTATACAAGTAAACGGCATATCGGTACCCCTGCCAACGCTCATAATTGTGGCTTCAAATAGACAAAGAGAAGGGTAGAGTCGTAGGGCATCATCGCTATTCAAATTGGGACTTGGATTGATGGGAAGCGAATAAGGATCCCCATGTTTCCAGCCTTTTATGGGGATAATTGTCAGGTGGCATTTCAATCCCCGAGGAGAAAGCCACTGCTCCTCATTGATCATCAAAGCTAATTCGCCTATTGTCAGACCGTGGAGTAGGGGAATGGGGTGCATGCCCACAAACGAGCGACAGGAGGAGGTCAATAACGGACCATCGATAAAATCGTTGGGATTGGGTCTATCCAAAACGATGAGTGGAATGTTGTGCTCGGCGGCAGCTTCCATCACATAGTGAAGAGTGCTGATATAGGTGTAGAAACGAGTTCCTACGTCTTGCAAGTCGAAGAGGAGAACGTCAATCCCTCGAAGGTCTTCTTTGTTGGGTTTCTTCTTGTCGCCGTATAGGGAGATTATAGACAATCCTGTTGGGGAGTCGATCATATCCTTCACTTTCCGTCCCGCATCGGAAGTTCCCCTGAAGCCATGCTCGGGAGAAAATAGGCGCACAACGTTTTGCTTGAGTGCCAAAAGAGTGTCCGGGAGTAGGGTGCCATTCGTGCCGACTCTTCCGGTATGGTTGCTTACGATCCCTATGGATTTGCCTGCCACAAGAGGTAGGTAAAGCTCCAAACGCTCAGCTCCAACGGAGAGCGTTGCTAAACTATGTTCTGTCGTAGATATAATTTCTCTTCTTGACTCATTGGGTTGAGAAGAAACACCTTTGTGAGATGAAAACCTGCGTGAACAATTCGATAATAGCAACCCGAGTAAGAATAGAAAAAGTAGTTTGAAGCCTTGATGCATAAAGAAAGACTTTCCCCTTTGATAGCACACAGACACCGCACACTACCAAAAAGGAAAGTTTGTTTATACGATTTTCAAATAGAAATCCTTACGAAGAAGGCGTGTGTCAATCCTCACCAACACGGCGATTAAAGACAATATGCCCAACAAACCCCAAGATGACAAGGCAGAGCCCCAAGCCCAAGGTTACATTTGTTGCTACTTTTAAGAAAGAAGGAATGGCTATCACCAAGACTCCGATGAGGAGGATTATAGCACCTAAGTATTTGAGTAAATTGTTCATAACAGATATATTACGATCTAATAGATTAGCTTTTGCGAGTACAAATAAAACAATAAATACTGATACTACGAAATAAACATTATCCGAGTTAGCACCTTTTGGTTCATTTCGTTACTTAGAATTCAGCATTGTTGGGTGTACGTGGGAAAGGAATTACATCGCGGATATTGCTCATCCCTGTAACGAATAGGAGTAATCGCTCAAAGCCGAGACCAAATCCGGCATGAGGAACAGAACCGTAGCGACGTGTATCGAGATACCACCAAATGTCCTTTTCGGGGATACCCATTTGAGTGGCGTGTGCCAATAGTTTATCGTAATCGGCTTCTCGTTCGCTACCTCCGATGATTTCGCCAATGAAGGGGAAAAGGATGTCCATACCTCGTACCGTTTTTCCATCTTCATTCTGTTTCATATAGAACGCTTTGATTTCCTTTGGGTAATCTGTCATGATGACAGGTTTTTGGAAATGCTGTTCCACCAAATAGCGTTCATGTTCGCTGGATAGATCTGCTCCCCAATACACAGGAAATTCAAACTTCTTACCCTCTTTAATGGCTCCTTCTAAAATTTCGATTCCTTGGGTGTAGGTGATGCGCTCATAGTTGTGGGCAAGCACAAACTCCAAGCGATTGATGAGTTCTTTGTCGTAATGTTCGGACAAAAAGTTGAGATCATCTCGACAATTATCCAAAGCCCAACGAACACAATATTTTGTGAACTCCTCTGCTAAATCCATGTTATCGTGAATATCAAAGAAGGCAACCTCGGGCTCAATCATCCAAAATTCTGCCAAGTGTCGTGGTGTGTTTGAGTTTTCCGCACGGAATGTAGGACCAAATGTGTAGATTCCACCCAAAGCAAGAGCGGCAAGCTCTCCTTCTAATTGTCCCGATACGGTCAGAGATGTAGGCTTTCCAAAAAAGTCTTTTTTGTAGTCGATGTTGCCTTCTTTCGTTTTGGGAAGTTTTTCCAAATCCAACGTAGTAACGCGAAACATTTGTCCCGCTCCCTCGGCATCGCTCGATGTAATGATGGGGGTGTGTACGTAGTAATAACCTTTTTGGTGGAAGAATTGGTGGATGGCAAATGCCATGTTGTGGCGGATGCGAAGGATTGCTCCAAACGTGTTGGTGCGAGGTCGTAGGTAGGCAATTTCACGCAAAAACTCCAAAGAATGCCCCTTTTTTTGCAGAGGATAGGTGTTGGGATCGCAAGTACCATACACTTCGATTTCTTGTGCTTGCACTTCAATGGTTTGTCCTGCCCCTTGAGAAGCGACCAACGTGCCTTTAACTCCTATTGCTGCTCCGGTGGTAATAGAGCTAATAAGGGCGGAAGAAAATTTTTCAGCATCGGCAACAATTTGTATGTTTTGAATACAACTACCGTCGTTAATGGCTATAAAACTAACCGATTTATTTCCTCTTTTAGTGCGTACCCATCCTTTTACCACTACTTCCTGATTGAGGGTGGGAGATTTTATCAACTCTTTGATCATTGATCTTTTCATAACAATATATTCTTTTGTTAGAGTCTATTATTCATAACTATCCATGCGTAAATTGCGAACCTCGACCTCTGTTAAGTAACGCCAACGCCCACGAGGAAGATCCTTTTTGGTAAGTCCGGCAAAATATACTCGGTCGAGTTTGTTTACCTTGTAGCCCAAATGCTCGAATATACGGCGGACAATGCGATTGCGTCCCGAGTGTATTTCGATGCCCACTTGCGAAAGATCTTTTTCGTCAATGTAGCTGATGGCATCTGCATGTATCTCGCCGTCTTCCAGTTCAATCCCCTCGGCTATTTGTTGCATATGTTCTACTGCTACGGGTTTGTCCAAAGTTACTTGATAAATTTTCTTCTTGTTATACGATGGATGCATGAGCTTTGACGCTAAATCACCATCGTTGGTAAGAAGTAGTACTCCCGAGGTATTTCTATCCAAACGCCCAACGGGGTATATTCTCTCTGGACAAGCATTGCGGACAATGTCCATTACCGTAAAGCGTTTTTCGGGGTCATCACTCGTAGTTACACAGTTTTTGGGTTTGTTGAGAAGAACATATATTTTGCGCTCTATGGAGATGGGTTTTCCCTCACATACGATTTCGTCTTGTCGCGTTACGTGTGTGCCCAAGGTGGTAACTACAACGCCATTGACGGAAACCTTGCCTTCAGCAATCAATTCATCGGCTTTGCGACGAGAGCAAATGCCGGAGTTAGCCAAATACTTGTTGAGACGAAGAGCTTCCGTACTGCCTTCATTAGCTTCCGGATAAGAAATAACTTGCTTAGGAGCGGGCTGAATTTTCTTCTTCTTTTTTTTCTTTTTGAAAGGCGTTGCTACCTCTTGCTTATCTGAAGAATTTCTTTTGTAAGAGGAGCGTTTTTCATTGTGCGAAGCACTTTTGGCAAAAGGATAGTCCGTACGGAAGGAACGCTCTGTTCTTTTGGGTGCTGTATGAAAACCTCGCTCTTCGTTTACGCTATCCATCTCCTCTCCCTTGTATTCCGTATTATTTTCCAAAGACTCGTAGTCTTTTAGGATTTTATCCAAAGAAATACTCCAATCGTCTTCGGGAAAAGGGCTGTCGGAGTTTTGAGTGGGTGCTTTATATTGCTCATTCAAATTCCGTCTGATAATGGAGGCTTCTTTCTCTCCTTGTTGTTGTGTGCCTACTAAGATGCAGGACTGTTTGTTGTTTTCGCTTTTGGTAATGCGTGTGCGAACCCTTTTTCGGGTATGTTCCGCTTGCTCCAAAGGTCTTTTTTCTTGTTCTGTTCCTTGGTCTTGAATGGATTTTTCCTTGTCCATACTGAATCTCTTTTGCCACAAATATCGTTGTTGTGGCAGTTATTGTTCTCTATTTTTCCTAATCTCTCATCAGGAGGTTGAATGAATACTCAATGGAAGAGTTCGTTCTTCGAATTTTCAGTATCCGATGTAAGTTTCCGGTGTTATTTGCTTCATTTCGGCTTTCACTTCGTCGGATACCTCCAATGTATCAACGAAAGCGATTATTTTCTCGGCGGTCATCGCTTCTCCCGTTCGGGTGAGTTGCTTGAGTGTTTCATAGGGATTGGGGTACCCCTCTCTGCGCAGAATGGTTTGAATTGCTTCTGCTACGACCTCATAGTTCTGTTGCAAATCCGCTTTGATGGCTTCGGGATTCAAAATTATTTTATCCAACCCTTTGCTCAAACTTGCCAAAGCAATGAGAGAGTAAGCGAGAGGCATCCCCTCATTGCGTATAACAGTGGAGTCGGTAAGGTCACGTTGCAGGCGTGAAATAGGGAGCTTGGAAGAGAGGAAGTGATATATGGCGTTTGCCATTGCCAAGTTGCCCTCAGCATTTTCAAAGTCAATGGGGTTTACTTTGTGGGGCATTGCCGAAGAGCCAACTTCTCCCGCTTTGATCTTTTGACGGAAATAGCCCATTGATATATAAGTCCATACATCGCGAGCTAAATCGATGAGAATAGTATTTACCCGTGCCAAATTATCCAATAGAGCCGCTAAGTGGTCATAGTTAGATATTTGTGTGGTGATTTGTTCTCGCTGCAATCCTAATGAAGCGACGAAACGGTTGGCGAAATCAACCCAATTATGTTTGGGATAAGCAACTTTATGAGCATTAAGATTGCCTGTCGCTCCTCCAAATTTGGCACCGTGAGGTATGGCTGTGCATAGTTTTATCTGTTCTTTCAGACGGTAGCTATATACCCCAAACTCCTTACCCAGTCGTGTAGGGGATGCCGGCTGTCCATGGGTACGAGCCAACATGGGTACCTCTCTCCACTCCTCCGCACAGCGATCAATCTTCTCGATAACTTCCAAAAGAAGGGGCATAAACACCTCTTCCAATGCTTCTTTGAGCATAAGCGGAAAGGCGGTATTGTTTACATCTTGAGACGTCAATCCAAAATGTACAAACTCTTTAGCCCACTCCAATCCGAGGGAGTCGAATACTCTCTTGATGAAATACTCTACGGCTTTAACATCATGATTGGTTACAGACTCTATTTCTTTGACTTCAAGGGCTTGTTCTGATGAAAAATCTTGATAAACTTTTCGCAGAGTCTGGATTTGATCCTGAGACAGCTTCCCTTTTAGTTGAGGAATTTCATTACTCAATGCAATGAAATACTCAATTTCCACTCTCACTCGGTAGTGGATAAGTGCTTCCTCTGAAAAGAATTTTCTTAAAGATGCTGTTTTAGAGTAGTAACGCCCATCTATGGGAGAAAGAGCCGATAGACTTGTTGATGTCATATTCGTTGTATAAGAGTCTTTTTGTTGTATTTCTGCTGCCCGAAAGGCTTGTTGTTATATATTGTTTCCTATGTGTCTGCACAGCAGGGTCGTCGCCAATGCCGCAATACCCTCCTTTCGTCCTGTAAAACCAAGATGTTCCGTTGTTGTTGCTTTTATAGATATTTGAACCTCTTCTCCTAAGAAGCGTGATAATACTTCTTTCATCTTGGGAATGTGGGGTGCCATTTTGGGAGCTTGGGCTATGATAACCAAATCCACATTTCCTATGCGCCACCCCTTTTCATGAAGGAGCGTTACCACTCTATCCAAAAGGATTGTACTGTCGATACCTTTATAAGAATCATCACTCGGAGGAAAGTGCTGTCCTATATCGCCTAAAGCTGCTGCTCCCAACAAAGCATCGGAGAGGGCGTGGAGGGCAACATCACCATCGGAGTGTGCCTCCAATCCCATTTCGTGCTCAATCTCCACACCACATATTTTGAGAGGAATACCTGATGCCAAACGGTGTACATCGTAACCTATTCCTACGGAAAAAGGGATAGCCATGGGTTTTTATTGAAGCAAATTGCGGATACCATCCATATCGAACGAGAGTGTGAAGCGTAACGTTTGATCCAACGGATTGCTTTGTACGGTAGAGAGAAGATAAGAAGCATCGATGCTAAACACGTTCATCTTAAACCCGGCACCCAAAGTAAAGTATTGCAAATTCCCCTTATTGGGACTTTGGTAGTGATAACCGGCTCTCAGGAAGAAGCGATTGTTGTAGCTGTACTCTCCTCCAACTCCCAAAGAAATTTCCTCCAATTCTTCTTGCAATCCCCCGGGTGCATCGGCGAAAGATTTGAATATGCCTCCGATGGATGATGTTTTGTGGTATTCATCCCAACGTTTCGCCGATCCTTCCGGATCTTTTTGGTCTGTTTTGGGTGGGGTGGGTACCAACAATTTGTTCATTTCAACGTTGAATGAGAGGGCGTTGTAGTCGTCAAAAGGATAGAGGATACCCGTTCCCAAGGATAAGTTGGTGGGGATAAACATTGAATTGGTAGAGCCTCCATAGGAAATCTTTGTACCGATGTTTTTGACATTAAACCCAAAGGTCCACAAGGGTTCGGAGTCTCCCAAAACGAAGTATTTCGTTAGGTAGCCGGCAATATCGGCGGCGAAAGCATTTCCCGCACTTGACTCACCTGTAGCCAAGTTTTGATCACTGCGGATGTAGCGAAGGGCAACAGCCATAGAATAATCCGGAGTGATTTGTAGAGAATATCCGAAATCTAAAGCAAACTCGTTGGGGTGTGCCTCTCCGAGAGATCGAGCCAATTCGTCAAACTGTTGGACTGCTCCTAAAGAAAAGTAGCGAAGAGATGCACTCAGAGCTTGATTTCCCTCCGTCCCCAGTTTGTAGTAACCGGAAAGTTCCATCAATTTGATGTCTCGTACCAAGTTTGCCAACCAAGGAGTGTAGGAGAAAGTAACCCCTGCTTTACTGCTGAGGAAGGCGTATTTTGCAGGATTGTAAAATTGAGCATTTACATCGGGTGTAGTGGAAACCCCCATGTCTGCCATACCTGCGGCTCTCGCACTTGGAGATATTTGCAAGGAGGGCACAGAGGCGGTTACGGCATTAAAGGTTCTCACAGTGGTTTCCTCTTGGGCATGCGAAGAGAAGAACGATACTGACAGAAACGCTCCCAAAAGGAGATTTCTCAATGTTTTTTTTATCATTGTCTTGGGTCTGTTTTATAGGGCTTTATATTCAGCATACGAAGCCTTTTGTTCTACAAAAGTAATTATTTCTATTCGTTATTTGTGTGGAGGAGTCCTTATTTTTCAATATCGTCGATAGTTCTAAAGAGTTCTTCTCTTCCATGTTTATGGATCTACTATAACCATTTGTCCCGATGAGGTCGTTTGTTTACCGTTGTTGGCAAGTATGGTCCAACGGTATAAATAGTGTCCGGCAGCAACTACGGTACCATATGATGTAATAGGCAACCAAGAGAGTTGTATGGGGGCGTTTACCCCTGCTTGTACTTGTATGCGTTCGCTTCTCGAAACTCTTTTTCCCGTGAAGTCGAAGAGTTCTATGTAGGCTTGCAAGGTTTCTCCCGGATTGTCTGTATACAGTTCAAATGTAATGGGGTTGCCTCTGCGAGCCGGGTTGGGAAAGAGCCGAGTAGCTGTTGCAGAGGGAGGAAGATCTTTGTTTACTCGGAATTTGAACGAGTGGCGGGTTACGTTATTGAATACATCCCAAACAGTCAGTACCGCGGTATGGTCTCCCTCGTCAAGAGGGGGAAGCATATACACTATATCTCCTTTCCCTGCTTCTGTATCGGATGCCGTATAGTAGTTGTTGAGTTTGTAGGATAGGTCAAATCGGTTGTCTATAACTAACGTAATGTCATGTCCGACACCTCCTCCGGTAATGTTGATACCATTGAGATCAAATACTTTGGCAACTAACAATGGAGTGGGACCGACAACAAAGTTGTCCGTTTGATTCGGGTTGTTCAAGTAACAAAGCTCCACAACGGGAGGGATTGTGTCAATAATGGGTTGGTTGGGGGAGCCCTCTGTTATGCGTATGGTACGATCTACTCCCATGGCTTCCTTGATAATATCGGGAGCGTAGGCATACAAATTGATCTTTCCTTTGTAGGCGCTGTATGCAACATCTTTCGGTACGATGAAAGAAAACTCGAAAAAGCCCTTTTCTATGGTGGCGTTGCCGGCATATACCACGCCCGTAAAGTCTTTGTATGTTTTGATCTTTTCGCTATCGGGAGGAATGTTATCAGGGTGTACGCTTTTCTCTTCCTCACCATCGAAGACAGTTATGTACAATTTCCCGGAAAAATTGCCGTCTACACTGCCGCTTAAATCTTGGATAAATCCTTTGACTACCACCTGTTCAAGAGCCTTTACAGCGATCTCGGAGGTTTGATCTAAGCTCTTACCGTTTATGGTGGATATGATGGCTCTATGAGTGGGTAGCTTCAGCTGAAGAGCAGGGTTGCCTATAAGCATGAAGTTCAATTTATTGATTGTGTCATTGCCCCCTCGTTGATTTTTTGCATTGCGCAGTATATTCCCCAGTTTGTGAGGGGCTCCCGATTGATCTTTGCCCAAAAGACTGTTGAGCATAAGGTTGTTGAGGATTTGATTGTCCACATCAAGTACCACTCGAGTAGTTGTAAATAGAGCAATGGCACCGCTTTTATCATTGAGAAAAGCCATTTCTCCACCCGAAGTCTGAGGGTTGTCGAAGTTGCAAAAGTCGCAAGTGGCAGTAATCCAAACGGGGAGATGCTTGTATTTGAATTGTTGAATGTCGGACAGAGTCATGATCTGCTCATTGGTCCAAGCCGTGGGGCTTCCGTGCCCTACATAGTTGATAAACAGCGTTCCATTCTCCAAAGCATCGTGCAGTTGTCGCTTGGCAGTGGGGAACGTATTCAGTCCGTTTTCTGTTTTTTGAGCATGGGCATCGAGGTAGATCTTGTTCAGTATAAGCTCCGGCTGCAGACGAAGGGCGAGGTGAGCAAGCTCATCTGCATGGTTCAGATGCGAGTATACACCGGGATAGTCGGCATTGTCGGCTACGAAAGTGGCTCTTGTTTTCCATACGCCCGGATCTTTGTTTTCGGAGTAAGCAATTGTCTTGTCCACTGCCGCCTTGGCTTCAGCCAAAGTGCGCACGGGAAATCGTCCTATCCCTATCGATAACTCTTTTTTTCCATTGGTTTCAGCGTCGTCTTCCGTACGTAAAAGACCGAAGTAGTCATC
Source organism: Porphyromonas sp. (assembly GCA_041848345.1). Classification (GTDB taxonomy): domain Bacteria; phylum Bacteroidota; class Bacteroidia; order Bacteroidales; family Porphyromonadaceae; genus Porphyromonas. The sequence goes on from JBGZIN010000030.1 coordinate 10,323, forward strand.
GTTCGTGTATGTCTGAATGTTAAGCGAATTGACGCTTTGGTAAGAGAGCAAAAACTCTGTGTTTAGGTAGGCAGGGAGCTTCCACTCGGCAGATATTTTCCTATTGTCGGCAGCACCGTCACCAAAGAGTAGGAGTTGTATGGGGCAGTACTCTTCTCCTTGATGCTCTTCTTTCCATCGTTCGTAGAAATGTTTTGCCATCAGTCGGTAGGCCGTAGCATCGGGCGTTCCGCTTGAGAACTCGTTGAATACCTCTTCTTGCTCTACAACCAACACTACCAAATCCTCCTTTTCTCGGTGATAGGTGGCGAGGCGTTCAGCCTCGGAGCGAAATTCTTTGGTTGATATGATGATGAGCTTGGGTGTCTCTGCCCCTTTTATATTTTGATTGTTCACACTTTGGTATTGCAACGGTTTGAGGGCATCTTGTGGACGCAGAGCGATAAATTCTTGCGGTTGTCCTTGAGCAGTGAGGGCATTGGAGGTAAATGTGTGTGCCATTCCGCTCTGTTCTGTTTTTACCATGGAGGGGATGCCTTTGGAGTTGATGGCAAAAACAATCCCTTCGTTACCCAAGTCTTCTATTTTGAATAAGAGGTTTTTATCGTCGGGTTCCCACTTTCGGATGTGCATTTGCTCCCCTTGTTGGTAGCGTAAGGCGCGTGCGGATTGTATCTCTATATAGTCTAAATAAGCGGGGTCTCCCGAAGGTTGATAGGTTACTTCCAAATCGAAACGTCTGCCTTCGACCTCCGTTTTTGCGCCATATCTTTGGTGGTAAATGCCTGATATATAGGAGGAGTAGGAGTAGTCTTCACTTAGGTTTATGATGTCTGAGGCAAATACATTTCCATTGATACCCAACGACAAGGCACCCCGTCCCTCTGCTTTGGGTAGAGCCGTGTAGGCATAATTTATGGATAAGCTGTTGTCTACTCTCGGAGCTGTGCCCAAGTCTATGGCAATACGGCGTATCTGTCCATTGATCAAAGGCTCGCCGAAGAGCATTCTCCCCGATTGTTTGAGGGTATATATATCCTGCTCGTGGAGCTGCAACGCGTCATAATACTTTGCTTCCGACGGAGCGCCATTTGCAGCCAATTGCGCCTCTTGCATATGTTGAACGCCGGGAGTGGCAATATCACTTAGGAAGAGATAGCCTTTGGTACTGTAATGATTGATTACATGTTTATAGGCTTTGCTACGAGTGTCGTAGTACCAATGAAGGGGACCTTTTCCATAGAAGTAAATCGCTTTATTGTGGTGATATACAGGCATGGCAGGAAGGTCGGTAGAGGGAGCTTCGCTTAGTTTTTCACTGAGAAGAGCACCGCCGTATCCATATACTCCTACTTTTTCGGGTTCGGAGAAACCCATTTTTTTCAAATCTTCGTAACTGAGCGTGTATATCCCCGTTTGTTCGATGGTAATTTTTACCCATTTTCCCTCACTGAGAACGGATCTGTTCAGAGAGAATGGAGCTTGGGCGAAAACATTGGTTGGGAAGGAAGTTATCCCCCAACACCCGATAAAAGCCCAAAAAGCAATCAGGAGCAGTGAAGTCGGTTTTGCTATGTTTTTCTTCATCATACAAATCATTAACGTGGTGAAGAGGAGGATTATTGCCCGATAAGGAAGTTGTGTATAACCAAAGAAAGGGTGACTGACAGAAGTGGCACGTTACTTTGGGGGCTTGTGTCGTTAGGTGTTTTCTTTCCGATTGGGCGAAAAAACACATTCGGAGAAAGCTAAAAGAGGAGGGGAATGTACGATGACTTCTCCCCCTCATCTTGGGCTATTTATGCTTTTTTACACTTGCCATGGAAGAGGCTTTGTGTCGGTCTACAACCGCATTTCCTCGAATATCAATTCCAGAAAGCCCCGTCAGTACGTAGGATATGCTTTTATCCACATTAACCTCTGCATCGGACATTCCACTCAGAGTCATGTCGGCAGTGGAGCAGTATAAATACTTGGCATCTATTTCAGTCATCCCCGATCCGATCGCTTTGAGACTTTGGCATTTGCCTTTGAGCGCAACGGAGGAAGTGCCGGATAGATTCAGATGGCAGTTGCTGTTTCCTTGCAAATCAATATCGCTGTCGCAAGACCCTGATGCAGCCAATGCCATTTCTACACTATTGCATGTGGCAGAGAGTTCACAAACACCGGATAGAGTAATGTTCATTTTCGGCGCAGTAACGGAAAGTCCTTTCAAAACACTAACTCCACTCATGGCTATGAAGCAGGCTTCTGCAATCCAATCTCCGGTAAAGTTCGCTTCGGCAGCCTCGGATAGTTCAATAGATCTGATTTGAGGCATGGATACGGTAACAAGCACCTCGGCATCTTCGTAATCGAATTTGTTGTCCATGTCGAGAATGAGTTGCCTGCCTTGTTGCTTTACTTTTACATAGGGAAGAAGGTTGCTATTGATTGATAGGGAAACGGCTTCTGTTGTGTCTTGTCGCACTTTGACCGTTATGACAGAGCTTGCTTTTATTTGGTCAAACCCCTTGATCTCGGGATACGTTACGGTGGAAATATCCCCCTCCCCGACAATTGTCGGGCGATCGGATAGGCAGGACGATAGGGTCATGACAAGAAAAAGTAAAAGATAATGAGGTGTATAGCCTCGTTTTTTTTGTCCTTGAGATGCCTTCATAATGATTTGGATAAACTGTGTTGTTCCCAACTTTTGTGTTCTTAATTTCGGACAAATATAGCATAATTCGACAGATATAATGTATCTCCTTCGTTAGATTTTGCTCTCGAGTTGAGACTTATTTCGCTAATGATGGATAGGTTTGGGAAGATATGATTGATTTTTTACTATGAACAGAAAATGTTGTAGTGCACAGCTCTGTCTGTTCATTCCATTGTTGTTTTCTTTATATATATTTGCGGTAGGCATCGAAGATTGCGGGTTTTTCCTTGATAAGATTCGAGGTGAGAATACAATCCATTTGTTCTTAAATAACGCAAAAGTTGATGTCTGAGCAGGAGGATAATTCTTTGAAACAGATAAAATAAAGTATGAAAAAAACATTCCTATTGCCACTTATATTCTTTTTCTCCATGGGAGTATTCTCGTGTCAGAAAGGAAAATTGCAAAAAAAAGATGCAAATTCGTCACAACCTTATTGCATTTGTGAGTATGTCGTAACACCTTCTTTCAAGGCTTCGATTATTTCACAAAAGTATTTGTATCCCTATCCGGAAAGTTCTTTTGATGAGGGAATGATAGTTATCGTTGGAGTAGACCTAAAAGAAGGGGCGTCTTCTCGCATTGTGAACCACGCAAGAGAGAGAGACTCTCAAGAGTTTCTTAAATATGCAACCAGGTACAATGATGTTTCATACAATCGTTCTTATCCGGCTCCTAATACAACGGGTGCTTTGGCTGAACCGATCTCAAAGATTAAGTGCTATGAATTGTCCCCTACAAAAGAGTTTGTAGACATTTCTGATAAACTTATATTCCGAGCTCTGACATTCCTACCCTATATCAAAAGTGGGTATAATGATGAGGTTGTGCCTCAGTATGAAGAGCGTATAGGTGGGCATATTATCAGACCGACTCAGTATCTTGTGAACAAACCGCTCTTAGAGGTAACGATAGATGAGATGACTCTCCTTGACTTCCACTCTTGGTCTTATGTTTTTGAGCTTGTTCCAATTCCTCCTTATCAGTTTAATGAACAGTCAGAGATAAAGATCGCCATAGAGATCGAGGGTAAAAACCAAGAGATTTCTGCAAAGTATAGCACAAAGTTGTAGCTCTACTAATTCGCAAGAATCTTTATTTACGGTAAATGCTCTGCCGGAGGAGGGATTCAAATTACCTCCTCCGGTATTTTATTTTTCATTGTAACATGCGACTGTTCTCTCTTTCATTTACTTACCTTCCAACCTCTTCTTGGAGCTTTTTCTTCGGATAGTTGCGGGCGTTTTTACACCTTGCGCAGTATTCATGTTACCGAGACGAAAGTGAGAGAAAGTTTGTACGCATACAAAGTGAATTTTGTATGCATTCATTTTCCAAATTCAATGCATACAAATTTGAGTTTGAATGCATACAAATTTTTTCTTCCATTGAAAGAGTATTTTCATTATCTCCTACTTCTTACCGATTTCGCTCTTTTATAGTGGCTTATACGCTCTATGCAAGTGCGTTTCTCTACCCGATATTAGGGGGAATGATAGCCTTTGGGATCGCTCTTCATGGGGAGATACCTTGTTTTGATGAGAGGCATTCGTTGAAATATGAGTAAATTCGTGCTATGAAAGATTGTGTACATACAGAAGGGTTGCTCCCCGAGTGGGCAGAGCAGGATGCTGTGTTGATAGCTTGGCCACATGAAGACAGCGACTGGGTTGCGCTATTGGGAGAGGTGGAAAAGACTTATCAAGAGCTCGCATTGGCGGTTTTACGCTACGAAAAGTTGGTAGTATTGCTACCTGAAAATAAGGATGTTTCAGCACTCCTACCCATGGATCACCCCAATCTGTACCTCATCCGTATGGCTACGAACGACACTTGGGCGCGTGATTATGCGCCGCTTTCTTGTTTCAAAGCGGGAAAAAAGGTGATCGTAGACTATCGTTTTAACGGATGGGGGCAAAAGTTTGCTGCCAATTATGACAATCTGGTGAGTAGAAAATTGTACAAAATGGGTTTCTTTGCTCCCGACGTTCAATGGTCCAATCGCCAGGATTTCGTTTTTGAAGGCGGATCTGTCGAAAGCAACGGTGCAGGGGTCTTGCTCTCCACAGAGTATTGTCTGATGGAAGAGAACAGAAATGCCGCCTATTCACGGGATGCCATTTGTCAAGATTTGGCGAGCGAATTGGCTGCGTCTTCGGTTCAGTTGCTCACGCACGGCGCCATTATGGGTGATGATACCGATGGGCATATTGACACGTTGGCTCGTTTTATCAACGAACATACGATTGCCTATGTGGCTCCAACGGATAAACATTCGTTCAATTACGCCTATCTCGTGGCTATGGAAGAGGAGTTAAAAGCTCTTCGGATGCCTGACGGTATCACGCCTTACGACTTGGTCCCACTCCCCGATGCGGGCTCTTTCTACGACGAAGAGGGTGCCCCCATGCCGGCTACCTATGCCAATTTTCTTTTTGTAAATGGGGCTTTGTTGCTCCCTATGTATGGTACTGCTCGGGATGATGAGGCAGCTGAGGTGCTTCAGCGAGCATTGCCCGATCGAGAGGTGGTGGGTGTTAATTGCTTCAATTTGATACGACAACATGGAAGTTTGCATTGTGCCACAATGCAGTTCCCCAAAGGGTTTTTGAATTTAGAGATGATGCGCGCATAAGTTATGAGAGTAGGCATTATACAGCAGGCGAATGGAGCCGACAGAGAGTTGAATAAGAAACGATTGGCAGAGCGTATTGCCGAGCTGGCGCACAACGGGGCACAGTTGATTGTGTTGCAGGAATTGCACAACGGTCTCTACTTCTGTCAGGAGGAAAATGCGGATGTTTTTGATCAGGCGGAGGAGATCCCCGGAGCATCGACGGCATTCTATGGCGCACTTGCCCGAGAACATAAAGTGGTTTTGGTGCTCTCCCTCTTCGAGCGTCGTATGGTAGGGCTCTATCACAATACGGCAGTCGTTTTGGAGCAAGATGGCTCTATCGCAGGGATATACCGTAAAATGCACATCCCCGATGATCCTGCATACTACGAAAAGTATTACTTCACTCCGGGAGATTTGGGTTTCACGCCCATTGATACCTCCCTCGGTCGTCTGGGAGTTTTGGTGTGTTGGGATCAATGGTATCCCGAGGCAGCACGCATTATGGCACTTCGAGGAGCCGATATATTGATATACCCCACGGCAATAGGAGTCGAAAGTACCGATACGCAGGAGGAACAGCAACGACAGTTGGACGCTTGGCGCACGGTGCAAAGAGGACATGCCGTGGCGAATAATCTGCCCGTTGTTGCAGTCAATAGAGTGGGGCATGAGGCGGATCCTTCGGGTAGAACCAATGGAATACGCTTTTGGGGAAATAGTTTCGTTGCCGGTCAGCAAGGAGAATTACTTTGCTTGTTGGGTACCGAAGAGGCAGTTGCTTGTGTGGACATAGACCTTAGGCGCACCGAGCACGTGCGTCGCTGGTGGCCCTTCTTCCGCGATCGGCGCATTGATCACTTTGCTCCATTACTTAAAAGAGCCGATTGCCGTAGAGAAGTAGAGGAGTAGGAGATTGTCTTTCACCCCATGAGCCAACAAGTTTTATTCGCTTTTTTACTCACCCTTTTTGCCGGAATATCCACGGGAATAGGCAGTATCATCGCTTTTTTTTTTCAAAGCGAACGAACACTTCTTTCCTGTGTATATCCCTCGGGTTTTCGGCAGGAGTGATGATGTATGTCTCTTTTGTGGAGATGTTTCCGGAGTCTTTGGAGATGTTTAGTCGTATCTATTCACCGCGCAGGGCGGCAACTTATACCACACTTTCTTTCTTTGGAGGTATTCTTCTCATCGCTCTCATCGACAAATTGATCCCCAAAAAAGAAAATCCGCATGAGATGCATGATGTGGAAGAGTTGGCTCATCCCGAAAAGAGCACGGCAGAGGGCAAACAGAAGCGTCATAAACTCTTGCGTGTGGGACTGTTTACAGCTCTTATTTTGGTGATACACAATTTCCCTGAAGGTATGGTGACTTTCTTGTCGGGACTGCAAGACATTCGCATCGCATTGCCGATAGCCATTGCCATTGCCATACACAATATCCCCGAAGGAATATCGGTATCTGTGCCTATTTTCTATGCAACGGGCAACCGAAAAAAAGCCTTTTGGCTCTCTTTTTTATCGGGATTGGCAGAGCCTTTGGGGGCACTCTTCGGCTATCTTCTTTTGGCTCCCTACCTGAATGATACCATATATGGGATTATATTCGCAGCCATTGCAGGGATTATGGTGTACATCTCTCTGGATGAATTGTTGCCCGCAGCGGAGGAATATGGTCTGCATCATCAAGCCATTTATGGTCTCATCTCGGGAATGGCAGTCATGGCGGTAAGCCTGTTGATCCTTTAACAAGGGGTCAAAAATATCGTTCCCTTTTGTTCTTTGTACTTTATCGCCGGTGTGGAAATTTCTCTTTTTCGAGAGGATGACTCTCGGAAGGATGGTTGGGGTATGGGGAATTTCTTTTTTGTTTACGTAAGAAATTCATTTTTACTGGGAATAATAGTACCTTTGCAAAATGATATAAGTCTTTATGAAAGCTATAGAATTACACGGGAAAGTATTTGAGTTGTATATAACCTATGAGCAGATAGATGCAGCCATCCGAGACATGGCTGCCAAAATAGCCAAGGATATGGAGGGAAAAGACCCTCTTTACGTTTGTGTTATGAATGGGGCTTTTATGTTTGCATCCGAGTTGTTGAGCTACATAGGAGGAGAGTGTGAAGTGGCGTTTGCACGTTATTCGTCTTACGAAGGTACTCAATCGACATACAACTTGAAAGAAATCATGCCTGTTACCACTCCTTTGCAGGGACGTACGGTGGTGATTTTGGAGGATCTTATCGATACGGGCTATACGATGAGCTGTGTCAAAGAGTTGTACTACAAGCAAGGTGCAGCAGAAGTGTATATTGCCACTATGCTTTCCAAACCGGCAGCACTCAAGTGTGATGTGAAGTCTGACTATGTCGGTATAGAGATCGCCAATGACTTTATTGTGGGTCATGGATTGGATTTTGATGAGCGAGGTCGCATGCTTCGTGATATATATAAGATAAAGGAGTCATGATAAATTTAATACTCTTCGGACCTCCGGGCTCCGGAAAAGGCACACAAAGCTCCATCCTGGTGGAGCATTATGGCTTGAAACATATTTCCACGGGAGAAATCCTCCGAAAAGAGATCCAAGCCCAAACCGATTTGGGGCAAAAAGCCAAAGCACTCATTGATAAAGGTCAGTTGGTGCCCGATGAAATTATAGTGGCTATGATCGAAGACATTGTAGCCGGTAACACCGCGGTGAAAGGCTTTATTTTCGATGGATTCCCGCGCACGGTAGCGCAAGCAGAGGCTTTGGATGCACTCTTGAGGCGCAATGGTCAGCGCATTTCTCAGTTGTTGGAGTTGGTTGTCCCCGATGCGATGGTGGTAGAACGTTTGTTGTTGCGCAAAGAGCAAGAAGGACGTTCGGACGACAATTTGGAAACAATACAACTCCGTTTGAATGTGTATCACACGCAAACAGCTCCGATAGCGGCTTACTATAAAGCTCAGGGACTGGCAAAGTCCATTGACGGAGTTGGTTCTGTAGAGGCTGTTATGCACCGATTGTTCGAGGCAGTAGATGCCTTGCAATAAATGAATTGGCATTTTCGATGGCAGAAACGAATTTTGTCGATTATGTGAAGATTTATTGCCGTTCCGGAAAAGGAGGGCGTGGCTCTGCGCATTTTAGACGTGAAAAATATATTCCCAAAGGAGGTCCCGATGGAGGAGATGGCGGAAATGGTGGCAGCATCTACATCAAAGCCAATCGTAACTATTGGACTTTGCTTCATTTGCGTTTCAACAGACATATATATGCTCCTTCGGGCGAAGCCGGTTCGGGGGCGTTGAAGACGGGTACTTCAGGCGAAGATATCGTGATTGAGGTGCCCATTGGGACCTCGGTATATGATGCACAAACGGGGGAGTTTATTCTTGATGTAACGCATCATGAGGAGAAACGCTTGCTCCTGGCAGGCGGTAGAGGAGGAAAGGGAAATACTTTTTTTAAGTCCTCTACCAATCAGGCACCTCGTTTTGCCCAACCGGGTGAACCTGCTCGAGAAAGGGAGATTATACTACAATTGAAGACACTTGCAGATGTTGGGTTGGTGGGGTTGCCCAATGCCGGAAAATCTACTTTGTTGAGTGCCATAACGTCTGCCAAACCGAAAATTGCAGATTATCCTTTCACAACCTTAGTTCCCAACTTGGGTATCGTGGGTTATAGGGATAATCGTTCGTTTGTAATGGCAGATATTCCGGGGATTATAGAGGGAGCATCCGAAGGAAGAGGGTTGGGACTGCGCTTTTTGAGACATATAGAGCGTAATTCGATCCTCCTATTTATGATCCCTATTGATACGAACAATATCTATAAGGAGTATCAGATCCTGCTCAATGAACTCTTGAAATATAATCCCGGCTTGGGAGACAAGCGACGCATCCTGGCTATTACTAAAATTGATTTGGCTGATGAGGAGCTTGTTCAATTGGTAGAGTCAGAGCTCCCCGAAGAGTTGCCTCATGTGTTTATCTCGGCAGTTGCCCAAAAGGGGATAACGGACTTAAAAGATTTGCTTTGGCAGGAGTTAAATAGGGAAATGCCCTATGACAATACCGAATTGGTACGTCAGACGATGGCTGTGGAAACTCTGCATGATGACGATACGCTTTATTCAAAAGAAGGTCCGATTGAGGAGGATGACGAGGACGAATTGCTCGAAATAGAGTGGGATGAAGATATTCAAGAGGAGATAGGTCTTTGATCTTTATGACACGAGAGATCCTTATAGAGCACTCTTTTGCGGAGCTATTCCCCGAGTTCACATTGCTTGTTTTGGAAGCAGAGGTAAGCAATGGACTTGTAGATGCGGTTTTGCAGAAAGATTTGGAGCGTGCTATTGGGAGCATAGCTCTTTCGGGGGATGTTGATAAGATAAAAGAGATTACAACAATTGCCTCCACGAGGGACGCTTATAAACGACTCGGTAAAGACCCCAATAGATATAGACCTGCAGCGGAACAATTGAGGCGTCGTATTGTAAAAGGGTTGGGCTTGTATACAATCAATCAGTTGGTCGATTTGGGTAATTTGCTCTCTTTGGAAACGGGATTTTCCATAGGCGTTTTCGATGCCAATAAGGTTTGTGGTAACATTGTATTGCGTCGAGGCAATGCAAAAGATCCTTTTGAAGGTATTGGTCGTGGGGAACTTAATGTGGAAAACCTCCCGCTCTATGTAGATGAAATAGCTCCATTTGCGACACCGACAAGTGATTCGGAGCGTACAAAAGTGGAACTAACCACTCAAAAAGTACTGATCTTCATCAATAGTTATTTGCCTCAGAACAGCGAGAATACAGCCTTTCTTGAAGGAGTGGTGGAGCGATCGAAAGATTTACTAATCCGCTTTGCTCAAGCCAAGAAGGTCGAACATTGGATCGTACGGTCTCGTCAGTTTATCTAAGAAATAGTATCAAAAGTTTTTTTCATCGTGCCGATACACTCTCTATCCACCTACCGCATAGCTGCTGTTACCATGGCGCGCAACGATCTTTTCTTTTTAGAGAGATGGATTAGTTATTATGGAAAGGCTTTGGGAGAGGAAAATCTGTATATCTATCTTGATGGAGAGGATCAGGCTCTTCCTACCCATCAAGGAAAGGCAAATATATCGCTTTTACCACATAAGGAATTATCGAGAGCGGATGGAGACAAATATAGAATTGGGTTACTGAACCAACTCCAAGCCGATCTCTTAGGTAAGGGGTATGATATGGTTATAGGAACCGATGCTGATGAGTTCCTTATTGTAGATCCTTGTTGTAATCAATCCCTGAAGGAATTCTTGTATCAGTACAGAGGATACAGAACAATTTCTGCATTAGGTCTGGATTTAGGGCAAAAAATAGGAGAGGAGCAGTCGATAGAACAGAGCATTTCTCTTTTGAAACAGAGATGTTATGCAGTACTTTCTTCCCGTTACACCAAGGCTTCGGTGGTAACTTGTGCACTTCGTTGGGGCTCCGGATTTCATCGTATCAAGGGCGTTAATTATCACATTGTCCCCAACTTGTACTTACTACATACCGGTTATTGCGATTGGGAACGAGTACAGAGTCGTTTTTCCGATGCGACTCGCATTGATGGAGGGTGGAATGCTCATTTGAAAAGGAGAGCGAGAACCATTTACCATACCACACACAGAAAAGCCTTTACAGCAGATGGAGTGCTGCAAATGGCACGACGCTTACAGTCTGTTTTTCGCCCTATTTATGCTCTCAATAAACCTATGATGCCCACTCCGTCTCTTGTGGTGAAGTTGCCCCATCGCTTTCGTTCAATAGACATATAAAGGGAATACGTGGTTCTATGAAGGGAAAGTTAGTTTTTGTAACGAGAGGATTGCACGACGGAGGAGGCATTGAACGTGTAACCTGCTACATAGCTTCTCTCTTAGAGAAAGAGGGTTGGACTGTGGAAATTCTCTGTCTACAAAAAAAAGGAAACCCTTACTTTCCTCTGTCGGATAGAGTGAAGGTCGTTTATCAATCAGATTTGAAAGGGATCTGCCGTATTCATAGAATGAGGCGTTATTACCAAAATTTTTCGCCTGATTTAGTGATTTGCGTGGGTAGTAATCGCTCTCTGACCCATTACCTTTCGGCAAAAGGTTCTCGCATTGCTACTTGGGAGCATTTCAATACTACCGTTCAATCACATCCTTTTCATTCGTTATCACGACTTTTAGCCACTCGTTTGGGGTGGATTATAACACTTACGCCTTCAGATGCACACTCTTACAGAAAGAGGTATCGAGCCGAAAAAGTGCTTTCTATTCCCAATCCCATAACCATAGATGGACTCTCTTTTTCAGACCAATCTTGTAAAAGAATACTTTCGGCAGGGCGTTTGGCAGGGCAGAAGGGTTTCGATCGTTTATTGGATGCATGGAGATTGATTGAAAAGAGACACCCGGATTGGCAACTGCGTATAGTGGGATCGGGTAAAAAATATAAGGCTTTAGTCGCTCAAATTGAACGCCTGGGATTGGAAAAAAGAGTTGAATTGTTATCTCACTCCAAGGATATGCCGGAACAATACAGAGCAGCTTCCATTTATGCGATGACCTCGCGATATGAGGGTTTCCCTCTTGTCTTGTTGGAAGCCATGGCATCGGCTTTGCCAATAGTCAGTTTCGACTGTCCTCGTGGTCCCGCCGACATTGTTGTTCATGGAGAAACGGGATTATTGGTTGCAAATAATGACATAGATGGTTTTGCCTCTGCCTTGGAGCGTTTGATAGAGGACGATAAATTGCGCATAACCATGGCACACAAAGCAGGTTTGCTTTCTTCTAAGTACACATCACAACAAATTATAAAACAATGGACAATAGCGTTAAACGAGATGCTTCATTCGTAGTACCTACACCTCCTTTGGTACAAGTTATAATTCCGGTATATAACTCGGGAGTTTATTTGGAGGAGTGTTTTTCGAGTTTGTACGAACAAACTTATACGCACTGGGAAGCCATAGTGATAGACGACGCTTCTTCCGATGGTTTATCTCCTCAGATTTGTGATAAGTGGGCAGAAAAAGATGCGCGTTTCAAGGTGGTTCACTTGGAGGAAAATAGAGGTGTTTCCCATGCTCGCAACCATGGATTACAGCATACAACAGCGGCGTGGATTGCTTTTTTGGATAGCGATGATATTCTACTTCCCAACCATTTAGAGAGTCTCGTAACGGCTGTTTTTAAGGGAGAGGCTTCCCTGGCATTTACGGGTTATATTCCTTATAAAACCCCAAAAGGAACACGCCGCCCCACAGGGTTACTACAATCCGATAAAATCTATACGACACGTGAGATTTTTATTCGTACTACTTATGATAATAAGGGAATGGGTAACTATCTATGGAGGTGTTTGTTTCATAGAAGTTTATTGGATGGCATAGTTTTTCCGGAAGGAAGGGTTTATGAAGATATGTCCGTATTCTTGCAGATTATTTCCCGAGCAGAGAGAATTGTGCATACAGGACAGGCAACCTACAAATACAGATGGACTCCTTCAAGTATTGTACATACGAAAAAACTGCGTAACATATCGGACTATTGCTATGCTCTGTTTGAAGTCTATTGCTTGGTGGAGCGTACTCCTTTGCTTTCTCCGAAAGATCGTAAACGTTTGCTTGTGTGGCCCATAAAGCGTATATATCAAGGGAGACGTTCTTTGATTTGTTTGCCACATAGCGAGGAGCAAACCATGCTTGTACAAGAGATGGAATCGATGATGAAAGCAGTTGGATTGAATCCTAATTTGAAAGTCCCTCATGCATTCCTTATGTTCTTCTTCTCGCTGAAAAAGAGGGTTTACGAAAGGATACTCTTATGAATGAATCAGAGTTACAGCCGTTGATCAGTATAATTGTACCCGTATTCAATACAGCATGCTATCTGGACGAATGTCTTGAAAGCATTAGTCGGCAGACTTATACGAATTGGGAAGCTCTTTTGATAGATGATGCTTCGCCAGACGGACTATCTCTAACCCTTTGTAATGAGTGGGCTCGGAGAGATGAGCGTTTTCGCATTGTTGCTCTTCCTCAAAATAAAGGAATAGGTTTTGTGCGTAACAAAGGGGTGGCTATGGCTCAAGGGGCTTTGATAACTTTCGTTGATAGCGATGATTTTTTGTCTCCCAATCACATAGAGTCATTGTGGAAAGAGTTGAACTTTAGTGGAAAAGATATTGCTGTAACAGGGATACTTCAGTGCACCAAGGAGGGACATATCCGAAAGAGATCTTTTCTTTTTCCTAAAAAAGGCTTTCAAATTTCCCGAAAGGATGCATTGAAAGCCCTATTGATGGATCGCAATCTCACAAGTCATTTATGCAACAAACTCTTTAAGCGAGATCTTTTCGAGGGACTTTTTTTTCCCGAAAGTCGGGTGTATGAGGACTTTGCATTGATGCTTCCTCTTGTGGAGCGAGCCAATGGTGTTGTGTATACGGGGATAGCTTCTTACCACTACCGTCGGCATAATACAAGCATAACTCGAGTTGCTTCACCCAAACATCTGCAAGATTTCTTTAGAGCCAACGAAGAACGTTACATTTATTTGCAAAAGTCCAACCATTTTATTTCGGAAAAAGAGCGCATGCTTCTTCGTTTATGGTATCGTAAGACGCTTTTGCGTCTGCAATATGAGGCTCGAAAACTCCCCGCGTCTCACGAGCGAGAACTTGTTTTGGAGTACATGAGTAAAACCTTGAAGGCTTTGGACATAAGGGAAATAACAAATTGTTTTCGTTTGAGGATGCTGGCTTATTCTTTGCGTAAACGTTATTATGAAGTATTATTACGCTGAGTATTGTTTCTTTTTTTCGATGTGTCTGTGGTTTGTCCATTCTCCAATTTTCTCTATGAACTGAAAGATAAAAGCTATCTTAGTTCCGTTTTTTATTAAGACAGATTGTAACGACTATGATATTGGCTATACTTATGAAGGCACTGCAAATGATGCTTTCTTTTACCTTACTCGTTTTTATTCATGAATTGGGGCACTTCTTAATGGCACGCCTTTTTGGCATACGAGTGGAACGCTTCTTTTTATTTTTTGATATAGGAAGACCTCTGTTTCGATACACTTCCCCAAGAAGTGGCACAGTCTATGGTATTGGCTGGCTACCGCTGGGCGGATACTGTTCCATGTCGGGAATGGTGGACGAACGCTTCTTGTTGCATGATGAAAAGACGCAGCCTCAGGAGTATGAGTTTCGTTCAAAGGCAGCATGGAAGAGGCTCGTTGTAATGATTGCGGGGATTGTATTCAACCTTATTTTGGCAATAATTCTTTATACGGGCATTTCCTACCATTGGGGAGATTATCGCCTTTGGAGTGATCAAGTTTCCTCGGGGATGAGCTTCTCTCCTACGGCTCAAAAGGTGGGTTTTAGGGACAATGATATAATATTGAGTGCCGATGGAAAACGTTTGGATGCGCTTTCAGACTCCTTTTATCGTTCGGTGATTACAGCCCAAGAAGTAAAGATTTTACGCCAAGGAGAAGAGCAAGTCATCAAGATCCCTTCCGACATGATGCAGCGAGTGATAGCAGATAAATCGGGTTTTATGGGGCTGCAACTACCTTTTGTTGTTGATAGTGTACTTCCGGGGTCGTCTGCCGAAAAAGCAGGACTTGTCAAAGGTGATCGTTTGGTGCGAGTAGACTCCACCGAAATAACAGATGCGGTAGATGCACAACTGTTGTTCAAGTCTTCTCCCGATTCTATGAGAAATGTTGTGTTTGTTCGCAACAATGAACAACTAACCCTTTTGATACAACCTGATTCCATGGGGCATTTGGGCGTTTTGCTTGCTCCCATTAACAGCGTTTATCCGGTAGAGAAGATACAGTATTCACTTCTTGAGTCTGTGCCTGCTGGTATCAATAAAGCCGTGCGAACGCTTAAAAATTACGTAGGAGACATGAAATATGTATTTACCAAGGAGGGAGCTTCTCAAATGGGTGGATTTCTTTCCATTGGTAATTTGTTCCCCAAAATGTTTGATTGGTATAGCTTTTGGAGCATAACGGCTCTTCTCTCGATTATATTGGCTTTTATGAACTTTCTTCCCATCCCCATGTTGGATGGAGGCTACATCATGTTCACTTTGTGGGAGATTATGACAGGTAAGCGAGTAAATGACAAAACCATACTTAAAGCCAATCGAATAGGTTTGGTTTTCTTACTGCTGCTGCTTTTATATGCCAATGGAAATGATATTTTCCGTGCTCTGTTTTAATCTTGTTGGAGGCATATGAACACACTCGCCACTTATCCGCGCACTTTCGAAGAGAAGATTGGGTTTGATGCCATTCGCAATCTCCTAAAAGGAAAGGCACAAAGTGCAATGGGAAAGGAGGTCTTGGAACAATGGCATGCAATATCCGATCATTCGCTTCTTGTGGAGCGTTTGGGGCGTATGCAAGAGTTACTTCTCATTTTGGAGGAGAAAAAAGAATTGCCTTCTCTTGCCTTGGAAGATTTGCGTCCTTCGATTGAAGCTATTCGCCCCGAGGGAACATATTTGACAGAGGAACGCTTGCCTCATTTGGCGGCGCTGATTACAAGAGTGGCGCATCTATATCTCTTTTTGGGTTACAAAAAGCAGCGTGCTTCGGGAGAAGAGCAAGAGGTTCCCTTACGTTATCCTCATCTGTTGGCTCTGTTGCCCGAGGGACTTTTACTCCCTGAAATAAGTCGTCGCATAGAGGAGCTATTGGATCGTTTTGGTCGGATTAAAGACAATGCATCGTCGGAATTGCTCTCTATAAGAACAGAGCGCACACAAGTAGAGCGAAGTATTAGCCGAGAGGTTAAGCGCATTTTGACCTATGCAGTAGAACAGGGTTGGGCAGAGTCAGATGCCCGTCCATCGTTGAGAAACGGGCATGCTGTTATTCCCGTTACACCGGCATACAAACGTCATCTCAAAGGGATTGTTCACGATGAGTCGAGTACCGGTAAAACCATCTTTGTGGAGCCGATTGAAATTGTGGAAGCGAATAATCGCATTCGAGAGTTGGATGTTGCCGAACGCAGAGAGATAGTGCGCATTTTAGTTCATTTAGCCGATGCAATTCGTCCCCATATACCGACCATTTTGGAGATGTATAGCTTGGTGGGCTTGTTCGATGCTCTATTTGCCGTAGCTTTATTTTCGCAAGAGGAGCGAGCCGTTATCCCCAAACTCTTATCCGTACCTCACCTTGATTGGTTCGAGGCACGCCATCCTGTATTGCGAAGAACTTTGGAGGCGGAAAAGCGTGCGTTGGTGCCCATAGACCTTCGTTTGAAAGCACCCAATGAAAGGATCCTTATCATATCGGGTCCCAATGCGGGAGGTAAGTCTGTGTGCCTTAAGACATGTGCTCTTCTGCAATATATGTTGCAGATGGGATTTCCCATACCGGTGCACCCCGATTCCACAGCAGGGCTTTTCTCCACATTGGCAGTCAATATAGGAGATGATCAGTCATTGGAAGATGATTTGAGTACTTATAGTTCTCATTTGGTGAACATGCGGCACTTCTGTTCTATGGCCTCTCCATCATCTCTATTATTGATTGACGAGTTTGGCGGAGGAACGGAACCCGAGCTGGGTGGAGCCATTGCAGAGTCTCTTTTGGAGGAGTTCAATCAGGCAAGGAGTTTCGGAGTGATAACAACGCACTACCGTAATCTCAAACAATATGCCACCGAACACGACGGGGTCGTTAATGGTGCGATGCTTTATGACCGAGGGGCTATGCGTCCTTTATTTAGGCTCTCTATTGGGCAACCCGGTAGCTCGTTTGCCATAGAAATAGCCAAAAAATCGGGTTTACCCAAAGGGGTTATCGATAGAGCTTCCATCCTTGTGGGACAAGAATTGATCGACTCGGATAAGTATGTGCAAGAAATAGCGCGCGATAAACGTTATTGGGAGCGAAAAAGAGAGACGATAAGGAAGAGAGAAAGAGAGCTTGAGGAAAGCATAGAACGCTATCAAAAAGATTTGCAGCAACTGAAATCCTCCAAGCAACAAATCATACAAGAGGCCAAGGAGCAAGCTCAACGCTTGTTGCACGAGAGCAATGCCCAAATAGAACGCACCATTCGAGAGATAAAAGAAAGTGCTGCGGAGCGAGAGCGCACACTAAAGGCAAGGCGATCTTTAGAGGCTTATTCTCAGGAGGTTGAATCTGTCGAACACGTCGACGAAAGCAAAGATCAATCGGAGCGTATCGAACGTGAACTCAGACGCCTGGAAAAGAGGAATAAACGCAAAGCGGAACGCAGCAAAGTTTCATCGCATTCAAATGCAGAAATGAATGCATACAAATCGCAAAATGAATGCATACAAAAACCAATTTCATTGGGATGTTTTGTGGTAACCCCTACGGGGATCGAAGGGGAAGTGATGGAAATAAGGGGATCGTCCGCTTTGGTAGCATTGGGAGGAACGATGCAAACAATGCTGCCTTTGGCACAATTGAAACGAATAGAGAAAGCAAAAAGCCCCTCTTCTGCTCTCAAGGAAAAGAAAAGCAGCAACGTTACGGAGCATGTGCATGAAAAGAAAGTTCACTTTAAGCAAGAGTTGGATTTAAGAGGAATGCGTGCCGTGGATGCCATGCAAGCGGTGGATTATTATTTGGATGAAGCGATACAAGTGGGTTGTCATCGTGTGCGCATTTTGCATGGAACGGGTACCGGGGCACTGCGTCAAAGCATTCGTCAGCTGTTGGCTACCCGACTGCATGTTTTGCGGTATTATGATGAAGATGTTCGTTTCGGAGGAGCTGGCATTACAATTGTGGAGCTTTGACAACCAAAGAGATTAGCGAATTTGAAGGTTCGACACAGTAGGCATATCGGATATTTGAACCTTTTTTATTGCGTCTTAGTAGAATTAAAATGCAACTCCGTACAATGGAGTAAGCGTTTTGATGCTACCTTCCACGCGCACCTTAGTGGAATTAAAACGGTGTCTATAATCCATTGTATCCGCTCATTTATTGTCCCCAATCGTACCTTGGTGGAATTAAAAGTGCGTTCTCAAGTACTTGGACTTTGTTTCGTCCGTCGTCTGATGGTGTCTTGTACATCTCGGTAGCTTATAACATAGCTGTGAACAAACAAGAGATGTAGACCTGCCCGTTATTGCAAGTTACCGAGTTACTTTTCACACCATTAAGCAATGCGACGGGGTATCTACACCAATATCTATATTCCTTGCTGATGCGACTATATAAAAATGACCATTTGAGAGCCTATAAAGTCGTTCTCGGAGTTTGTAATGCCGAAGAGTTACGCACATACAATGGTAATATCTATCGAGAGTTTTTTATTTTCGATGATGGGCAAAGTGGTGTTGTTCAATGGCTTTCAGAAGAAGACACAGAAAACGCCAAATAACGAAATAGAAAAGGCATTAAAAATA
Organism: Porphyromonas sp.; assembly: GCA_041848345.1. Taxonomy (GTDB): domain Bacteria; phylum Bacteroidota; class Bacteroidia; order Bacteroidales; family Porphyromonadaceae; genus Porphyromonas. The sequence goes on from JBGZIN010000030.1 coordinate 29,098, forward strand.
AAGGAGGCATATTATGCAGACAAATAACCATCAAATTTCAGATTACGACTTGGTATTAGATGCCAAGTATGGTAAA
>JBGZIN010000031.1:0-3584 GCA_041848345.1 Porphyromonas sp.
CTTTTTAGGCGACAAGCGAGTCGTTTCCATCCCACAACCTTTTCGCTATCTCCTCACCCGAGGCATCATCATCCCGCATAAAATAAAGCATTCTCAAACCCGTTATCAACGGTTGGCTTCGCTCTTCGACGGTGAAATGCCCCTGCGATTATATCTTAATCAACTCAAAAAGAGGCTCCAAAACCAAACAGACGAATGGTGCATTTTCTCTTTCATGCAGTATTGCGGAGAAGACTTCAAGAGACTCATTGAGCAAGTAAAAGCGGAAAAAGCGGTAGAACAAATCGTTCTCCTACCCCTCTTCCCACATCAAACATTCGGCTCCTACTATGCTTCGCTGGGTTCATTGCCGCAACTTTTCGCTCGTCAATTTCCACAAACATCGCTTCACATAGTGCCTCCCTACTATGCTCATCCTGCATACATCCGACTACTGCAAACCTCTATAAAAAAGCACGCAACACCTAACTCCGATCTGTACATCGCCTCTTTTCACAGCATTCCCCTCTCACACCAAAGACGAGGAGTGCAACAAGGATTTGATTACGAAGTTCAATGCACCCAAACGGCTCGCTTGCTCTTTGAAATTCTGCCTCAAAATGTGGAAAGAAAAATGCTATTTCAATCCTCGATCAAACCCCATAGATGGTTGGAGCCTTGCATTGAAAAAGAGGTATATAATTGGATAAAAGAGGGGTATAAACGTATTACCGTGATCTGCCCGGGCTTTGCCATAGATTGTTTGGAGACGTTGATCGACATTGGCGAAGAACTGCGTGCTGAATATCTTGCCCTCGGAGGAGAAGAACTCAGCCTGGTGCCTTGCTTGAACGAAGAGGAAGCCGTGTGCCGACTCTACCTGCAACTGGCGGAAGAGTCGCTTTGCCATTAAAAATACATTTCACTCTGCCAAGAGCTTGACAAGGGCTTATCAAAAGCCTTTACAGTGCACACATTCCTTGGAGAGCCGATGTCCATTTTGTACCTTTGTGTCCGTGAATTCATCTCGTTACAAGATATTGTCCTTTGTATGTGCTCTCGTGGGCATATTGCCCCGTTGGCTGCTAAAAATTGGTGCCTATCCTTTGGCACATATTCTCTATCATTGGATCAAATACCGCCGTTCCATGGTAGAGGGAAATCTCAAAAAAGCCTTCCCCGAATGGAATGAAAAAGAGCGCAAAAAAGTGGCACGCAGCTACTACTTGCATCTCACAGACACATTGCTATGGAGCTTCAAACTACCCTATCTCTCTCCACGCGCAATACAACAGCACTTCGCCTTTGCCCACACAGAGGTGTTACAACGGTTACGTGCCGAGGGACATAGTACCATAATCCTAACCATGGGGCATATCGGTAATTGGGAAGTCTTTACTGCTGCACCTTATCGTCTCAAAGAGTTGGGTTTCACCAATGCCAACATCTATAAACAGCTCTCCAATCCCTACTTTGATCGGTTAATGATAGAGCTACGTCAAAAGCATGGATCTACCTGCATAGAAATGCAACAGACCGCAAGAGTCCTCTTTGAACAAGCACAAAACAACAATGAGGCAACAGCCATTGTGGCTTTTCTGGCAGATCAGTGTCCCTTTCCCGAGGCAGCTCGTTATGCCACTCTTTTCTTCAATACGCCCACGACATTCCTTGTCGGTTGGGAAACACTCGCACGCAAGATGAATATCCCCGTGGTCTACATGAATATCCGAAGCGACAGTCGTTTTCATTGGACGGGAGAATTACGCCTACTCTCCGAATACCCTGCTCAAGAAGCTCCCTTCTCGCTGGTGGAACGGTACGCTCAACTATTGGAAGAGAATGTGCGTCAGCAACCGTATGCATGGCTGTGGAGCCACAATCGGTGGCGTGTGCGACCACAAGATGCTCCTCGCATCACCCTATCACCTTCACTTAAAGAGAGCTCAAAAGATGAAAAGCATTAGGGATCTTTTGCACTCCGATCATCTGTATTACCCTCTGCTTCCCATCTTTTTTGGGGTCGGATGGGGGTTACTTGCCTTATTTAACCCATCTCTTTTTGAACCCAACGGTACAGACTCTGCTTTTGATATTACGGTGTTTTCCACCCCTTTTTGGCTATTTGTACTCCTCGGGGGGGGGATAATTCTCTTTCAGTTGGTGTATGAAAATGAAAGAAACCTACAAAAAGGTGGTCTTTTACACGAAGAGTGTGCAGTACTATTTTGGTCTTTGGGTTATACCAATCTCCTTTTCGGTGTGGTAGACAGCTTCTTGGGTATCCTCCTATTCTTCATTTTGGGCGCAATTGCTTGCGGCATTCCTTACTTCCGCAATAAAAGCCGAGTGCCGTTTCGCCCTCGACTATTCCTCTTTGCAACGCTCATCTATGTCCTCTACGAAGCCACCACACTGCTGTGGAGCCCTCATCCGGCACGTTCTTTGAGCTACTTTCAACGCGAAGTCTGGATCGCTGTTATCCCCCTTTTAATATGCATTGCCCCTCCCTCGGCAAGCATTGTGCGCCGTTTTATGCGCTATGCGTTGCAAATCAGCTATCTCTATCTCTTGAGCCAAATACTTCTGTATAGTTGGGTATGCGTCCGTATAGACAATCCTCTGTGGGTTGCATTCTCTTTCAACAAGGGTTACTTTACCCTAAACGGGACTTCCGCCTACCCCGGATTTCTGCTCTCTCTTACGGGATTTTCACACTATACATACCTTGGGTTCATCTTCCTTGCTCCCATTCTTTACTTCATTAACGAGCGAGTTTTGAAAAGTAATAGTGCATCGGTTCGGGGTGCTTTCCTCCTAACCTCATTCGCAGCCATCAGCTACTCCTTTATCCATCAGAGCAGAACTTTGATGCTCTTCTACCTCTTTATTTTGCTCTTCATCGTTGCGCAGAAATATCTGAAATGGAGCTATGAACGTGTGATCTCTTTGGGGATATTCGTCATATCCTCCCTGCTCATCGGCTTCTTCTTTCAACTTTTTCCGAGCAATGTATCCGACTTTTTCATCGATGCTCATCGCTTACAACTACTCCAAACGGCTCAAAACTATTTGGGGACCCATCTTTGGAGTGGATATGGCTTAGGCTCTTCCGAAAGTCTCCTACTCCCCTATTTTCAAGGTGCTGAGCATACAGGACACTTTCATAATCAAATCATTCAGTCCACCATCGAGGGGGGACTGATTAGCGGACTACTCATGCTCTTCATCCCCATTTCCTATGGTATTGTAAGCTACAAACAAAAGAACTCCTCCTCGATGCTGTTAATCTTGCTTTTCAGCCTTATAATGACCATTGATTTGGTTACGTTCTTTTCAGAATACCTTATCGCCATGCTCCTCCTCTTGAGCATTGCCATTCATAACTCACCCTTCGAAAGGGCATAATTTTCCCTCACTCGATCTTCTTTTCTCATCCTCATCGCCAAAGATAAAAAGGCTGCCAGGGCTGACGCATTAAAAAGTTGCTAGCTTTGTAGTCGTAAAGCAAAAGCTAAGTATAAACCCATAACTATAACAAGCATATGTACGCCCAACTACTGAATAGCCTTCGCCTAGTCTCGGATCCACGCAGAGACAGAAGA
>JBGZIN010000032.1:0-29730 GCA_041848345.1 Porphyromonas sp.
ATTGGCTCACTGCACAGCGAAGGCGGAAGTATAATCCTCATTGATCGTATACGAGGGGAGGAGCGCAATATATGTACCGTGGCACAGGTCAATAAACTCAAGGATAAAAACTGGAAAGTCTTTGAAGTTTCGGGAATATCTGAGTATTTCTTAATTCCAATTCCAATCGAATACAATGGAGACGATGGTGTATTCAGCAGTCAAGGCGTCATTACGATGAAAACGGAAAAGAAAGTCGGCGAACATTTTTCCTTATACCTCTCCTCCATAGGTCCCTATCGACTCGAAGGCGTGGGGTATGATAAAGAAAAAGGATACAGTGTCGTAACTGAACCGACAGGAGAGATAAAGCTAAAAGGCTCTTTCAAATCGGTGGATGTCAGAGCCAATCAACTCACTTCGCTTATCTGCGAAGGACAATCCGATTTGGAACACCTCTCCTGTGTAAAAAACCGTTTGAACGACCCTGCCACAGTAAACGCACTCATTGCCTCGCTCCCCGACCGCAATCAGAAAGATCCCAAGGGGACTTTGGTTTTCGTCGATTTCCGCTCATCGGGATCATTGTCGATGTCCTCCGGGGAGGAAAACATCCTCGACAAAAACCAAGTAACCGACATACGCCTAAAAGGGTGGATCGCAATGGAATACAAGGATGATTACCGAGGTAGAACCATGAAAGAAGAATACTTGGGCAGTGAACCCGTAAAAAACAGTATCGCCTTGACCACTTCCAAAAAAGTGGGTGACGATTTACAGTTCACAATCAAAGCCAACGGAAACGTTACTATAAGGGGAGCCAAGCACAAAGAAAATGACTTGTACACTCTCACAGCAGAGAGCGGTAAAGTTTTCATCCAAGGAGCTGTTACCGAACTATCCTGCCCCAACAATGAACTTGTCAAAATCGATGTGTCGCAAAATACTCTGCTGAAAACTCTGATGTGCCATTACAATCGACTCACGGAATTGAACTTGTCGAGAAATGTACAGCTGACAACGCTTGACTGTACCTTCAACGAACTCACCTCACTCAATCTGTCGAGAAACAAGCAATTGAAACTTCTCTCTTGTTCTAAAAACAGGTTGAGTGGCGAGACAGACATGGATGCACTCATCGCCTCACTTCCCGACCGCAGTACCTCAGAGGAAAAAGGCATATTCGAGGTTGTGGACTTCAACGAAGAGAGCCATGGAACCACTTTACCCAAAGAGGGAAACGTGTGCAACAAAAACCAAGTGGCTGCTGCACGCCGGAGAGGATGGCAACCCAAAGAGCGAAAAAATGCCGATACGGGATGGAGTATGATCGATTATGAAGGTAGCGAAGTCGTAGCCATCGAAGAGGCTATTGCCGAAGAGAACGCAGCCACCATTGTTGCCATCTACACGATAGAGGGGCATCGCATTGCCGAACTGCAACCCGGGGTAAACATTATCCGATTCAGCAACGGCACCACACGCAAAGTGCTCGTTCGACAATAAAAATCAAAGGATGCACGGCAATGCTCTCTGAAGTGTTGTCGTGCCTCCTTGGCAAAAGGAAGAGGTAAATCCCTCGTCTTAGAAACAACTATATATATGAGATTAAGTATAACAACGACAAGTATGAAATCAAAAAGTTTACTACGCATCGTGTTGCTGTTGGCAGCAATGACCTGCGCAACGTCACTATGGGCGCAGAACATTATCACCTTGACCACCACCCAAGCAAAAGGTAAAGAGTTGAAGCTGACTATTGAGGCTTATGGATCGTTTACCGTGGAGGGGACCACGCTCAAAGAGGGCAATAAGTACACATTGACCGCAGAGGATGGCAAGATTACTCTAAGAGGCGATATTACGAAGCTTAACTGTCAGGACAATCAACTCTCGACAATCGATGTATCGAAGAATACGCTACTGGAAGAACTCCATTGCAGCAATAATCAGCTTACGACACTCGACGTTTCAAAAAACACGTTATTGAAGCAACTCAACTGCCAAAGCAATCAACTCTCGGCACTTGACTTGTCGAAAAATATAATGCTGAAGATGCTCTCTTGTGCCAACAATCAACTCTCAGCACTTGACGTATCGAAAAATATATCATTGACAACGCTCTCTTGTGCCAACAATCAACTCACGAAGCTCGATCTGGCCAAGAATACACAATTGCTCGAACTTAACTGCGGCAATAACCAACTCTCGGCGCTTGACGTGGCACAAAATACAATGCTAACAAGTCTATCCTGTACCGGCAATCAAATCTCCACACTCAATCTGTCGCAGCACGAACATCTGCAAACTCTCTTTTGCCATATCAATCGACTCACCGAACTCAACCTATCGGGATGCAAAAAGCTGTCATGGCTCAACTGTTCCGGCAATCAACTCACAGAGCTCAACCTATCGCAATGCACAGAGCTCGTACGCATCTCTTGCTTCAACAATCAACTCTCGGCTCTTGATGTCTCGAAAAGCCCTCTATTGGAGCATATCAATTGCACCAAAAACAATATAGAGAGCAAAGCTGCCATGGATGCATTTATCGCCTCGCTCCCCGACCGCAGTATTCTGCCCAATGGCGAATTGAGGCTCGTAGATTTCACACAAGAGAGCGATGGGAAACCTCTCCCCGAAGAAGGAAATATGTGCGACAAAAAACAAATTACTGCCATACACCAACAAGGATGGATGCCCTATGCAACACAGTATGATGAAGCGGGACTTCCTCTCACTGAAGAATATGCCGGTAGTGAAGTGATAATCCGTCTAACCACAGCCCTAAAGAAAGGTGAGGAGCTGCAGTTGAACATTCCAAGTAATAGCTCGTTGCGCATTAAGGGTGCTACTCTCAAAAAGGGAACCGAAAACAGATACACATTGACCGCGGAGGACGGCAGAGTTACCCTTCTGGGTCATATTACCGAACTTGACTGCTCCGGCAATCAAATTACAGCAATCGATCTGGCACAATGCGCACGGCTCACTCAATTCAACTGCTTGAACAATCAACTCACAACACTTGATCTGTCCCGAAATGCGGGACTGAAAGATCTCAACTGCTTGAACAATCAACTCACAACGCTTGATCTGTCCCAAAATACAGAGCTTAGAGATCTTAACTGCTCCGCCAATCCCCTCACAACACTCAACTTGTCGCAAAATACAAAACTGATGGGGTTACACTGCGAGCGCAATCAACTCTCAGAACTCGACCTATCAAAGAACACCGAGTTGGTATCGCTTGAGTGTTCTCTCAACAAACTCACGACACTCAACTTATCGCAGAATACAAAGCTGACGAGGCTGTACTGCGAGCGCAATCAACTCTCGGAGCTCGACCTATCTCAATGCACCGAGCTGACTGTTCTTGCCTGCACTAAGAACAAAATCAGTGGCAAAGACGCCATGGATACGCTTATAGCCTCGCTCCCCAACCGTAGTGGCATGACGGATAAGGGTGCATTTATAGCTGTAAATTTCTTAAATGAACTCCACAAAGAGGCACTACCCGAAGAAGGAAACGTATGCGACAAAAACCAAGTGGCTGCCGCACGAGAGCGCGGATGGAGTGTATTGGAAATAAAACTCCACGAGAATAATGAAAGTGGCAATGTAGAGTACAAGGAGTACGCCGGCAGCGAACCCGTAGCCATCGAGGAAGTACTCGCCGAAGAGGACTCAGCCACCATTGTTGCCATCTACACAACAGAGGGGCATCGCATTGCCGAGCTGCAACCCGGGGTAAACATCATCCGACTCAGCAACGGCTCCACACGCAAAGTACTCGTTCGAGAGTAAGCAAGTGCGGTGCTTGCGTGGTCGCTCAATAAGCAACAGTGCTTCACAGCACAGATTTTCGTGAATACAAAAAGAGCTTGGCAGAAAACTACCAAGCTCTTCTTTTTATTATCTGAGAATTGTAACTACAAACGCTACTTAGCGGTGCAGAGAACAGTTATTGCACTGCTCTCGGATTTGCGTAAAAAAGTCATTCCCTTTGTCATCTACAAGAATGAAGGCGGGGAAGTCTTTCACCTCTATTTTCCATATTGCCTCCATCCCCAATTCGGGATACGCCACGCACTCCACTTTCTTAATGCTCTCCTGAGCTAGAATTGCCGCCGGACCTCCTATGCTGCCCAAATAAAACCCTCCAAACTCTTTGCAGGCATCCGTAACCTCCTTACTGCGGTTACCCTTGGCTATCATAATCATACTTCCTCCATGCTGTTGGAATAGACGCACATAGCTGTCCATACGCCCTGCCGTTGTGGGACCGAAACTACCGCTCGGCATTCCTTCCGGTGTTTTGGCAGGACCGGCATAGTAAATCGGGTGCTGCTTGACATAGTCGGGCAACTCCTCTCCCCTATCCAGCAACTCTTTCAATCGAGCATGAGCAATATCCCTACCCACAATGATCGTACCCGAGAGAGAGAGGCGTGTGGCAACGGGATATTTAGAGAGCTCTTTGCGGATTTCATCCATAGGGCGATTGAGATCGACCTCCACCACCTGTCCCTCCGCTGCCGAGGTACGCAACTCTTCGGGGATCAATCGCCCCGGGTTGGTGTCCAAACGTTCGATCCAAATACCTTGCTTATTGATTTTGGCTTTTATGTTGCGATCTGCCGAACAACTGACCCCCATACCCACGGGACAAGAAGCTCCATGACGGGGCAAACGGATCACACGGATATCATGGGCAAAGTATTTTCCCCCAAACTGTGCTCCGAAACCTATCTTATATGCCTCTTGCAAGAGCTGTTGCTCCAGCTCCGTGTCTCGAAAAGCACGCCCATATTCATTGCCTGACGTGGGCAATGAATCGTAATACTTGGTAGAAGCCAGCTTAACCGTTTTGAGATTTGTCTCGGCAGAAGTGCCGCCAATAACGAATGCAATGTGATAAGGTGGGCAGGCGGCTGTACCCAAAGAACGCATCTTATCGACCAAAAATGGGAGCAACTTCTCGGGCGTAATGAGCGCTTTCGTCTCCTGATAAAGATAAGTTTTATTGGCAGAACCTCCTCCCTTGGCAATGCACAGGAAATTATACTCGTCTCCATCCACCGCCATCAAATCAATTTGAGCCGGAAGGTTCGTACCCGTATTTACCTCTCGGTACATATCCAAAGGGGCATTTTGCGAATAGCGGAGATTATCCTCTGTATAGGTGTCGTAAATCCCATGTGACAAGGCCTCTTCATCTCCTCCTCCCGTGTAGACATTCTGCCCTTTTTTGCCCAATATAATCGCCGTACCGGTGTCTTGACAAAAGGGTAATTTGCCCAATGAAGCTACCTCTGCATTACGTAAAAAGGTAAGAGCAACGAAGCGATCATTGGCACTCGCCTCGGGGTCTTGCAGAACACTTGCCACTTGCTCCTGATGCTCGGGACGCAAATAAAACGACACATCGTGAAAAGCCGTTCGTGCCAAAAGGCGCAACCCCTCCGGGTCTACCACCAACATCTCTCTATTGCCAAACGGTTCCGTGCGTACGTATTGGTCAGTCAAATGGTAATACTCGGTGGTATCTTCGCCCAATGGAAACATTTTCTGATAAACAAATTCTTTCTTATTACTCATTTCCTTTCTCCTTCAATCTAAATTCTTGCTAACGAAAATACAAAAAAAGAACTTGTCAATTGGTAAAGCCTTTTGCCACACCATCGACAAGTCCTCAACAACTACAAAAAACGATATTTCAACGCATCTCTTTCAACTCTTGCTGAAGGACTTTGCGAGCAAAGAATATCCTGCTTTTCACCGTGCCGATGGGAATATCCAAATGCTCGGCAATCTCTGCATATTTATATCCGCTCAAATACATGGAAAAAGGCGTCCGAATATGACCACTCAAGCGATCCACGGCACCATATATCTCCTTTATATTGTAAGAGCCATCGGGTGTGGAGTAACCCCCGCTGACCAATACAGACACATTGGACACATCCACATTGGAGTCGATGAGCTTTCTTTGGCGATCCAATCTGTCCCTGTTGTTCAGGTATATATTGTACATAATGGTCATCATCCACCCTTTGAAGTTGGCATTCTCTACATATTTATCGGCATTCTTCAGGGCACGCAGTGTAGTGTCTTGCATCAAATCATCGGCATCATTGACATCCTTGGTTAGTTTCAAGGCATAACGACGAAGATTGTTTTGCACATCCAACAAACTTTCTCTAAACTGTATTGTGTTCATAATCTCTTTCTCCTTAGTTCTCTCTCCCCACACATCATCTTGTGGTTTAAGATTTGATAGCGAAGATAGCTCATACAAAACAGAAATACAATAGATATTACCTATTACACAAATAGATTTTATCTATTTATAAGCTCTCACACAGAGGTCAGATATGCCCAAAAGCGACTTTTTTCGGTAGGATATGTGAGAGAAAAAGTCCCTTCCAAAAGAGTTCCTCTATTGCTGGATTTCAGAGGATTGAGCAATTTTTGTTGCTGAAAATCCGCCCAAGCAAGCCCCTCTCTCGGATAGCTTTTGATATGCATTCGGTAAGAGCGTTGTTCTGCACCGTAGCGTTCATAAAGTTGATGCGCCAGAAAACCCATCGTGCTGCGTACGTTGATTTCCACTGCGGGATGTAGCAGTTCCTTTCGTGCCCTCCCCTCTCTGTAAGTAAACATATCTATGCCCACTACACCTCGATAGTGAGGAGCTATAAAACGAGTTATGAACTCTTTATGTCGATCAATAACCTGCACTAAATGCTGCTCGCCCACTCTTTGTGCCAATCCATACCATAGCACATCGGGGTGCTGTACACGATTATAAAGGTAGCGAAAATCTTTAGTTTCAAAATGCGATAGCCCCACAAAATGAACATCCCCATCGGGAGCAACCTTATATTCAGCGGCATAATCGGCACACTTGTCCCAAAAAGGCTCTATGGAAATCCGTTCGTTGGTGTTCAAAAAAGAGTAAAGCTGCTGTCGCTTCTGCTGCGTAAGAGGCAATTCAAAAAGAAGTACCCCTCGTCCTGAAGAGGAGAATGGCAATTTTACAACTACTCGCTCTCGAGATTGTAATGAGTACAAAGCTCTGTCTATTTCTACCGAAGAGGTACAGCCACGAGGTGAAAGTGCGGCATACTCTTCGCCCATAAAATCCAAAAGCGTTCCAACCTGCGATCGATCGAATAAATAAGAGGGGTAAGAGTGAGCTTCGGGGAGTAACAGACGTCCATTAAAAGAGGGAACCATGCGAGCAAAAGAGCGCATCAATGACGGCTCGGGTGCCCACAGAGAGAGGGTAAGGGGACTACTCAATGGCAATTTATGTGGGAGATCATCCTCCCATACACAACCACAGGGGGCGATCATGTCGGCATATTCGGGGACTTCTTTGGAAGAACCTCGAGGGAGCCAAATCTTATCTTCAGTGGGATTTTCGGCAACCCATGCTAATAATAATGAGAGATCACAGCGCATCTGCTGCACCAAACGAGAGTGCGTAAAGGACGCTTTATCGGCATGACAGAGTGCATGCTCGTTGCCCCCATTGAAGCAATAAAGGCGTGCCATCGGAGGGGAAAGCAATTCTTCAGACAGCCTACTTTCGTCCATAATCGGCAGGAATTTCTCCCCAGGCATTCGTATCCCATTTCAGCAAAGGAGGTCTCTGTGTGGGTGCATGCTGCCGAAGCCATTGTTCGGCACGAGCAACTAAATCCAAAGTCTTCTCGGTTTCGGTTGTGCGTGGCAAAAGAGTCTTACATTTTCCTTTCTGTACCCAACCGATAGCCACCTTGCTATCGCTATATATAGGCATCCGCACTCCTCTTTGCTCCAAGTAAGCCATAGCATGCACGATGGCGAGAAACTCGACTATGTTGTTCGTCGCATAAATCGGTCCGAAAGAAAATAAAATCTCATGCGTCAGGGTATTTACGCCCCTGTATTCCGAGGGTCCAGGGTTGCCGGAGGTGGCTCCATCGACCGATATACTCGGGTGTACGAACTCTTTCTTCTGCATAAAAGAGACGGTATTCACCTCATCATGATAGGCTCTTACCGCCTCTGCCTCCGTATCAAATGCCTTAAAAGAAGCATTGGGTACATTTTTCACTTGTGCTTCACATTCTGCCCAAGTCTCATATACTCCCGGAGTGATACCCCTCCAAACGACATAGAATTTCTTTCTTTTGCCACCCATAGAACTACGAAAAAAGCCCTCCGAAGATTTCTCCGTAGACGTTGTTCTTATAATACCGTTGGACAAAGTCCACCACCTCACCTTTCTGTTCCGGGGCAAGCTCCTCCATTTGACGACGGATGGATTCGGCTTTTTCGCCCCATCCCTTCTTTTGATACAAATTGAGTAGCAATGACAGAAGAGTATAGCTCACATTCTGATCCTCAAGAGCAGCTTCCAAGTAAGCCACAGCCTCCTCTTCCTTTCCTTCCTGCAGCATCAAACAAGCCGTGCCACAATAAGCCTCCTCATTGAAAGGATCTTTTTCCAAAGCCTCTTGATATGCCCGATATGCCTCGGCATATTCCTTTTGAACAAGAGCTATTTTGGCTTGAGCCAAACTGAACTGCTCCTCTTCCGGGAAAAGCGATGAGGCCTCCTTTATAAAACGCTTCGCCTCCTCCACCTGAGACAAGCCTATCAAAGCCTCCACTTTTTGCAAATAGGGCAAAGGAGAGGGACTCTTGAGAGCAATTGCTTTCTCGGCTGCTTCGAGTGACTTATCAAAAATCTCTTGTTTGAGGAAAACTTTGGATTGCTGCTGATATAAGACCATCTTCTGCTCCTCCTCTTCGGTAGAGCGCAAGGCTGCCTCAATATCTTCCAAGGCTCCTACATAGTCTTCGCCGGCAATGCGCAATGAGGCTCGATTTTTCAACGAAAGTATATGATCGGGATGCTCCGCCAAAAGGCTGTCGTACTGTTCCCAAGCCTTGGCATATTGTCGATCCAACGTCAAAGCCTCGGCATAATAGAAGCGTGTTTCAAACTCAGGATGCAACTCCAATGCCTTGGACAATGCTTTTAAGGCGAAATCCACCTGCCCCATTTTCAAAGCTCTCAGGGCATCGAATTTCAAAGTATCGGCATCCCTTTCGTCCTTCTTATCTACAACCTTCGCCTCTTTTTCCGACGAAAAAGATACGGTGTTTTCGGAGGGAGCTTCCTCCTTTTTGCGTCCAAATAATGATTTTAAGAAACTCATGGTCATACACTCATATTATAAAAAGTAATCCCTACCCTGCGAAGGTAGGGATTTTTATCATTCTTAAAACTCGCTCGTGAAGTGAAACTTTATCTCGGGAAAATCCTGCTGTGCCATTTGCAGCACATAGCCGGAGTCTGCCAAAAATACGTCTCGCCCCTCTATATCATGCGCCATATACTGCGCCTTCCGCCGTTTGAAGTTTTCCAAAACAGCCTTGTCCTCGCTCTCTATCCAGCAAGCCTTATAGAGATGTATTGGCTCCCATCGGCACTCTGCGCCGTACTCGTGCAGCAATCGATACTTGATAACCTCAAATTGCAGTTGCCCCACGGTGCCGACAATGCGCCGCCCGTTGAACTGATTGACAAAGAGCTGTGCCACTCCTTCGCCCATGAGTTGCTCCACCCCCTTGATCAGTTGTTTTTGCTTCATGGGATCGGCATTTTCAATATACTGAAACAGTTCGGGCGAAAAACTCGGTAAGCCCTTAAAGTGCAAAAGCTCTCCTTCCGTGAGTGTATCGCCGATTTTGAAATTACCCGTATCGGGGAGTCCTACAATATCGCCCGCATAGGCATCGTCCACGATCTCTTTCTTTTGAGCCATGAAAGCCGTGGGCGAAGAGAAGCGAAACTGCTTATCCAAACGTATGTGCCGATAATATTTATTGCGTTCAAAGCGTCCCGAACAAACCTTCACAAAAGCAATACAGCTGCGATGATTGGGATCCATATTTGCATGGATCTTGAAAACAAACCCTGTAAAAGGAGCCTCGTGCGGGTCCACCTCGCGCTCTTGTGCTTGCAAAGGTTGGGGTGAGGGAGCTATGCGTACGAAGCAATCGAGCAATTCACGGATACCGAAATTATTCAAAGCCGAACCGAAAAAGACCGGTGCCAGCTCTCCTTTCAAATAACGTTCGCGATCAAAGTCGGGATAAACACCATCGACCAACTCCACATCGGCACGCAAACGCTCTGCCAAAGCCGTTCCCACAGACTCGTCCAACACCTCCGAATGAATTGACTCTATCCTCTTTACCTCTTCGGCTACGTGCTGTTTGTCCACTTTGAAGAGGTTCAATTCCGAAGAAAAAAGGTCATAAACACCCTTGAAACGCTCTCCCATACCAATGGGCCAAGTCATCGGACGGACGGAGAGTTTCAATTCTTCTTCGATCTCGTCAAGAAGTTCAAAAGCGTCTCGTCCCTCCCTATCCAATTTATTGACAAAAACAATCACAGGGGTATGACGCATGCGGCACACCTCCATGAGACGTCTCGTTTGCTTTTCAACCCCCTTGGCACTGTCTACCACAATGATCACGCTATCAACTGCCGTCAATGTGCGGAAAGTATCTTCGGCAAAATCTTCGTGCCCGGGTGTATCGAGAATGTTGATTTTGTAGTCTTGGTACTGAAACCCCATCACCGAGGTTGCCACGGAAATCCCCCTCTGACGTTCTATTTCCATCCAATCGCTGGTGGCTGTTTTGCGTATTTTATTGCTTTTCACAGCCCCTGCTACATGAATAGCTCCCCCAAAGAGGAGGAGCTTTTCCGTGAGCGTTGTCTTACCGGCGTCGGGGTGCGATATAATCGCAAAAGTGCGCCGTTTATCAATCTCTTGACTATAAGCAGACATTTTGTTTCGGTCTAATACTCTTTTTATTTGGCAACACTTACCGAGCGAACCTCACGAATAACTGTGATTTTCACCTGTCCGGGATAAGTCATTTCATCTTGAATTTTGCGTGCAATTTCGTCAGAAAGAGTAGACACATCCTTGTCTTGAATTTTATCTGCCCCTACAATGACGCGCAACTCGCGCCCCGCTTGGATGGCATAAGTCTTAACAACACCCGGATAAGAGAGTGCCAATTGCTCCAAGTCATTCAATCGCTTGATGTATGCCTCCACAATTTCGCGACGAGCACCGGGACGTGCGCCACTGATGGCATCGCAAACCTGGACAATGGGAGCGATGAGAGAGGTCATTTCCACCTCGTCGTGGTGCGCACCCACAGCATTGCAAATATCTGCTTTTTCCTTATACTTTTCGCAAAGTTTCATACCCAGGATAGCATGAGAAAGCTCCGGTTCATCATCGGGTACCTTACCAATATCATGCAACAGCCCTGCTCTCTTGGCTTTTTTCGGATCCAAACCCAGCTCCGCAGCCATAATGGCACAGAGATTGGCTGTCTCTCTTGAGTGTTGGAGCAAGTTTTGACCATAAGAAGAGCGGTATTTCATCTTACCGATCAGGCGTACCAACTCGGGATGTACCCCATGAATACCCAAATCGATGAGTGTGCGTTTTCCCACCTCTACGAGCTCTTCCTCCACTTGTTTCCTCACTTTGGAAACCACCTCCTCGATGCGAGCCGGATGGATACGACCATCTTGCACCAATTGATGCAATGCCAAGCGTGCAATCTCTCTACGTACCGGATCGAAACCTGAAAGAACGATCGCTTCGGGAGTGTCATCGACAATAATTTCTATGCCCGTTGCAGCTTCCAGAGCACGGATATTACGCCCTTCTCGACCAATAATGCGCCCTTTGATTTCGTCATTCTCTATATGAAACACGCTTACCAAATTTTCTACGGCTGTCTCCGTTGCCAAACGTTGGATGGATTGAATAACAATACGCTTAGCCTCTTTATTGGCAGTCATTTTCGCCTCTTCGATAATTTCAGAGACATAAGAAGAGGCTTCGTCTTGCGCTTCCGCCTTGATACTTTCGATCAGCTGCTCACGCGCTTCGGTTGTGGAGAGCCCTCCGATACGCTCCAAATGGCTTCTTTGTTGCTGTACCAATTGGTCCAATTCCTCTTTACGTTTGTTCAACAAGGCTTGTTGCACCTCTACTTGCTCTTGCACCTTATCCAATTCGTCCTGCTTTTTGGCAATATCTTTCTGGCGAGCAAAAAAATCGTCTTCCCTACGTTTGAGTTTATCCAAACGAGCCTCTATGGCATTATTCTTCTGTGCCACTTCACGCTCCAGCTCTTGCTTGAGTTGTGTGTACTTACTCTTTACTTCGCCCAACTTCTGAGCTTGCAACACCTCCACTCTCTTTTCAGCATCTTTTTCCATCTGTTGCGTCTTTTGCAACGCTTCATTCACTTTTGCTGCATAGAGCTTGTTGGCATGCTGTCTGACGAATAGCACAGCGGCAACCGCTGCGATCAATAGGCATATTCCTCCTACAATAATTCCTGTCATATATACAATTATACTTTCTTGTACACTCGGGACGCTTACGCCCGAGCCCATATCTTCAGATGCCTTATACCTTAGGGGACATCAATTACCCAAATAGATCTCGATGTGCCACGCTTTCCATTGTGGAGAGCGATGTTGGAATGGCAAGAAAATAGTCCGAAAGATATTACCGAGCGAAGAAAGAACACGCTAAGCGACACCTTAAATTCGCTTCCTTCTCCAAGAAAAAGAGATACAGTTTCTTACCCTTGTAATCGTCTCCTTACGTCCTATAACCGAGGCTGTGGGAACGATACATCATAACATTAGGCGTCGATATTCCGGGCAACCGATTGCCAAAGCTCATCTTGCTCTTGGCGGTCTATGAACCCCTCGATCTCCTCACAAAGAGCTTCCAATCGCTGCTTCATCGGTTCGGGATCTCGCAGCCGTTCTCCTCGTTGATACAGCACCGCCATCTCCAAACCCGCCATCAAGCGACAACGCCCTGCCTCGGCACCCTGCTCCTCTAAGGGAGTGGTGGCGCGATAGCTGTTGATCACTTTTTTGAACAGATCCGCCCCCGAGCGATATTCTATTTCTTCACTCGCCTCTATATTTAGGGAGAATTTCTCTCCGTCAATAGTCATCTCGATATCTTTCATCTTTGGGGCAACATGCCTCTGAGCGGCTGTTTTGTCTACCTTTTCACGCTTCATACAATGCCCTCAATTTCTGTTTCTATCAATGCAACTATCGAAACTATATCCTTAATACTTACTCTAATTCCAAGAGCTTTATAGCCTCTCGGATTTCTTTCTGTAATACCGAAAGACGCGAATAGGCCTTCACCCAATCCTTGTCATTCGCCACTATCGTCCGTGCCATCAGAAGAGTCTGATACTTATCTCTGTCCTTTTGCAAGCAGTCTTCCAACTCTCGGCAGCGAGTCGCAAGCAATGCGTTCTGCTCCTGCTGCTTGAGTATTACCGACCGCTGACTCTCTACCAAATTTACCAAACGAGTAAGAGCCCGCTCCAAACGATCCAAGTTTTTTTCCTCTTCCGGAGTCATTGCACACCAATTCTCATTGCAAAGATAAGTAATATAGTAGAAAGAAAAACAAAACAACACGAAGAACAATCCACCCCAATTGCCACACCTCTATAAAAGAGATGCTCTACCTCGAAAAGTTTGTATGCATTGAAACGACAAAATGAATGCATACAAAATCACATTTATATGCATACAAATGAACAATTGTATGCATTCAATTTGAGAGCACCCCACAATGCCATTTTCCTCGCCATCATGCGCAATGCACGTCCCTACCGACAAAACAGACTGCCACGACCTGCAATCATACAAAACAATAGGTATAAATCATGTGAAAGAGTAGCGGTTATTAGGTAGGATTAAAAAAAGTATTTGTACCTTTGACCCGTAGATTGTGGTAAGGCGTCCCAAAGACAACTTATCGGGAAAAGTATTAAACTCAAAATAAAACATAGGTAATGGCAAAGGTTAGAGGTGCTGTGGTGGTCAATCAACAGCGTTGTAAAGGTTGTAATCTGTGCGTGGTATCATGTCCTACTCAAGCTATCAGCTTGCATCCTGATGAAATGAACGACAAAGGGTATCACTACTGTTATATGAGTGATCCCGAGGCTTGCATCGGTTGTGCGAGCTGCGGTTTGATATGTCCGGACGGATGTATCACGGTGTACAAAGTTAAATTATAAAGCTAAGCTGTAAGAGATATGGCAGAAGAAATCAGACTGATGAAAGGCAATGAGGCTCTTGCCCATGCCGCTATACGTGCCGGGATGGATGGTTACTTTGGATACCCCATCACTCCTCAATCGGAAGTATTGGAAACATTGACCGTAGAAAATCCGGAAGAAACCACCGGTATGGTGGTGCTTCAGGCAGAAAGTGAAGTAGCCTCCATAAATATGGTATACGGCGGAGCCGGTGCAGGAAAAAAGGTGATGACCTCTTCTTCAAGCCCCGGTATCAGCCTTATGGCAGAAGGTCTTAGCTATTTGGCAGGAGCCGAACTCCCTGCTCTTATTGTAAACGTGATGCGCGGAGGTCCCGGTTTGGGCACCATCCAGCCCAGTCAAGCGGACTACTTCCAAACGACAAAAGGCTGTGGTCACGGCGATTATCGTCTCATTACTCTTGCGCCCAACTCGGTACAAGAGACCGTGGACTTTGTAGACCTCGGCATCGAGCTTGCGTTCAAATATCGCAATCCTGTTATGATGCTCTCCGACGGTATCATCGGACAGATGATGGAAAAGGTGGTACTCCCCGACTTCAAACCTCGTCGCACAGATGCCGAAGTGAAGGAGCAATGCCCTTGGGCTACAACAGGTGCCACGGGTGGAAAGCGTCGCATCATCACTTCGCTTGAGTTGGACTCTGCCGTAATGGAGAGAAACAACGAGCGTTTCCAAGCTAAATATGCGGAAATCGAAAAGAATGAAGTGCGCTACGAAGAGTATATGACAGAGGACGCAGAGTACATTTTGGTTGCTTTCGGTTCTTCTGCCCGTATTTGCCAAAAGGTGGTACAGTTGGCTCGCGAAGAAGGCTTGAAAGTGGGTCTTCTCCGTCCCATCACCTTGTGGCCCTACCCCTACAATGCCATTGAAAACTTGGTTAAGCGTGGAGCCAAAGGCTTCCTCTCTGTGGAGCTTAACGCAGGTCAAATGGTAGAGGACGTGCGCCTCGGGGTTAATGGAGCTGTTCCTGTTGCACACTACGGACGTATGGGTGGTATGCTTTTCTCTCCGGACGAAGTACTCGATGCTCTCAAGGAGCGTATCATCAACCGTAAGTAACCTCTCCGATCCTCCGTTAGCAATATTTCTTCCTAAATTACAGAGAAATAGAATAAGTAAGGCTCAGGATAAATGGACAAGAAAAGAGACACAAAAAGAATAGAATTCATCTTGCAGATGACTTTCTATATTCTTGTCATAGCAATGGTTGTGGTCTTTTTCCTTTACAAAAACACGGAAACACCACGATTGTTTCTCGTTCCTGCCGGAGCTGCCCTCGTGGTACGCATAATCGGCTATATCCTGAGATTTTCAAATAGATAAAAAGCATTACAATGAATACATCTGTAGAAAACAAGGTTCTCGATCTTAGCGAAATCGTAAAACCTGAGAACTTAGTGTATGAGAAGCCCCGTCTGCTCAACGACAATACAATGCACTACTGCCCCGGTTGCAGCCATGGGGTTATCCATAAACTCGTAGCCGAGGTTATCGACGAGATGGGTATGTCGGACAAGTCTGTCGGTATCGCACCGGTAGGTTGCTCTGTGTTTGCCTATAACTATGTGGATATAGATTGGCAAGAAGCAGCACACGGACGTGCTCCTGCGGTTGCCACGGCAATCAAACGTCTCAATAAAGACTTATTGGTATTCACCTATCAGGGAGACGGCGACCTCTCTGCCATCGGTACAGCCGAAACCATCCACTCTTGCAACCGTGCAGAAAACATTGTTATCATCTTCGTAAACAATGCAATCTATGGTATGACAGGAGGGCAAATGTCTCCGACCAGTCTCTTGGGTATGAAGACAGCGACCTCTCCCTATGGTCGCGATCCTAAAAAGCAAGGATACCCATTCATCGTATCCAATGTTTTGAAGGAGCTTGAGGGCACCTGCTATGTAACTCGCCAAGCCGTACATACAGTTGCGGCAATTCGCAAGGCAAAAAAAGCACTCCGCAAGGCGTTTGAAAACTCTATGGAAGGAAAAGGAACCTCTGTTATCGAGTTCGTGGCGACCTGCAACACGGGATGGAAATTATCTCCCGCCAAGTCTAACGACTGGATGGTAGACAACATGACTCCCACCTATCCTCTCGGTGATCTGAAAGATATTGACAACCAATAATTAAGAGAAAGATGACATACGAAATAGTTATTTCCGGCTTTGGAGGTCAAGGCGTACTCTCAATGGGTAAGATATTGGCATACTCCGGACTTATGGAATCGAAAGAAGTAAGTTGGATGCCTTCTTACGGACCCGAACAACGTGGTGGTACCTCTAACGTTACCGTGATTGTCAGCGACGAAAATGTCAGCTCTCCCGTAGTAAACCAGTACGATATTGTTATCGCATTGAACCAACCCTCATTGGATAAGTTTGCTCCCCGTGTAAAAAAAGGAGGGATTTTGATCTATGAGCCCAATGGTATTCACACCATGACCGATCGTAAGGATATTCAAATTTATGAGGTGGACGCCACGACAGAATCGGTCAAATTGGGTAATGATAAGTCTTTCAACATGATTATTTTGGGAGGTCTTCTCAAAATTGCTCCTGTTGTGAAACTTGAAAGCGTTATCACAGGACTTAAGAAGTCTCTTCCCGAGCGTCACCACAAACTCATTCCCATGAATGAAGAGGCTATTAACATCGGGATGTCCGTGATTAAAAAGATCAACTAATCACTCCTTTCGAGTAGAGCTTTTCGACTCTTCTTCTTTCCCAAAAAGAAAGAGGATGCAAAAAGGAACTCCGAGACAAAACTCCATCGAGAGGGTCTCGGAGTTCTTACTTGTTTCTCTGTATAAAAAAGCCACCATGGCTCATTGTTATGGAGAAAATAATGAAGCAAAAGATCTTTGTTCTCCCTCTTTTTCGGCATTGATATAAGAAAGTGTCGAAAATATATATTGCTATTGCGCAAGAAAGTGTTACTTTTGTTGCTCAGAAATAAGACAAAAAGTTACGTTTTTATGTCAAAGGAAAAGGAAAAAGATATTGATGCCGCAGAACTTATCTCTCGCGGAGAAAAGTTTGCAGAGCGTTATGCCAACGTGATTATTTATTGCGTTCTCGGAGTCATAGTTATCGCATTTGGGGTGTGGGCATATATTCAATATGTAGCCAAGCCTCGTGAAGCAAAAGCTTCTGCCGAACTGTTCCGTTCAGAAGAGCGCTTCATTTTGGGCGAAGATAGCACGGTGCTTCAAGCAAGCGGGGTTAGCGAAGAAGGTGTACTCCGCATCATCAAAGAATACTCCAGCACCGATGCTGCAAACTTGGGTCATGTGTATGCAGGTATTGCCTACTATGATTTGGGAAAGTATGAAGAAGCATTGGCTGAACTGAAGAAATTCAGTGCAAAAGATCAAATGGTGGCTCCCTCCATTGTGCGTCTTATGGGTGACTGCAGTGTAGAGCTTGACCGTTTAGATGAGGCTATTAAATACTTTGAAAAAGCCGCTTCCATGGCAGATAATGACGTGGTTTCTCCGGGTTGTTTGATCAAAGCTGCGCGTGTCTACGAAGCTCAAAAGAAATTCGACAAAGCCATTGCTGCCTATCAAGAAATCGTGGACAAGTACTATACAGCGGCTGAAGTAGAGCAAGTGAAAGCAGATATTCAACGTCTCAAACTTTCGCAACAATAAACATACTCCACAGACTATCGGAAATGGAATGATTATTCATTCCTGCAAAACATCGAAGGGGAAAGGGCTATGTTTCTTTTCCCTTTCTTTTAGTATAACTTCAACAATCAACTTTTATGGCAACCCAACTGCATTCTCCATCCGAAAACATTTACAATCTGAAGTATTGCGATCCTAAGAATATGGCAATAGCCATTGCGGTAGCAGACTGGAATAGTAGCATTACATACAAACTTTTGGACGGAGCTGTTGCAACATTACAAGCATCCGGCATATCCAAAGAACAAATCAAGGTAGTTCATGTGCCCGGTGCTTTTGAGCTAACCTACGCCGCAGCATCTTTCCTTCAAACGGAAGTTTATTATGATGCTGTCATTGTTTTGGGATGCGTTATCCGAGGAGACACAACACACTATGATCACATCTGTGAAGGTGTAACCTACGGTATCACCTCTCTAAATAGGAATGCTTCATCTCCTGTTATCTTCGGACTTATCACAACGGAAAACATGCAGCAAGCCGAAGATCGTGCAGGAGGGAAACTGGGCAACAAAGGCTCCGAAGCTGCAATTACCGCACTAAAAATGATCGATGCCTCTTGCGAGATTCATAATTAGTTATTACCTTTGCAATCGGTTTCAGAAAGGAGCTAATAAATGGGCAGTTACCAGAGTGGCCAAATGGGGCTGACTGTAACTCAGCTGGCTTACGCCTTCGGTGGTTCGAATCCATCACTGCCCACACAAAGATCCTGAAAGGAAACATATTGCATTAGCGAATGCTTGCGGAAGTAGCTCAGTCGATAGAGCATCAGCCTTCCAAGCTGAGGGTCGCGGGTTTGAGCCCCGTCTTCCGCTCCAGGTTTGACAGAAATTATCTATGACAGAGGTTCTTCGGAGCCTCTTTCTTTTTCTCTGTCGATGGACTTTCTTTGAGGCCCGGATGGTGGAATGGTAGACACGAAGGACTTAAAATCCTTTGGCT
Organism: Porphyromonas sp.; assembly: GCA_041848345.1. Classification (GTDB taxonomy): domain Bacteria; phylum Bacteroidota; class Bacteroidia; order Bacteroidales; family Porphyromonadaceae; genus Porphyromonas. The sequence continues at coordinate 18,845 of JBGZIN010000032.1, forward strand.
ATTGCAGCCGTGCGGGTTCAAGTCCCGCTTCGGGCACTTAGAGATTTACAACCTCTTCTCTTCATTTTTGTCGAGGAGGGGTTTTCTTTTTTTTCTTGTCACATCAAGATATTATCATTACAGTGGATACGCTCAGTGAGCGCAATGCGGTCGGTTGTTGCTCAACCATATATATTATCAACAAAAATCTCCGGCTTAGAATAGAAACTTCTAAATCCGGAGATTTCTTCTTTAGAGAATGGACTATTTCTCCCTAATAAATGCGTTTCTCGAGTTTTAGATTATAACCTTATAAGCTGTCCCTTCGATGGAAAAAACATAAGTGCCCGATGGGAATTTCCCTAAAAGGGTACGCTCCTCTACCAGTTTGCCACTTGCAACCATTAAACCAAAGGCATCAAAAAGAGCAAAGTCTCGCCCCAAAGAGGTATTGTCCACCTTGGCAAACAATTGTTCTTCCTGAACATACAAATGACAGTTTGCCACCCCGTGCTTCGGGACATTAATACTTAATACCGAATTCTCTTCGTACTCAAATTCAAATTCTTTTTCAGCAGGTGATTGGGCTCCATTCGTCGCACGCACCTCTTTCAATTGATGAGCCAATCCATCGTAAGGAACTTTATATACAAAGAAAGAGGTTGTCAAATCTCCTCCCACGACGGCGAAAAAGTCTATAAACTGAGATGGATAGTAGGTTTCATTGCCTTTCTTGCTGTCATCATACGACAAATAGTTTATAAAATCTCCTTGTCCTGTTTTCAGCAAATTGCCATTCGCTTCATAGCTGTACACTCTATCTGTAACCTCCGTTTCACCGGTTCTTGGATCGGTCGCTTCCAAATGCATCTTGGCAATTCTATTTTGTCCGTCGTATTCAATGGTGCAGGTGCTCGCTATACGGTTATCAACAGTTTTATTAAGAATGGTTAGAGGTCTGTTTTTCTCATTATAGGTAAGAAAAATATTGCTCACACCCAATTCTCCCGTGACGAGGTTTCTGTACTCATGCTTTATATTTGCCGGCATCGTAGCAGTTCCTTCGTAACTATAAGCCTGTCTATTGAGTTCTGCATATTCCGAATTTTCCGGTACCCAAACCCAATTTGTCGATTTGGACAAACGCCCCGACTCGTCATAAAGGTAAGTAACCTTTCCTTCCTTTATTTCGTAACTTTCGCCTCTTTCTCTACGAAGTTCCACCAATTGCTTTTTTTCATTGTATACAAAAACAGCACGCTCGTTATCTGCAGGTATATGCGTTGAAACATTTTCCTCCTGCACAAAACCATCCGCATTGTAAGTATAGGAACGGCGGGCTTCCGTATCGGAACGATGTTCTATAATTGTCTTCAATCGATACCTATAATTTCGGGAATTGAAAGTACCCCCACCTCCTATGGCAGGCAATTGAGCAAAAAGAGAAAATGCGCTAAAAAGCGAAAGCATCATTGTGTAAAAAACTTTCTTCATGGTTTATCGTATTATTTATTTGTGGATGAAATCTGTGTAAAAGAATAAGCTCAGCCTTTTTGAAAAAAAGTATCTTCCCCAACAATTTTTCATGGGAACTCCTTGATACGAGTAAGACAAACATAGCTTTCGACCGAATGTAACAACCCTGTCAATCAATAAACATCTGCGTTTTATACGGTATACACGCTGCAAAGGTAGAACAGATCTTATCGTTCTTCAATACCTGATTTTTATTAAAAAAGGCTGTTCGCTACCTTTATATGAGTATTTTTCCTCCGTGCAGTTTTACCATTGGTTTATGAAAAAGGCTCATTGGTTTTACATGGTATGCCTATCACAAGTTCTTCACCGATCATCCGAAGACGTTTTCGGGGAAAAAGAAATGCTCTCCCCATCTTTATATTCAAAAATTCTCTATCCTTTCGGATAAATATCTTACCTTTGCAAACGGCTTTTGAGAGGACGGACTTTTTGAGAAGCTTCCAAAAACCGTCACTGTCCCGTGGTGTAATGGTAACACGTCAGATTCTGGCTCTGAAATTGAGGATTCGAGTTCTTCCGGGACAACCACAATACATTGGCTCAGCTTTGAAACAAAGCTGAGTTTTTCTTTTATAAGGCTGCATATTGCATTTTGATTGTATCTTTGGGCGGTAGGGAGAAAAAATACACGACAAACCTCTCCCGAAGAATATGGTACAAGCTCGAAAAAGCAAAGCAATGAAAAGAAAAAAAATTATCATTTCTTCCTTGGGAATGCTCCTTGGTCTTCCCTCTTTTGCTCAAAATATAGAATTTTCCTCTCCCATACGTACAGATAAAGAGCAGATCTTGCTGCTAAACAATGCCCATCCCGGCACAAGGCACTACCAACAGGCTCCCTATGCACTTGTTACGGACTACCTATTGTCTGCATCTCGTGCTTACGATGTGGCAGAGACCTATTATCAAATGGGATACAAACTCTCCGAGCACGCACTCGAATACTTCATCAAAAAGTTTCCAACAGATGGCAGACTCGACGTGTCTATACTGCACAGATCTGCTCGGTATATGAATGAAGGCGATTTCAACCGTGCCCGTTACCATCTCGAAAGGATTGATGAAACAGCCCTTTCAGCGGAAGAGAGAACAGAGTGGCAAGTTCGGTTGGCATATTCTCTATTAAAAACAAATCGTAAGGGTGGCAACGTGGCAGATCTTTTTGCACAAGCATCAACCGCCAATAACCATTGGGGACGAGTTGCCTCTTTTTACATCGGCAGCGAATTGATGGCTCAAGGAAAATTGGATGAAGCGGAACGAACCTATAAGTCTCTTTTAAGTCATGCCGATTTGGAGGCTGATGCCCGCATCGGGCTTGCTGCAGTAGATTACTTCAGAGGTAATTATGAGGGAGCTGTGGCAAAGGTTGTCGCTGTAGAACGCAAAAATAAAAAAACAGCCTCACAGGCTTCTTTGCTGCAAATTGCCGGAAATTCTTTCTATCGCTTGGGCGATGCACCCAATACCATACGTTATTTTGAGGAGCTTTCTCAGCTCAATAGTTCCCTCTTGACCTCTGAAGATTGGCTGCTTTTAGGTGCCGCTTACATCGAAAACGGAGCATTGGAAACCTCCATCCAACCTCTGTTGCAAGCCTCCGTTGGTAATGGTTTCGCCGCAGAAGTTGCCAATCTCTACCTGGGAAGAGTACGCAGAGATTTAGGACGTTATAGCGAATCCATCGCTTCCTACGAAGCTGCTTCCACAGAACAAACAACCTCTACCATTCGTGAAGCTGCCATGTATGAGATGGCTTTGGTGATGCGCTCCTCGGGACAGTCAAACTTTGGACAAGATGTACGTGTTGCAGAACGTTTTCTAACCCTTTTTCCCAACTCAAAGCATGTACCTACGATGGAAACCTTTCTGACAGAGTTTTACCTTTCCAACTCAAACTTTGCCACTTCATTAGCCTCCATCGATCGTGTCAAAAGTTCATCACCCGCAATACGAGAAGCCACCCAGTATGTTCTCAACCATTTGGCTTTGGAGGCTTTGGAGAAAAGAGAGATTGCAGAGGCTAAGAATTTCATACAAAGGGCTCAAAAAGCGCCCATAAATAAACTATACAAAGGGGAATCCCTACTCATAGAAGCAGATATTGCCTTCGCCGAAGGGCGATATGATGCCGCAGTGGCTCCGCTGAAGGAGTTTCTGAACAACCATTCTACGGACAAGGTTACCAATACGCAAGAAGCACAATACAGGTTGGGATATGCCTATTTCAATAGTGCTCGCTTGGAGGAGGCAGGCAAACATTTCTCTGCATTCTTAAAAAGCAACCCTAAAGATTTATCCCGCAAAAGTGATGCCGCCACCCGATGGGCAGACTGTCGTTATGCACAAAATGCATTAGAAGATGCCCTACATGGCTATGAACAAGCCATTCAATCCGAACCTCAACAAAGTTCCTATGCACTACTCAGAAGCGCAGAAATATATGGATTGAAAAAGAACTATACACGCCAAGTAGAAACATTGGATCGACTAATCAAACAGTATCCCGATAATGCCATTGTCTCCACAGCTCTGTTTGAAAAGGGAAAGGCGCAACTATTTTCCGGTAACAAAGTTTCGGCGGAACAAACCCTTCAAACTGCATTCAAGCAATTTGGGAATACAGAAGCGGGGCGGTTGGCGCAATTACAACTCGCACTACACTACTACAATACACAACGATCGGACTTAGCATTGGATGCATATGCCACACTGATGAAAATGTATCCTCAAAGCACTGAAGCGACAACAGCGTTCTCCAATCTAAAGAATATGTGTATAGAAATGGGGCGCATGGACTACATTGACCGAGTAATTGCATCCACCAATGGTCTTTTCACTCTGTCCGACAATGACGTCAGAACATTACAATTTCAAACTGCAGAAGCAGAATATCGACGTGACCCTCTAAAGGCAGAAACCTCCTTGAGCCAATTTGTGGCACGCTACCAAAAGGGTGCAGATGTACTCAAAGCACAAAAATACTTGGCAGACATTGCCTATCAAAAAGGGGATGAAGAAGAGGCATACAGACTGTACAGTCAAGTAGTTTCTGCCCAAACAGAACTTTCCGAAGTCTCCCTTCTCTCCTCCCTAAACCGTTTGGGACATCTGCAAAAGAAACGCAAAGAATATCTCGCTGCCTACAAGAACTATGCTCAAGTATATGAAAGAAGTTCGGATCCGTCATCTCGTCAAGCAGCAGCGGAGGAAGCTGTTCAAATGGCATTTTCCGCCCAACAATATCAGAGTGGTATAGATTTTGCCAACAAGGTCCTAAAGGAAATCACCGAAGAAAATGCAGAGAAAATACGTCTCTATCGAGCTCACTGTTTCCAAGCCATGCAGAAAAAAGAATTGGCTCTCGGAGAGTATAAAACCCTTAGTAAAAACACTGACAAAGCAGTGGGTGCAGAGGCTTTGGTGGCGTATGCAAGGCTTTTGAGCGACAATCCCAAACAACGAAAAGAGGCTCGGAAAGTGTTGAACCAATTCATCGAAAAAGGCACTCCGCATGAATATTGGTTAGCGTCGGGCATTATCTTATTGTCTGACATCTACCGTATGGATGGAGATCCCATCACAGCTAACCAATACTTAGAAAGCCTGCGCAACAATTATCCCAACCGAGAGGATAGCATCTTGGAAGAAGTAAACAAACGCCTCAGTTCCTCTACGGAAAGTATTTAATATGAAACCCTTATCTATGAGATATTGCAAATTTTATATTCCCTTATTGGGAGTACTTTGTAGCCTTACCTCCTACTCTCTATCGGCTCAAAAAACAACATCTGTACGCACACCGCGTGCCGATACCCTGCATAGAGAACTGCTTGTGGTAAGCAACCAAGAGGTGCAAATAGAACAAGCACAACCTCTCAACTCAAAATTTGAGTTCGATAAGCCCAAACTGACACGACTCAAGCCCGTCCCTCCACGTGCCACAGGAGATTTTACCCCTCCGGTTGTAATTCCTCGCCATCCTCTACTGAGTAGTTTAGCGGCAGAAGTGCCGTCGTCTGAACAGCACGGCTACGTGCAATTATCCGTAGGAGGTGATCCTAATCTCCGCCTGCTCGGTGGATATAACCGCCTATTGGGCGAAAAACACCTGTTCGATGCGCACTTATCTCACCAAAGCACCCAACACAATACCCCTACCATGCAGGACAGAGAAAGTGAAGTGAAAAGACATCTTTCAGATCTTTGGGTGGGCTATTCGCATCTTGGGACAAAGGGTACTTTCTCTGCTCAATTGAAAGGGAGCTATGACTACTATAATTATTTTGCTCCCAATCCTCTCATTCCTCAACCCAATCCCTTGTTTACCTCACCGTTGAATGTGGGCGAAGATTATGAAAAAATTCTCCTTGGCTACCAAACCAACCCCTCCACGAAAATAGACGCCTCGGTAGCCTTGTCCTATGAGCATACCGGATTGGGGATCCGAAACGATGGTTCATCTCCTCATAGAGTGGAAGAGCAGAGGTTCGCTTTCCAAACCCGGATCCAAGGCAAAAGAAACAATGAGCTACGCATAGGAGTTGCATTGAGCGGATTAGCACAAATCTCTTCGGCTCAGCAAACTCTCAGCTTCCAAAAAGGAACGGGATGGGAGCATAACCTCTTCCTTTCCGAGTTCGTCCCACACGTGCAAATCAACACTCTTTTAGGCAGTGTTCGTTGGGATTTATACTCCGGAGTGGGAATTGGATTTCTAACCACAAGGGAAATGGCTCTCTACCTATATCCGAAAATTTCGACTGATTTTACTTTCTCTCGCCATGTACAACTTTTTGCTCGTGCAGAGGGAGGAGCAGAGGCTCTATCGAAAAAGGAATGGGGGCAAATAAATCGATTTATCAATCCTTACCAAGTGCTCTCTCCCAATGTATATACGTTAGACTCCGAAGTCGGGATTAGAACCTATTGGGGATATGGTATTTCATTCAACCTGTCGGGAGGATACCAAATAGCACCCAATAAAACGCTTTTGGCTCCCAATATAGATCCGCTCAATCCATCGTCTGCAAGTTTTGTCTCCTTCATCCCCATCTATGATAAGGTGAGTAATTGGTTCTTCAAAGGTTCATTTGCCTACACCATGGGGGAGAAACTACAAGTATTCCTATCGGCTCTGCATCGCAACTATAAATTAGACCAACACTCCATAGCTGAAGGCTTACCCACCTGGAGTGTGGAGAGTGAGGCTTTTTATCGCCCCACGGAACGATTGTCTTTTGCACTAAAAGCAAGGTTACACTTCGGCATCCGTTACTCGTTAGAGCCCGATAAAACGTACAGAATGCAAGAGTTTGTTTTGAGGAGTAACTACCGTCTCAATAAAAATTGGTCTCTACACGGAGAGATAAAGAACCCATTTATTGGTTCCTCCGAGTACCCATTTGGTTATCGAGATTTCTATCCGATTGCCGGTATGGTGGGTGCCACACTGCTCTTCTGAATAGAGAAATATGCTTACTCAATAAAAAAAAGAGATGTCAATCGGTGGCATCTCTTTTTTATTGGACTACTTATGAGTATAACTCTTGTATCGCAACAGCGTGTATAAACAATGAGAGGGGGGATTTTGCCCCAAGATACTAAGGGCTGCTATCTCTTGCGAAAGATGGGCAAGAAACGAGATAAAACACCTCTAAACAAGTTACGTGCCGCAGAAATTCCTGCGGATATAAGCACCGGCTTTGCCACATTGTAAGCGATCTGTATCAACGGTTGGTATTTTATCCATGAATTGACCCAAGGTTTCCACCGATGAGGAAGGAAATCGGCTATCCGCTCCATATAGCGAGAGGCAGCGGCACTTCGCTTCTGAGAAGTTGTGGAAGGCACTTTGAAAAGAGATAGAAATGTATCTATGTACGACCCTTTGGGGACAATCAAAGCAATCAAATCCTCCAATACGCCACGACGATGTTCCGAGTCTCGCAACAGACTATAATCTCGAGAGAGAGACCTGCTCTTCTCTTCATAAAGAGCGTTTACCTCTGCTTGTCTCTGCTTAAACTCTTGAAAAACTTTACTTTCCATAGCCATATCCTCGTCTTCACTTCTCATTAGATATTGTTGGATCGGAAGAGGCTGAATTGTTTTCATTCCACTTATCCATAGATTGTTTCAATCGAGCATCGCAATCCATGAAAAACAGCAATACCTTGTCGCCCAAAGGTGCCATGAGTGGCTTTCTGAAAACATAAAGTAGGATCAAAAGCCCAACGAAAAGCAGCATGGTGATCCATCCCGATAACAGTATGGAGATACCGAAGAGCTGTGCCAAAGTCAAAGAGAAGAGAAATACAACCAACATGAGCAACGTAGGTAATACCAACAATGCAACGAGCAACAGCAATGCACCACGAAGCAAACGAACGGAGCCATCTGCCGTTTGCAACAACGTACGCCTGAGCCACATGTAGAGGAAGTCTACAATATGTACCAGCAACTCCTTAAACCTCAAGTTTGTATTTTCTCTATTTTGCATAGGCACTCAACAACTTACTGCATCTCTCTTCAACGACTCCTTCTGTGCCTTTTCACACACATGGGAGGCTCCTAAAAGGAAAAAAGAGCCTCCAATAGTCAAGCATTACTTGAGAACTGGAGGCTCCTACAAAAAAGAAACTTAATCAAAATTCTCTGTTTCCGATCCGAGACGATTACTCATATCGTCCAGAATTTGTGAACTTTCTCTCTTCAGCTTATCTCTGTACTTGTAGTACTTTTCCTTAGCTTCATAGTAGCCTTCCACCACACTGTCGCGTGCTTTATCTGCTGCGGAAGAAACGCTGTCCACGAAATTATCACGTTTTTCTTTGTCTGCAAAATAAGCTATTGCAGCGCCGATAGCTGCTCCGATAGCAACTCCTAAGCCAAATTTGAATCCATCTTTCATAATTAAATCACAAATCTAAATTACAACCGGCCTCATCCCAACTGCAATCACCACCTTCTGAAAAAGAGCGATCGATGCGTTTACAGATCAAGCTATATAACCTACATCGTAAAGGTACAAACAAAAGTTGTATAAAACAACTTCTCTGTTTTACAACACCAATGCAGGCGAAAGTGTGGATCAGTTTTGCCCCTCGGGCATGGGAGACTCGGGATGAATAAAATCTACAAAACACAAGGACGCCAAAGCGGTTCCGTAGCGTTTGGTGATCGTAATTCCCTCTGTGATAAAATTCAATTCCCCCAAATAATACTGTTTGTAGGTCTTTTGATGCAAATCATTGATTACTCTGATAAGGCGAGACTCCAACTCTTCTATGCGATAGCGTCCGTTCACTTCACACACAAGACCTCCTGCCTTTTCATCAAAGTTCTCATCTTTATACATCCAAGCATAGACAATCCCGGCAGAAACGAACTCATCCTGAAAACCATGGGCTACGGACATAATAGTTTTCATCTCCGAACCAAACGGAGGCATATCCACCTCATCCATCGTTGCCAAGTGGGCTGTGGCGGGCAATACTGACGAGTAGGTCATGATGTTGTAGTCCGAAATACCTGCATCATACAAAGCCATATGATAAGAACCTGCATGAAGCTCTAAATCAGACTCACCGCTTCCTTTTGTTACAAAGAAAGTATTGGGGATTGTATTGCCAAAAATGTTACTCATTCTCTAAAATATAATTACCTGTTTATTACCTATATATCGTAGGGCAAAGGTAGTTATTTTGCCCGAATTATTGCATTTACAAAGAAAAGCAGTGCGCCAAAGCACAAAATATCTTCGTTTAGTTTTCCATCCTCTCCTCGAAGATTTTCTTTGCCTCGGAGGCATCCCCCCGACGGATTTCCTCTCTTGAAAAGTGACCTCTCCCCTCATATTGGGCAATTATTGAAAGGAAAATCGACTTAACTCATAAATAATCCCTACCTTTGGAGGGAAAATACAATATTTACATTTCAATCTTTCAATAAAACTTATCGGCAATGAACAAGGAACAATTGCAACAAATGCGTCAAGCTCCCGGATTCGTGGGAGCTTTGGATCAAAGTGGTGGGTCTACACCCAAGGCATTGAAGGCGTATGGCATCCAACCGGAAGCCTATGCTTCGGAGGAAGAAATGTTTGAACTCATTCACCAAATGAGAGCACGCATGATCACCTCACCCGCTTTTTCTTCCGGCAAAGTTATCGGAGTTATTCTCTTCGAGCGCACTATGCGCAGCCAAATAGAGGGGATGAACACGGCAGATTTTCTTTGGCAAAAGCGCAACATTGTGCCTTTCCTCAAGGTAGATAAAGGCTTGCAAGAAGAGGCAAATGGGGTGCAACTCATGAAAGAATTTCCCGAATTGGGCAAGCTCTGTGACGAAGCGGTGGGTTACAACGTTTTCGGAACCAAGATGCGCAGCGTTATCAAACAAGCCAATGAGCAAGGTATTCGAGACATCGTAGCACAACAATTTGCTTGGGGGCGTGAAATTTTAGCGCATGGTTTGATGCCGATTTTGGAGCCTGAAGTGGATATTCACTGCCCCGATAAAGCCAAAGCAGAAGAAATCTTGAAGAAAGAACTCTTGGCTCAATTAGACAAACAAACAGAGCCCGTGATGCTCAAGATCACATTACCCACCGTAGATAATTTCTACAAAGAGGTAGTTGAGCACCCTATGATGCTCCGTGTCGTTGCGCTGTCGGGAGGATATAGTCGCCAAGATGCCAACGATATGCTTGCACGCAATCATGGCGTTATTGCATCATTCTCTCGCGCTTTGGCAGAGGGACTTACTGCACAACAAAGCGACGAAGAGTTCAACCGTGTGTTGGAGGCTACCGTAGACGGTGTGTATCAAGCCTCTATCCAATAACGGGAACACATCGGAGATCAAAGAACTGCGTCAGCACCTTTATTGCTTTCCGACCCTATCCTATATAGGGAAACACGTCGGGGAAACGAAGAACTGCATTAGCACCTTTGTTCCTTTCCAACTCTATCCTATATATAGAGTAACAGCATTGGTGAAACGATAACCTCCGTAGTACAAAAACGCCTACTGCACTCGTACAGTAGGCGTTTTTATTTACTCATATTCAAGCACAAAAGTGCTCATAAACACTTCTCCGTTTGTATGCATCGAAACGCAACACACCAAGAGTCAGAGCTGACAGATACCCGAGATGCACTCCCTACACCTCCTCATCGAAACATAACATATCAAAGAGTTAGAGGAGCATTCATACAAGATCGCACACACTCCACAATTTGTATGCATTGAAACGGCAAATTGTATGCATTGAAAATCTATTTTGTATGCATACAAAATATCATTTGAATGCATTCAAACCAAAAACCAAACTGATCCTATTGCTCGGCTCTCTGAAACAGAGA
>JBGZIN010000033.1:0-6755 GCA_041848345.1 Porphyromonas sp.
GACAAAAAAATATCCGGAAAAATGGTGAGCAGGGGCAGATCGAGCGATATTCTCCTTGGGGAACAGAGTGACAATACGATACGAGGGTGTGCGCTCTATGCAGATTAGGGCGATGTTCTTCTCGGGGAACAGAGTGACAATACGATACGAGGGTGTGCACTCTATACAGATTAGGGCGATGTTCTTCTCGGGGAACAGAGTGACAATACGATACGAGGGTGTGCGCTCTATGCAGATTAGGGCGATATTCTTCTCGGGAAACAGAGTGACAATACGATACGAGGTGGTATGCTTTATACAGATAGGGCAGTATTCTCCTTGGGGAAGCATTGAAAAACATTTCGGAAAGAGAGCGAAGGTTCCGAGCAATCCATCCGTCGAGAGACAGACTCTTTTAGGTCTCCTCAAAAAAGGCTATTTTTGTGGATAATAACTAATAAGCATCTTACAATATGGAATTTAAGATCTCGTCCGGAGAGTTATCCTCTCTCCTACAAAGCATTGCCAAAGTCGTGCCGGTCAATAGCACGCTTCCCATACTCTCCCACTTCCTTTTTGAAATAGAGAATGGTTCTCTGCACGTAACCGCTTCAGACCAATCTCTGCGTATATCGGGTGTGTTACCCCTATTGGCAAGTGAGGGCAATTGCTCCTTTACCGTGCGTCCAAAAGATGTTATCGACTATATCAAAAATCTTCCCGATCAACCTCTTACGTTTGCATACAATCAGGAAAATTCTTCCGTATCGGTAACTTTCGATGGCGGATATTTCAAATTCGTTTGCAGCGATGCTTCGCTCTATCCGCGCAAGTTGTCGCCTGCGAGTTTAACACCCCATCAAAACGAAGAAGAGCCTGTTCTCCACAGTGCCACCCTTACGGTAGACACACTGCGCCACGCCCTGGAAGCTGCTTTGCCGGCTGTCGCTTCGGATGAAAAACGACCCATCCTCACAGGTGTTTGCATGGATTTCATCCCGGAAGGGCTCACCTTTGTAGCCACCAACGGCTTCATATTGACGAAAATGTGCGATCTGAAAACGCAAGCCGTGCCCGAGAAAGAAGAGCACCAACGTATTGTTCTTCCGCCTAAAACAGGTAACTTCCTACGCGGATTCCTCCCCCGATATGCAGGAGAACCCATACACATAACCTATACACAGTCAAAAGCGGTATTCTCTTTGGGTTCTGTGGAGATTTCCACGCTTTTATTGGCAGGACGCTTCCCCAACTATGCATCCATCATACCCGCCGAAAGCCCTCATCAGGTACAGATAGACGGCAAACGATTTACCAATATAATCAAGCGTATCTATACGTTCTTGGCTGAAGATAAGTCAATCGTGAAGCTACAATTCACAGACCAAGCAATTGTCATCAGTTCGGGACTTTTCGGAGAGGAAAAGATGGCACACGAAAATTTTCCTTGCGATGTGCCTGACAATCTACGCATGACCATCGCTTTCGGAACGCACGATTTGGTACAAATACTCTCTTGTATGGGAGAAGGAGACATGGTGTTCCACTTGGCAGATCAGACACGTCCGCTATTGGTTAAACCCCTTGATTTGGAGGAAGGAAAGGATCTTCTTTGTCTCATTGTTCCTAAAACATTATCGGCATGAACCTCTCTTTGACACGCCCCATTATCTTCTTCGATATTGAATCTACGGGATTGTCTCCCGTGAAGGACCGAATTGTGGAAATCTCCCTACTCAAGATTTTTCCCGACGGCAAAGAGGAGAGCAAAACAAGACGTCTTAACCCCGAATGCCCCATTCCGCCCGAAGTAACGGCTGTGCACGGCATATCGGATGAAGACGTTAAAGATTGTCCCACTTTTCGTCAGATAGCCAAAAGTTTGGCTGCCGAATTTGTCGGATGCGATATTGCAGGATACAATTCCAATCGCTTCGATATTCCCATGCTCGCCGAAGAATTCATTCGTGCCGGTGTGGAGATAAACTTAGCTCAATATCGTTTCATTGACGTGCAAAACATATTCCACAAAATGGAGCAACGTACCTTGGAAGCTGCTTATAAGTTCTATTGCAATGCAGATTTGACGCAAGCACATTCCGCCGAAGCGGACACCCGTGCCACCTATGAAGTGCTCAAAGCGCAGCTGGATCGCTATCCCGACCAACTGCAAAATGATGTGGCATTTCTCTCGCAATTCTCGCAACAGAATAAGAATGTCGATCTTGCAGGTCGCATCATACTCAACGACAAGAACGAACCGACTATCAATTTCGGCAAACACAAAGGTCGTTTGGTGCACGATGTTCTACTCAGTGAACCCGGGTATTATGGTTGGATACTGGGGTCGGATTTTTCCGAAGATACCAAGAAACATTTTACACGCCTCTACCTGGAAGCTACTCGCAAAAACTAATTCATGAAACTGCAAGGCAAACATATAGTCGTGGGGATTACCGGAAGTATTGCAGCCTACAAAGCGGCGATACTCGTTCGCAACCTAATCAAAGAGGGTGCTGAAGTACAAGTGGTTATGACCCCTGCGGGGAAAGAGTTTATCACTCCCCTTACCCTTTCGACCCTTACGAACAAGCCTGTGGTATCTGAGTTTTTTGATCGTCGTGATGGTTCATGGCACAGCCATGTTGCTCTGGGCATTTGGGCAGATATGCTCCTCATCGCTCCCGCCTCTGCGGCAACGATCGGAAAAATGGCACACGGTATTGCGGACAATATGCTTCTCACCACTTATCTGTCCATGAAAGCTCCCACCTGGATTGCTCCGGCTATGGATTTGGATATGTATGCGCACCAAGCCACTCAGGACAATTTGGCAATGCTGCGTCAAAGAGGAGTACATATCATCGATGCCGAAGCCGGTTTTTTGGCAAGCGGATTGGAAGGTAAAGGGCGAATGGCAGAACCCGAACAGATCGTACAAGAGGTTATACACTACTTCACCTCTGCACTTTGTCCAAGCTCCGAAGGAAATATAAGCACTCCTCTTTCGGGGAAGAATGTATTGATCACAGCCGGTCCTACTTACGAAAACATAGATGCGGTGCGCTTCATCGGCAACCATTCAACGGGACGTATGGGCTATGCTTTAGCCTCTGTTTGCGCTCAGTGGGGTGCCCATGTAACACTTGTTTCGGGTCCCTGTGCTCTCGCAGCCCCTCAAGGAGTAACCACCATCCGCGTCAATACGGCACTTGAGATGTTGGCTGCCTCGGAGGCTCTCTTTGAACAAACAGACGTTGCTTTATTCTCTGCAGCAGTTGCCGATTACCGACCCGCTTCCCCAATGGAAGGAAAAATGAAGCGCGAACATTTAGGCGAAGAACTTACGCTACGCCTCACCAAAAACCCGGACATAGCCGCCACATTGGGACACAAAAGAGATGCCCGACAAGTATTGGTGGGCTTTGCGTTGGAAACAACTCCCGATGAAGAAGAGGCACGTCGCAAAATGAAAGCCAAAGGAATGGATCTCATGGTGCTCAACTCTCTTTCCGAAAAGGGTGCCGGATTTGGAGGGACAACGAATAAAATCACTTTGCTTTCCTCCTCCGAAGTGCAACACTTCCCCCTAAAGAGCAAAGAGGAGGTTGCTCAAGACATCGTACAAGCCATAGCCCGAATGATCAAATGAACATTAAGCAGTGCCTTTCAAGCATAGCTCTCTTGCTCTCCTTGTTGTTCCCTTATCAAGGGTCGGGACAAGAGCTAAGGGCAAAAGTTGCCATCAATGCGGACCGATTGGGGGCTGTCGATAAGCAACAATTCGCAGAATTGGAACGACAGCTTTCGGATATGCTCAACAATACCCGATGGACCAATGCACAGTTTTCTCCCAATGAACGTATCGAATGCAGTTTTGCATTGAACCTCATATCCGTAGAGGAGGAATACAAATATCAAGCTGAACTCTATGTAACAGCCCAGCGTCCTGTCTACAATGCCTCGTACCAATCTCCGTTACTCGTTTATAGAGATCGAGATGTAAACTTTGAATATCAATCGTTCGACGTTATAGAGTACAACAGTAATCAGATCGGCAGCAATTTGATTGCATCCGTGGCTTTTTATGCCTATTTCATATTGGCTTTGGACTATGATAGTTTCTCGTTACAAGGAGGTAATGTGGCACGTAATGAAATGCGTCAATTGGTGAACATGGCATCATCCAATCAAGATTGGAAGGGATGGAAGGCCTTTGAAAACGACTATAATCGGTATGCTATTGCAGAGGCTCTCAATGATACTCGTCAAGAGCCGTTTCGCAAGTTTTGGTATGAATATCATCGCAAAGGGTTGGATGAAATGGTGGCAAACGTACAACGCGGACGCACCTCGCTATTGGAGAGCTTGAAAGACCTCGAACTATCGTGGAAAGCCGTCTCTCTCTCCCCTTTGCTTATGGTTGTATCGCAAACCAAACTTCAGGAAATTGCACAAATTGCAAAAGAGGCAACTGCCGAAGAAAAGCAAGCTGCCTACAAACTGCTTACACAAATATATCCGACAGAGGGCAATGTCCTTGATCAAATAAAACGCTAACGACACTTGTTTCATGCTCTCATAAGCACTATGCTAAGCCAATTAACGATTTCAAATTTCGTATTGATCGATCATCTATCTGTTTCTTTCTCTTCGGGATATACATCCGTAACGGGAGAAACAGGAGCGGGGAAAAGTCTTTTTGTGGGTGCTTTGTCTCTCCTTTTGGGGCGGCGCAGTGATAGTTCCGTAATAAAACAAGGCTCCAACAAATGTTATGTGGAGGGCGAGTTTACCACAATCCCCAATCAAGCTCGGGAGTGGCTCACAACCAATGAACTATCTTTCGACTTCGGAGATTCATGCGTGATACGACGAGAAATAAGCGCTACGGGACGGGGGCGGTGCTTCATCAACGACACTCCGGTTTCTCTGACCCAATTGGGCGAGCTAAGTGCTCTTTTATTGGACATCCATTCACAACACCAAAATCTCAGCCTTACGGGTTCCTCTTTTCAAATGCGCATGGTGGACAAGATGCTCCCATCTCTTACTCCCTTGCAGAACTACGAAGAGGCATACAGCTTATACAAGATTGCCCAAAAAGATTTGGCACGACTCAGCGAAGAAATCCAAAAAGGAAGAGAAGAGTATGACTACAATCTTTTCAAATACAATGAATTGACTGAAGCCCAATTACGAGATAACGAAGAGATAGAACTTGTAGAACAAGAACAACAACTTTCCCATGCAGATGAAATAAAAACACATCTCTATGGATCCATCAATTACCTTGATGGGGATACCCATGGAGGACTGTCCCTATTACTCCAAGCAGAGCGTGCACTGCAAGCTGCCGCTCAGAGGATGGGTTCTTTGGAAGAATATGCCGAACGACTGCATTCATGTCGTATCGAATTGAACGATATATCTTCAGATTTGGGTTCCATAGCCGAGAATATAGAAGCTGATCCTGCACTTTTGGAGCAAGTAACCGATCGCTTAGATCTACTGCATACACTAATTCAAAAATATCGGGTATCCAACAGTCGAGAACTTATCGAGTTGAGAGATCAACTCAAAGAACAACTGCAGCGGCATGAAGATCAAGACGATCTACTGCGAGAAGCACGGCAACGTTTGGAATATGCTCAAAGCAATATGGATGCCGCAGCCGCCCAACTCTCAGAAGTTCGCAAAAAAGCAGCCGAGCAAATAGCACAACGCTTGACTAAAGACCTCCATCAGTTGGAGATGCCACATGCACTCATTGAAATTGCCATCGACCCCACTCCATCGCCGACGCCTAATGGCTATGACCGAGTTACCCTCCTTTTCGGAGCAAATGGAACCAAGGATATACGCCCTATCGGGGAAGTGGCATCCGGGGGAGAAATAGCACGTGTAATGCTTGCCGTTAAAGCGATGTTGGCTGAGCGAGACCAACTACCTACCATTCTATTTGATGAAATCGATACAGGTGTATCGGGGCGTGTGGCAGACCGAATGGGCAAAATACTTCAATCCATGGGACAGCATTTACAAATTATAGCCATCACCCATTTGCCTCAAATGGCTGCACGCAGTCAAGCACAAATGTGCATCGCCAAACGCTATGATTCCGATCAAGTCGCACATACGGAATTGACACTTCTCTCTCCCGAAGAAAGAGAAGATGAAATCGCACGCTTAATCAGCGGCGACACAATTACAGATGCCGGACGAACAGCCGCAAGAGAACTATTGAACAATGATTAAAGAGAAAATTATATTTGGGATACACTCCGTACAAGAAGCCCTCGAAGCAGGACAAGAGATCGACAAGATTTATCTCAGAAGGGGCATTGCATCGGAAGAAATCCGCGTAATCAAGAATGCCGCAAGACGTGCTCGCATCCCCATTATGGAAGTTCCTGCCGAACGACTCAACCGCTTTACACGTGGGGCGCACCAAGGCTGTGTGGCAATCGTCGCACAAGTTTCTTACAGCCGTTTGGATATGCTCATCCCCCATCTATACGAGGAGGGAGCTTCTCCACTGGTCGTGGTACTGGATGGTATCACAGATACGCGCAACTTCGGAGCCATAGCCCGTTCTGCGGAGTGCGCAGGGGCTCACGCTTTAGTTATTCCCGAAAGGGGGAGTGTTTCCGTAACAGCCGACGCCGTAAATGCATCGGCAGGTGCTCTTATGCGTATTCCCGTTTGTCGAGTACCTTCTATTGCGGGAGCTGTAGGTTACCTGAAAGAGAGTGGTTTGGCTGTGGTTGTAGCCA
>JBGZIN010000034.1:0-10500 GCA_041848345.1 Porphyromonas sp.
AAGTCGTCTATCGTCACGGAGCCCAACCTACCGATTTGATCTGTGTTACGGGCAATTTAGGAGCAGCCTACATGGGATTGCTTCTTTTGGAGCGAGAAAAAAAAGTCTTTCAAGCAGACCCAACGCCCTATTTTACCCCCGACTTTTCAGGCAGAGAATACCTCATTGAGCGCCAACTGAAACCCGAAGCTAGGGGAGATGTAATATCTCTTTTGGCGGAGCGCAACATACTTCCCTCCTCCATGATGGATATTTCCGACGGTCTATCAAGCGAACTTCTGCATATAGCACAACGAAGCGGAGTGGGCATACGGGTCTACGAAGAACGCATCCCCATAGACCACGAAACCGTTGCTGCCGCCGAAGACATGCATATAGCTCCCATTACAGCAGCACTAAATGGTGGTGAAGATTACGAGCTACTCTTTACCCTACCCATTGCGGCAAGCGATTACATACAAGACTTTCCCGGAGTTTCCCTCATCGGTTACGTAACCGATGCCGACGAAGGGTGCCGTATCATTGCCCGAGATGGTACTCAGGTGCCACTTGTGGCTCAAGGATGGACCATGAACAAAGGATTTGCCTCCCAAGCAACTGAAAAACAGATCTGAACAATGATGGAGTCGAAAAGTATTTTGAAACCCTTTTACCGCGCGCTTTCCGATGTGGGACAGTACACACTACTGATGAAAAAGGTGTTCACACGCCCCGTGCGCTGGAGTATTTTTTTCAAGCATCTGTTTCGAGAGATCATCGAAATGGGATTAGGTTCGATATGGATCGTGGTCATTATCTCATTCTTCATCGGATCGGTAATCACCATACAGTTGGCAATCAACATGAGCTCTCCTTTCATCCCTCGTTTTACCATTGGATATGCCACTCGAGAGATTGTATTGTTGGAGTTTTCTTCCTCCATCATGTGTCTCATTTTGGCAGGTAAAATTGGATCAAGCATTGCCTCCGAACTGGGCACTATGCGCGTAACGGAGCAAATCGACGCCCTCGAAGTGATGGGTATCAACTCGGCAAATTTTCTGATCCTTCCCAAAATAGCGGGATTGTTGCTCTTCATCCCCATTCTCTCCATCATTAGTATGGCAACTGCCATTGGAGGTGGATTTTTGGCAACTTTCGTAACGCCAAACATGACAGCCAGCGATTTTGAGTATGGTATGCAGCTTTATTTCAAGCCTTACAACATTGTCTATTCCATCATCAAGGCACTTGTATATGCGTTTATCATCACATCGGGAGCCAGCTACTTCGGCTACACGGTCAAGGGGGGTGCGCTCGCAGTGGGGCAGGCAAGTACCAATGCTGTGGTCACCGGCAGTGTACTGATCCTTCTTGCCGACGTGCTACTCACCAATTTGTTACTCATTTGATTTGATCCTCTTAGTTTATGATTGTAGTAGAGCAACTCACCAAAAGCTTTGACGACAAAGAAGTGCTGCGTGGCGTCGATGCCGTCTTCAAACCTGCCACCACCAACTTAATTATAGGGCGAAGCGGTGCGGGAAAAACTGTCCTGCTCAAAAGCCTCATTGGTCTGATCGAACCGACTTCCGGGAGGATACTTTTCGACGGAGTGGATATTTGCCAATTTACCAAAGAGCAAACCAAAACGTTGCGCCAAAACATGGGTGTAATGTTTCAAGGTTCTGCCCTATTCGACAGCATGACCATCTTGGAAAACGTACGCTTCCCCCTCGATGCTTTTGTGCGCAAACCCCTTAACTATCGCAAAAGCCAAGCAATGGAATACCTCAAAAAGGTGGGATTGGAACAGGCTGCAGATAAATATCCTTCGGAGGTTAGTGGAGGAATGATGAAGCGTGCCGCCCTGGCACGTGCCATAGTGAACCACCCCAAATACCTATTCTGCGACGAACCCAATTCCGGCTTAGACCCTAAAACGGGAGGAAGCATAGACGAACTCATCAGGGATCTGACCATTGAGTTTGAAATAACCACCGTTATCAATACGCACGATATGAACTCCGTACACAATATCGGAGATCATATACTCTTCCTACACAAAGGGATAAAAAACTGGGAGGGTAGCCAACAAGAAATCGAGACATCCGCTACGCTGCAACTAAAAAACTTCCTTTCGCTGTTCTAAACTTTCCCAAAGAAAAATCCGACAGATCGGGTGGAATTTCTGCCAAGCACCAACACATCCGTGAATGACTATATGGATTTGCAGAATAGCTGAACAAGGGAAGATTATATCAAGAGTTGGCGCATTGGTTCTCCTTCGTCGATATATATTCTTCGCTCAAGGAGGGATTAACTTTCATTGAGAGGAGGGTTTTGTAAATCAACAAAAGGATCCACTGATTGCAGCCGAAGAATTACGGCATCGCCATTCCCCAAAGTAGTTCCAAACAGACGTACGGCATCGCCCTGTTTGATGTGGCTTTTAGCATAAAACAGTTCCGGCTTCAAAGGAAAGTTACGTGCCGAAAAGTTGGCTTCGGGAATGCTTTTGTGCAAACGTTTCAACATGCTTGCGTGAAAAGGCAATACCTCTACGACTTTATAGCATTTACCGGGAAACTCCGTGCAAACTTTATCTGCCGTATAGAGGTGTGAATTAACGTGTAACTCCTTCACTTGCCAGCGATGAGCCAATGTTTTATAGAGTCCGCTCTTAAAAGCTCCCGCATGAGGTACGTACAAATACTCTCCCACTCCCGATGCCGTAAGCGACGAGTAGGTACGCTCCTCTTTCAAAGAGCCGGCAAATGAGTGGGCAACCTCCCCCAAGTCTGCCAACGAAGTTACTCTAATGGGTATTTCATCCTCGCCCTTTCGTTGGTTTAAGTCTTCCACATACCCCAAAAGCTCCTTAACCTCACCTTGATGTACAATAATCTCTATATGGGTGAGCATCGGCAACTGTCTGAGCGTATCCGTTATATCAATCATCGGAGAGAGTTTGACCAAAAGGCGTCCTTCGTAGCCCAACTGCTTCAATTCATCGACCATAGTAACGGGATTAGGCACCGTATCCTCCAAAGCATAGGTGCGTTGCCCCCCTTCCGAACGACGTGCAGGATCAAAGTAGAGAAGCGTAGTGCCTCTATCCACTATCGATTTAAGAGAATGGCACATATCCGCTTGCTCGATGGTTAGATCAACATTCTTCTCCGAAAGCAATAAACGAGGCACATTGTACCGTGCGGCAGTAACGAATTGCTCCTCTCGCTCTATGTAAACAGCCTTTTGCGCAGCTTGAGCCATCATGGAAAAGTCTATTCCCAAACCGCCCGTACCATCCACCAAAACCTCTTTTTCTCGCACGTAATGCTTCTTATAGCGTGCCGTTGCTTCGCCGGAAGACTGCTCGTAGGCAATCCCCGCAGGGAGATAAAGCCCTTGAGCAAACAAAGTCGGATACTTTGCCCACATCTTGGATCGATAAGAGAGCTGACGCACAACATCGCTCCGCAAATCTTTGGGAATGGGAGAGCTGCCTAAAAGAATGCGATCTGCCGAGAGATGGATAGATGCCTCCGTCCACTCCATTATCAGATTTATCCGTTCTTCCACATGATCTCGGTGGCTGTTCACAACAGTATTTCCCTTTTCGCCTCCCATCCCTTTCTACGAAGTTGATGATTAAAAACTTTTTTGCACTCCGAAATTAAGTATATTTGCCGAATGAAACGGCGTTGTTTGTACTTAATCCTCTTATGGATGGCGTTATTGATACCTGTCGGAGAGTGTTGGGGTACCCCATTTTTCCCCACTCGATTGCTGCATAATTCGGTTGCCGGGCTAAACGTCTCTGTTGCGGGGAGCTCTTCCTGGCGCCCTTTTCCCTACTACATTCCCTCCATGGGAGAGTCGCTTGTCATTGAGTTTGACATTTTAGGCGGAGAACTACTCCCGATGCACTATACTCTGAAGCATCAATCAGCCCGATGGGAGGAGAGCGAACTTGCTTCTTCGGAATATATCCGTGGCTTTACGAGTGGAGAGATCAACGACAGCCAGCTCTCCGAAGCTACCAAAGTCGCCTATCGCCACTACACACTGCGCTTGGATGCTTCGGCGCCCTCGCAGCCCATTCTTTCGGGGAATTACCTCCTTCAAATCTATCCCGCCCACGGAAGTGCAGAAACACCCTATTTGGAGGTTGCTTTTGCACTATTGGAGCCTCTTGCAGAACTGCACTCCGAGGTGGCATTCGTAACCTCAAAAGATAGCTATGCCACCACACAACAAGTGGATCTATCTCTGAAAACAGACCAACTCAGAGTTACCAATCCGACCCAAGAGTTTACCCTCGCAGTAGGACAAAACAGTCGTCATGACAATGCTGTTTTTCTCTCGATACCGTCGCATATAAGCAACCATCATTATCAATATAGATATGCACAAGGAGCGTTGTTTGCAGCCGGGAATGAATACTATGCCTATGAAATCCTGAACGATCAACTTACCGGCATGGGCATTGAACGTATTACAACAGAGGGAGACAACACCCAATTACACCTCTATCCCCAAAGCAATCGTGCCCATCTCTCCTATCTCTCCAACCAAGATGCCGACGGACGTTATGTGATACGTTCCGTAGGAGTGGGCGGTGATAGCAACATCAATACGGATTACTACGAAGTCTATTTCTGCTATTATAGTCCTCCTCTACCCTCCGATCAAGAGGTTTACCTATTCGGTGAGGCGTTTGACTCGCTTCCCTTGGAGGAGCGGAGGCTTTCCTTCAACCCTCAACTTGGGGCTTATGAAGGACGATTGTTGCTCAAAGGCGGATATGTCTCTTTCACCTATCTCTCTTCTGCCGACCGCCAACACTTCTCAACCACTTATACAGAAGGAAACTTCTACACCACAAGCAATAGTTACAGTAGTTTTGTTTACTATCGTCCGCAAGGAGAGCGCTACGATCGCCTTGTGGCAGTAGATACAATCCGTGCCAACAACTAACAAACACTTCACTATGGATGCTTTTACCCGACTGATTTACACGGCAATGTCCATGCGTCTTCGTACCATAGAAACTTACAATACGCAGGCATTGTCATTGCAAGAGCGACAATTCAAAAGAGTGCTGCGCTGCCTGCAAGCGACTGAGTATGGACGACAATACAACGCCCATACAGTTCATACTCCGGAAGATTATGCTCGCCTACTGCCCGTTGCATCCTATGACGACATCTCTCCCTATACCGAGCGAATGATCCGAGGAGAACGCAACATACTCGTAAAAGGGGGATGCGATCGCTTTGCCGTTTCAAGCGGCACATCGGCAGGACGGAGCAAACGACTGCCCGTGAATGGGCTACACCTGCAAGCCTGCCACTTCAAAGGAGCTTCCGACGCGCTCTGGCTCTACCTATCGACTCGTCCCGACAGTCATTTTTTCGCAACGAAAGGACTCACTCTGGGTGGTAGCCAAAAGCCGGTTTCCCTCACGGCAAATATCTCTCAAGGAGACCTCAGCTCCATACTCATCGAAAAGATGCCTTCACTCGGGAGTATGATACGAGTACCCTCCAAATCGACCCTACTCATGAACGAGTGGACAAGCAAAATGGAGCAAATCGTTCGGGAAGTTGCCTATGCCAACGTAGGCAGTCTGTCGGGAGTGCCTTCATGGATGCTGCACCTAATCAAGGGAGTATTGGAGCACACAGGCAAAGAAACCTTATCGGAGGTATGGGAAAACCTCGAAGTTTTCTTCCATGGCGGTATCAGCTTCCTACCCTATAAAGAGGAATACAACCGTCTCATCCCACACTCTCGGATGCAATACAGAGAGACCTACAATGCCTCGGAAGGGTTCTTTGGCATCCAAAACGATCCCACCGATGCCGGGATGCTACTCATGCTCGACTATGGCATTTACTACGAGTTCATACCATTGAGCGAATTGGACAAAACAAATCCTCAGGTCATTCCCTTGGAAGGAGTGCAAGCAGGCACCACCTATGCCCTACTCATCAGCACCCTGGGCGGTTTGTATCGCTACATGATTGGCGATACGATTTGTTTCACAGAAACCCACCCTTATAAGATAAAAATTGTGGGACGTACAGCCTCATATATAAACGCTTTTGGCGAGGAATTGATGGTATTCAATGCAGATGCAGCACTCTCCAAAGCGGCACAAGAATTCGGTGTTACAGTTCGAGATTACACGGCTGCCCCCTATTTCCTCAACGAAGAGGGACGAGGGCGACACGATTGGGTAATCGAATTTGACAATGCACCCGAAAATGCCGAAGCTTTCGCCTCCCGACTGCACGAACTACTGCGGGAAGAAAACTCCGATTATGATGCCAAGAGCTACAACAATATGACTCTTCTTCCCCTCAAGCTATACGTAGCTCCTTCGGGTACATTCAACGCCTATCTTACGGCAGAAGGTAAATTGGGGGGACAACATAAAGTGCCTCGATTGAAAAATGACCGATCTCTCATTGACCGCCTGCTGCAAATGATCCCATAAACGCACGACCTAAGCGGACTAATAGTATCAACAACTTCTCTACGTATTACGAATTTGGTGGTCGCGTGCGATAAATACCACGCGTTCATCATCCCTCAAAACCCTCGATACACAGCAAAGTATCGGGGGTTATTAGTCAAGCTAACGACCTCAAGAATTAATCCCTTCATTTCTCTATTGGCAAATACAAAAAAGAATGCATTCATTGAAACTTATGAATGCATTCAAAAGAAATTTTCTTCGGAAGTAAAGAGCCAAGCTCTTCCTAAACGGCAACCATCATGTTCTCGACAAAATGTCTAACCCGCCTCTCCACAATCGGAGTAATACACCATTCATCGGTCATTAAGAGACATTAAGCAGAGGGTATAATCTTTCTGCGAATCCTACCATTCTCAAGCAAGCTTCGCCATGAAACGCTCTTTATCAATAATAAAACGCTCCAAAGTGCCCTCTCCGATAACGGCACCCTTTTCATCTTCTGCACGAAGAGCGAAAGTCAGTTTGCGCCCCTCTATGGCAGTCAGCTCTGCCGAAACGGTAATCTTGGCGCCCATGGGGGTGGCTTTGAGGTGCTCCACGGACAAATGAATGCCCACAGTGGAGGTGCCCTCCTCCAAATGCGGTGCTACCAAACGTACAGAGGCTTGTTCCATCAGAGCTATCATAGCCGGAGTGCCCAATACGGGCAGATCACCGGAACCCACTGTTATCGCCGAATGTTGTTCTGAAATAACCACATCGAATGATTGTTTTTGATTGATTGTTAGCATAGTTTTTGTTGAAAAGTTAATTGTTCAATGTATTAATCTCCTCAGATGAGTCACATTGCTCTGTTGTGAGCAGTGCGGTAAGCTCCTCCAAAGAATCGTCATGGTGCTCCATGAAAAGATATCTGTTATGCACATCCAACACATGGTGAATATTGTGCAAAACACTTTTTTGTGCCTTCGTGAGAGGGTGAAACAAGACCCTCACGGCAAGCTGTAACTGAGGGAAAATCTTCGTCAATTCCTCACGCCCTTTGTCCGTAATCGAGACATAAAAACTTCTTCTATCGCTGTCATTAACCCTCTGAGAAACAAAGCCATTCTTCACTAAACGATTGATCACTTCGGCTCCCGATGTCTTTTCCATAACGTTGATGTTATTAAGCTCCGTTTTCGTCATCGTCGGGTGGCGAAGCAGACAAACCAAATAGGTGTATTCCTCCATGGTAAGCAAAGCACTCTTCTTGAGTGCCTTTTTGAAATAGCCCCTCATATAGCGGAAAAGGAAGCTCAAATCCTGTGCCACCAAAGCATCTATTGTGGTGGCTCTCACCTCCACAGAAGAGGGGTGATGCTCCGAAAGTTTTTCATGTTTGGCTCGCTCGGTAAGAAATGCGGCAAATTCAGCCAAAGAACAGCCCTCCTTCTGCTCGGTAAGCTCCTCAAATGCGCTGATTTCGGGCAGTAGGCGTGCCAAAAGGTCGTATCTATTCATTTTTTAGGTTGCTTTTTTGCAGTTGTTTTCTTCTTTTGTGCGGTATTTTTTGTCGTGGAAGATGCGCTTCCTGCTTTCTTTTCTCCGGCTTTTTGTTCCCCTACTTGCGTGTTATTTTTCTCCGGATTGTTCTTTTTATAAGTTTCATAGTAAGGCAGTGCTTTGGGCATATACTCCCCTATCTTTTGGATACGCTTCTGATCGCTGGGGTGCGTACTCAACAACTCTGGCGTGGAAGAAGCTCCTTGTTGCGCCATCTTTTGCCAAAAAGAGGTGGCTTCCTGTGGGTTATAACCCGCCATTGCCATAAATACCAACCCCATCTGATCTGCCTCATGCTCTTGGGTGCGGCTATAAGGAAGAGAAATCAAAACTTGCGATCCCAGTCCGTATGCTTGCTGAATGACAGTTTGTGTCAATGCCGAAGAAGAGCCCACAGCCTGTCCCAACAATTGTGCTCCCATTCGACGCAAAATCTCCGTACTGAGCCGTTCGTTGCTATGCTGCGCTATGGCATGGCTTACTTCATGTGAAACCACGGTTGCCAACTCTGCATCGGTATCACAGAGTGCCAATATGCCCGTGTATATGACAATCTTCCCTCCCGGCATACAAAAAGCATTGATGCGACGATCGGCAATAAGAGTAAACTGCCACTCCATCTGTTGTGCCAGAGATTGCATACCGTTGGTGTTCAGATACTGAGTGGCGGCATTGGCTATATTGCGACACACTCGCTCCACCCGTTGCACTTTCACGGGGTCATCACTATGGGGCATTTGAGCCACATAACTCACATATTGAGCCTTACTACTCTGAATAATCTCGCTTTCGCTAACCAAATTCAATGATCTGCGCCCCGAAACAGGTACGGTGCGACAAGCGGAAAAAAGCGTGCCAAACAATACTGCGCACAATACAAAGCGACCGCTTTTAGCTAATAAATTCATGCTTTTCATTCTAACTATTTCTTTCTTTTTCTTGTTTTTCCACCTCTGATTTTTCTTGTACAAAGGAGAGATAATCCTTTAAGTGTCGCTCCGAAGCTCCGGTGATTTGTGGATGATAGAAACGCATACCACGCGCTTGATCGGGCATATACTCCTGTGCCACATAATGCTTATCATAGTCGTGCGGATATTTATAGTCGGCACCATATCCCAAACGTTCCATCAGCTCCGTCGGCGCATTTCTCAAATGCATCGGCACGGAGAGATTACCTGTTTCGCGCACATATTTCAAAGCACTGTTGATCGCCATATAAGCGGAATTACTTTTGGGCGAAGCCGCCAAATAGACCACAGCTTCCGCCAAAGGAATGCGTCCCTCGGGCCAACCGATAAAATCCACAGCTTGAGCCGCGGCATTGGCTATAACCAGAGCGTTCGGGTTGGCAAGCCCGATGTCTTCCGCCGCAGCAATCACTATTCTACGAGCTATGAAACGAGGGTTTTCTCCCCCTTCTATCAATCGCCCCATCCAATAGAGTGCAGCATCCGGATCGCTCCCTCTGATACTTTTTATAAAGGCAGAAGCTATGTCGTAGTGCAGCTCACCATCTCTATCGAAAGCTGCAGGCTGACGAGTTATTGTTGCCTCTACCAACTGATTATCAACCACGAGAGGAGTTGCTGCCGAAGAGGTGATGAGCATCTCCAAAAGATTGAGTAATTTGCGTGCATCTCCGCCCGAATAAGCAATAAGTCGTTGGTCTTCTCGCAGTTCTACGCAGCGAGCTTTCAGAATCACATCCGTTTCAATGGCTCTATGCAAAAGTGCACGAAGATCACCTTCTCCCAATGGATTGAGCACAAATACCTGACACCGTGAGAGCAAGGGGCGAATAACTTCAAATGAAGGATTCTCCGTTGTTGCTCCTACAAGCGTTACCCAACCTCGCTCTACGGCTGCAAGAAGAGAATCTTGTTGGCTTTTGGAAAAGCGATGGATTTCATCTATGAAAAGAAGAGGTCGAGCCTTAGCGGCGAAAAGCCCCGAAGTTGCTTGCGTGGCTTCCTCCAATACTCGGCGCACTTCTGCCACTCCCGAGCCTACGGCACTCAACTTATAGAACGGAGCTTCCACGGAGTGTGCCAAAAGTTCTGCCAGTGTAGTCTTGCCCACCCCCGGAGGACCCCAAAGTATTAAAGAAGGGATTTTACCCGAACGAATCATCCGTCCCAATGGCGTGGTGGCATCGGTCAAGTGTTGCTGACCTACATACTCCTCCAAAGATTTCGGGCGCATCCTCTCCGCCAATGGTTTATACTCTACCTGCTCCATTCCAACAAGCACACTCTCTACGTATGACAAAGTTAATGATTACTCCCCATAAGTTGAATGTCGGACCTTAATACAAGAATAAATTCCCGGAAAAATTGATTAGGAAAAACTCCCAACTCTCATGCAGAAAGTTGGGAGGAGATTGGCACACTCAATGCCTATTCCCGCTCAATTATGAAGTGCAAAGACTGTTCATGATACCTTAAACGGGCAATTAGTAAATGGAAAGCATTCTCTGAATGGGT
>JBGZIN010000035.1:0-11311 GCA_041848345.1 Porphyromonas sp.
CTGAAAGTGCTCAGCTGCTGGAATAGCCAATTCAAGACACTCGACTTGTCGCAGAATACGAAACTGATAACATTATTATGCTTCGGCAATCCACTCATGGCACTCGACCTATCGAAGAATACGGAGCTGCAAGATTTACTTTGCTACAATACTCCACTTACGGCACTTGACCTGTCGAAGAATACACAGCTGAAAGTGCTCAGCTGCTGGAATAGCCAATTCAAGACACTCGACTTGTCGCAGAATACGAAACTGAAACAATTATATTGCCACGGCAATAAGCTCACGTCACTCGACCTATCGAAGAATACGGAGCTGCAAGAATTGCGATGCTCCGACAATCCACTCACGTCACTCGACCTGTCGCAGAATACGAAGCTGCAAGAATTGGGATGCAACAATACTTCACTTACGGCACTTGATGTGTCTAAGAACACGGAACTGACGCTTATCTATTGTGTAGGCAATCAACTCACGGCACTTGATCTCTCGCAGAACAAAAAGCTGTACACCCTCTACTGCCACAAGAATAAAATCGCCGATAAGGCTGCCATGGATGCACTCATAGCATCTCTCCCCGACCGTAGTGGCGAGAAATACAAGGGCAGTTTCGTGGTTGTGTCTTTCATGAAAGAGGCCGAAGGAAAGATACTCCCCGAGGAGGAGAACGTATGCGACAAGAACCAAGTAGCAGCTGCGGACCTGCGCGGATGGACTGCGAGAGAATGGAAGCTCTCTGAAGATGGCAAAGCAGCCCTCACCCCTGGGTATGCGGGCAGTGAACCCGTAGCCATTGAGGAAGTACTCACCGAGGAGAGTGATGCCGTTATCGTAGCGATCTACACGGTAGATGGTCACCGCATCGGATCGCTGCAGCCCGGTGTGAACATCATCCGCCTAAGCAACGGCGCTGTGCGCAAAGTGCTCGTCCGACCCTAATGCTTGAGGGGTGCATGGGGTGCGGCTCATGCGGAGTTGCACCCAAGGCATCCCCTGCCCAAGCACTTATCTGAAGGAGACGCTTGGGGACAGGTGTCGCATCCCTTTGGAGATAACCCACATATGGGTATAACAAAACCTCCCGATGGTATTGAACCATCGGGAGGTTTCTTTTAGAGTAGTGATCTATCCTTACGGGCAGGTTTATCCCATTCTTTATCCGCCCTTTGGGGAGTCGTATACGATGAGCCTTGGAACAAGTAGGACTTCACCCAAGGCATTCATGTGGTCTTTTTAGTCGTAGAGTTCGTTGAGACGCTTTGCCACGGCTTGCCCCAGATCGAAAGCCTTTTGCAAGTCAGCTTCCTCGGGAGCTCCCATCTGTTCCACAGGTTCGCCCACCAACTCCCAGTTGAGCTCTTCCGTTATGGGCACTATTTTGCGAACCGCTTGTCCTGCCCAAGTGCAAGAGCCGAAAACAGCACAGATATGATCTTTTACTTCGCGCAAACGGATCATGTTGAGCACATTGAGAATGGGCATGTAAATCTCGTTGCTATAAGTGGGGCTTCCTATGATGAATGCTCGATAGCGGAAAAGATCGCGCAAAATGTACGAAGGGTTGGTGCGCGATACATCGTAGCATACCACATTCTTAATGCCGGCAGCACCCAATCCGCGTGCAACGGTGTCTGCCATCACAGTGGTGTTGCCATACATACTTCCATAGAGAATTACCGCTCCTTTTTCCGTAGCGTAACGACTCAGTTGGTCATAGATGGCATAGGCACGCTCAAATCCGAAGTTGGTCCATATAGGTCCGTGCGTAGAGCACACCTTGTCGATGGGGAGATTGAGCTCTTGGAATTTTTGAAGAGCTTTCTGTACAAATGGTCCATATTTCCCCACGATGCAGGCATAGTAACGATACATCTCTTCATAGTAGTGCTCAATGTCGAGTTGGCTGTCGATGATATGCCCATCCAAAGTGCCGAATGTGCCGAACGCATCGGCAGAGAAAAGCACCTTGTCGGTAGAGTCATAGGTGAACATAACCTCGGGCCAGTGCACCATAGGAGCCATTACGAAAGTGAGTTTGTGGCGTCCCGTATCGATAGTATCCCCCTCGGCTACGGTTACCAAGTCGCTCGTAATGTCGGGATAATAAGCCTTCAGCATGGTGAATGTTTTCTTATTACCCACCACTTGCATATTAGGGTAGCGGCGTTTGAGCATACCTATGGATCCGCTGTGGTCGGGTTCCATATGGTTCACGATGAGATAGTCGATGGGTTTATCTCCTATTACACGTTCGATTTGTCTGAAAAATTGCTCCGAGTAGCAGATGTCTACCGTATCGACCAAGGTAATTTTTTCATCTACGATGAGATATGAGTTGTAGCTAACCCCATAAGGAAGAGGCCACAAGCTCTCGAATAAATCTTTGGTGCGGTCATTGACACCTACATAATAAATAGAGTCGGTAATACTTATTTGTGGAACCATGTCTAACGAATAACTATATTTTATTTGATTACTAATCTCCTTTAATGTGCGGAAGAAGCGTTCTTATGCTCCCCGCCTTGTTGAGGTGTGCGCAAGGCACGTATCATCAAGTAAATACCCACTGCAATGAATGGAATGCTGAGCAACTGCCCCTGATTGATGCCCATGCTTTCAACCATTTGCAACTCCCACGCTTCTTGTACCAACTTGACACTTTCGATGAGGAAACGAGACGCAAAGACCCCGAAAAGGAAGAAGCCAACGATGAGCCCCGGACGTTGTCGGGCGGCATCTCTCTTCCAATAGAGCCACATGCAAACAGCGAAAACAAGTAAATAGGCAATTGCTTCATAGATAGCCGTCGGATGCACACCGAGCGATGTCCCCAAGCGAATGTATTCGGGGGAGCGGACAAATTGAAAAGCCCAGGGCAGAGAGGTGGGTTCTCCGAATATTTCACTGTTCATCAAGTTACCCATGCGAATGAGGGCAGCGACCAGTCCCACGGGCACAGCCAATCTATCCAAGGTCCATACCATGGGCTTGTGTGTAACCTTTCGGGAATATATCCAAATGGCAAGGATGATGCCCAACGTGCCTCCATGGCTTGCCAAACCACCTTCCCAAACGTAAAGTATTTCTATCGGGTTAGCCAAGTAGTAAAGAGGTTCGTAGAAGAGACAATGTCCCAATCGTGCCCCGATGATCGTGCCCAACACAACATAGCCAAAGAGCTTGTCATACCAAGGTTGCGGAAGTTTTTCACGCTTCCATATGTGGTGCACAATCCACGGACCCAAGAAGAAAAGTCCGATGCCGAACAGCAATCCATACCAACGCACTTCTCGCCCAAAGAACGAAAAGAGAGCCGGATCAACATCCCAAAGTATAGCGTTTAGAATAGGTGTCATAATCTCTTACATTAGGTTTAACATAGTTTCTCTATCCATTGTTCTCGATCACCGGGAAGGAGATCAATGGGGGGTACCTCGGGCAGAGTATATGCACCGGGCGAAAGACGCAGAGCGGCGCGTGCCGAGCAAACCATTACTTGTGCCGTGAGGGCAGGATTGTTGATTTTCATATCGAATGAGAGGAGCTGATTGTGCGTTGCGCCCGATACGCCTTTGCGCGTCATGTGCACTCCGTGTCCCATATCGATGAGGGCGTCCACATTGTCCACCACAAGCACGTGGGTTTCATCGTTTTTGAAATAGTTGTCCGATTTGATGCGCTGTGCCACTTCTTCGCCGGTGTATCCTTTCTCCAACTCAATGTACACCATGCGTCGGTGTATGCCGGTACCAACAGGTATGGTCATGGAGAGGGCTTTTTTTACTCCTTCGATGGCTTTCACCGCCACAGTATGTCCCATGCTCATGCCGGGACCGAAGTTGGTGTAGGTAATACCTTTGGGTACGATGGCTTCCATCATGGTGCGCACAACGGAATCGCTTCCCGGATCCCAGCCTGATGCGACGATGGCAGTGGTATTGTTTTGGCAAGCCACTTGATGCAAAGAGCGTCTCAATGCCACTATGTCGCTGTGTATATCGAATGTGTCCACCGTTGCAATTCCTTGAGAAAGAGCTTCTATGGCATATTTTTTCACAGAACGTGTGGGTACGCATAAGAAAGCAATATCTACTCCCTGCAATTCCTCGATAGCACCAACAACGGGTATGCCGGAGAGTTCTTGAGGTTGCTCTTCGTTGGGATTGCGACGAACTACGCCAACCAATGAGAAGTCTTCTGCATTGTTGATCGCCTCCAATGTGTATTTGCCTATATTACCATAGCCTACGATGGCTGCTTTTATCTTTTTGTTCATGTTGTATATTGAGTTTTTTTGTTGTTTTCTCCCGTTGTTTTTAATTGTATGCAGTTAGGAGAGATAGATGCGTTCGATGAGTTTTTTTACATTCCGTTGTGCTTCCGATAAGCGGTAGAGAAATGTCGCCTAAAGGCAGCTTCAAGTTGTTGTTTGACCAGTTCCATGGAAGTCACAGACTTCATCTCTTGCTCCATGGAAGTAACTCCTTTGTTGGTAAACCCACAAGGATTGATCCATGAAAAGTAGGAGAGGTCTGTGAATACATTAAGGGCAAAGCCGTGCAGAGTTATAAAACGAGAGGCGTGCACTCCTATGGCACAAATTTTTCTTGCCCGAGGCGTGTGCGGTTCTATCCAAACGCCCGTTGCTCCCTCTAAGCGTTCGCCTATGATCCCATTGAGCAACAACGTTTCTATGATGCACTCCTCTATGGTATAAATATATTGCTTGATGCCCATGCCAAACTGTTCTATGTCGAAGATCGGATAGCCTGTGATCTGTCCGGGACCGTGATA
This sequence comes from Porphyromonas sp., assembly GCA_041848345.1. Lineage (GTDB taxonomy): Bacteria > Bacteroidota > Bacteroidia > Bacteroidales > Porphyromonadaceae > Porphyromonas. The sequence continues at coordinate 4,795 of JBGZIN010000035.1, forward strand.
GGTAATATCGCCACCTCGATCGATACGGTGCAACTTAACACCTCTTTGTGTCAGAAGCTCTTCCGTAAGGAGCATATTTTGTTCATTGCCATGCTTTCCCAGAGTAAAGACGGGTTCATGCTCGCAAAAAAGCAAGTGATTTTCTGCTTGGGTCTTGGCTTGTTTGTGCGCAATGCCTATCTCAAAAAGTTCTTTTTGGAGTTGGTAGGCTGTTTCATATTCAATATGTCCGCAGTCTTGATAGTGGTAAGGAAGTCTCTCATCCATATAGTCAGATTTTCTTTGCGCATTGGGGATATATTTCCCCTCTTCGTTCGCCACTAAATGAAGTCCGTCGAAAGAGGCGGATATACCTGAAGGTAGCCGATTATTCAGCTCTTTTGTCGGTGGCACATGGTGCGAGAGATGTATAATAAACGTTTGCCTTGCCTGTATGGCTTGGGCCAAAGCTATTGCCTCTTCTATGGTTTGGTGCGTTGGGTGTGGTTTGGTATAGCGCAATCCGTTTACAAAAAGGGTATCCACGCCTATTGCTTTTGCCACTTCTTCAGGCTCTATTGTTTTCAAATCGGTGATAAAAGCAATGTTTTCCACCCTAAACCCGAGAATGGGAAGCCGTCCATGCAACATACGTATGGGGGTGAATAGAAGCTCCTCGATCTCAAAACAGTGTTCGTCGATAACATTCAGCGTTAAACGAGGCGTCCCGGGATAAGGATGCGGATTGAAGTAGTAATGGAGGCGGTGGCGCACAGAGTCGAGTACGCTTTCTTCGGCATATATGGGTAGATCTTTGAGCCACGCAATAGTGCGCAAATCGTCCAACCCTCCCACATGATCGTAGTGCTCATGGGTGAGGAGTATGGCATCTAAAGAGTCAATGCCGTGGGTAATGGCTTGCTGTCGAAAGTCGGGGCTGCAATCAATGAGGATGCGCTTCCCTTGTGTGGTTTCTAAGAGTATGGAGGTGCGTGTACGCTTGTCTTTGGGATCTTTGCTCAGACACGTGGCGCAATAACAACCTACCTCGGGCACTCCCGTGCTGGTGCCAGACCCCAATAGCGTTATAGAGCGCAGCTTATTCATAAAGTCAAATGTCGCAATCCTATCTTAAATAGCCAAATCTTAGCACTTATTCCATATTGTCAGCCTACGTATCGAACTTCGGGAGTCAAACGAATGGCAAACTTTTCAAATACTTTGTCGGATAATTCTTGAGCAAATGCTGCCACTTCGCTTCCCGTGGCGTTCCCCATGTTGACAAGGATTAGGGGTTGTCGGTCATAGGTTGCCACTTGTCCCTTTTTATATCCTTTTAATCCTGTTTGATCCAGTAACCATGCTGCAGACAGCTTAACTCCCTTTTCTGCGGAGTAGTGGGGCAGATTGGGATACTTTTCTCTTATCCGTTCAAACTCTTCAATGGCAATTATCGGATTCATAAAGAAACTTCCTGCATTGGGGAGTTCTTTCGGATCGGGTAGTTTCGACTTCCTTATCTCTATAACGGCCTGGCGCACGGCTTGAGGTGTGGGCGTCTCCTGTGAGAAATAATCTTTGATCGCTTGATAGGAGAGATTGACTGCTCCATCCTTAGGCAGAGAAAATACTACGTGGGTTACAATATGATGCTTGTACTCTTCTTTTTTGAAAATACTGTCTCGGTAGGCATAGCAGCATTCTTCTCGGGAAAAGCGTTGTTCTTTTCCGGTTTTGAGGTCGAATGTCTCGACGGACTCGATGAACTGCTCTACTTCAGCTCCGTAGGCACCGATGTTTTGTACCGCAGAAGCTCCTACGGTTCCCGGTATCCAGGAGAGATTTTCCACCCCATTGTAACCGTGGTCAAGCGCCCACACCACAAAGTCATCCCATATGACACCCGAACCAACCCTGACAGACACGTGGTTCTCAGACTGGTGCAATAGATCTATTGTTTTTATTTGGGAGTAGAGAAGCACTCCGTGAAAATCCTTTAGAAAGAGAAGATTGCTTCCCTCTCCAATGGGCAGAAAGGGCTGTGATAAGAAATACTCGTCTCGGGAAAGGCGATCCAGGTCTTCGAGAGAGGAGTATGCGACCCACCAATCAGCCACAACACTTATTTGGAAAGTATTGTGGCTGACTAATTGTTTTTTCTCCTGTATATCCATTTAACGAGCCAATTCTAAGAGCCAAGCGTCTTGGAATTGAGGAGCAAATTGTTGTTTGATGCGCTCTCTGCTCGATACGGCTTCTTCTCGGGTGGGAAAACTTGCTACGATAACACGGATCATACCATATTCATTGGAAGCAAGTACGGGTTGAAATCCGGCAGCCTCCATGCGCTCTTTGAGCGACTGAGCGTTGGTTTTATTCTGGAAACTGCCGATTACCACGCTATATTTTTTGAGACGATTGGCATCCTCTCCATCTACGGCATTCAAACGTTCTCTTCGGAGTGAAACGGACGATTGTACAGGTTTAGAAACGATTACATTGTCTTCCGTGGCTTCCGGAGCTTGGTTGGAATTTTGGTTTTGAGCAATTTCTCTTTGCTTCGCTTGTTCATACACTTGGCGATATGTGCTTTGTTTGGGCTTGCAAGAACCTAACAATGCGATGGCAGCCAATGACGAAATAAAAAATACTGACTTTTTCATATTTGAGTATCTCTATTTTGGAAGTTTATATTTCTCTATCTATTCCTCGCAAAGGTAGTTAGTTTTTGTCAAGTAACCACTTATGCTGAAAGCATTTTTCTACATCGGTCACGAAACGGAGCGATTTGTGCTGCCTTTTTACCGTTGAAAGGGCACTTTCAAAAGGTGTTTTCACTCCAATTTTACCCCAATCTTTCGTTCCTCGTATCGTTGTGCCACGATGCTCCAATCAATAATGTTCCACACCTTTTTGAGGTGTTCTCCTCGTTTATTTTCATAATCGAGATAGTAAGCGTGCTCCCAAACATCAATCCCTAACAAAGGGATTAGCCCTTGGGTAACGGGGTTACCGGCGTTGGACTCCTTTATGATTTCAAGTTTGCCTTGTTCCGTACAAGCGAGCCAAGCCCATCCGGAGCCGAACACAGAGAGGGCAGCACGCTCAAACTCCGTTTTGAATGCTTCAAAACTCCCATAAGTGCGATCAATGGCTTCCAATAAACTCCCCTTGGGGCTTCCTCCTCCATTCGGACTGAATTGCAAAAAATAGAGAATGTGATTGAGATTTTGCCCGGCGTTGTTGAACAAAGCTCCGTCAGACTCTCGAACGATAGTTACCAAGTCCTTGTGCATAAACTCAGTACCTTCGATGAGTTTATTCAGATTATCGACATAACCTTGTAAGTGTTTCCCATGGTGCAGCTCGATCGTGCGCTTGCTGATTATTGGGGCAAGAGCATCCGTTGCGTAGGGAAGGGGTACAAGTTTGAATTTAGGCTCTTGAGGCAATGGGGCTTGAGCACCTGTTTTAGGCGAGTTTTTCATCGTCATTGTCGCCGATTGTTGGGCATGACCGAATAGCCCTACAAGTAGGCATAAAGCCATTAAAATTGTCAGTTTCTTCATTTTACTTTGGTTTTTTGTTGATTTCATTTCTTATAAAACATCGTATGAGGGCAAAAGGTTTGCTTTTTTTTCCTATCGAGAAGTTGAAAAAAAGAGCTATTGAGGACGGATTGAAATGTAAATTATGGATGGGAATAGGGGATATATTTTCGATAGTTGAGGGTGGAGGTTGAGATAAATGTTAATCGTTTTGCTTTTTCTTGTATATATCATATAGATTGTTTATCTTTGTGGTATTAGGAAAGAGTTCTTTCACAAGATTGATTTTCGACGACTAAAATAAGAGCCACATTCGTCAAATTGGGAAACTCATCAATTATATTGTGTTTACCGAATTGTTACTATGGCCAATGGCGGGCTGCCTAAGAGCAGATTACAAAGGTCTTTTGGTGCGTTCAAATCCTGTTAGTAGGAGTTTTCACAATTCACAATGTGGCTTTTATTTGAGTCGGTTTTTACTCGCTTTATTGCCACTCTCATCCCCTTTTTGTACGGGTTGGAAAGAGTGTTGATAGTCTTTTGAGAGCGATGGATAAGCGACCGTTTTTTGTTACCAAAAAGGCACATTCCCCCTCGGGATGTGCCTTTTCTTTTTTGATTTTCAGCAGATGAATCAGCTCAATCCCTCCACTTGTCCATCGATAATGTCCATATTAACAGCTTGAGGTACTTTGGGTAACCCCGGCATACGCATGATGTCGCCCATGATGATGACCAACATGCCGGCTCCACGATTGATAACTATATCGGATACCTTCAACTCAAAACCTTCCACGGCACCATACGCTTTGGCATCGGCAGAAAAGGAGTATTGTGTTTTGGCAATACATATGGGCAAGTGTCCCAATCCGAGTTCTTGGATTTTTTTGATCGCTTTCGTGGCTTTTCCGCTGTACGTTACGGCAGATGCTTTGTATATATCATATGCCACTTGTTTTACCTTCTCTTCAATGCCTTGCTCCAATTCGTAGGCATAATGAAGGGGAGAAGAGGGACAGTTCTCAATCGTATCCACAACCAATTGAGCCAATTCTTTTGCTCCGTCTCCTCCGACAGAATAGGCGTTATTAACGGCAAATCCCACCGAAAGGTTTTCGGTACAATGCCTGCGTACCAGATCTATTTCTTCCTCTGTATCCGTGGCAAATTGGTTGAAGCATACGACCACTTGCTGACCGAATTTGCGTAGGTTGTCTACATGTCTGTTTAGGTTCTCCAAACCGCGCAACAATCCCTCTTTGTTAGGCTGTTTTATCTCTTTTTCATCTACTCCTCCATGCATTTTCAATCCTGCCAAGGTGGCAACCAAAACGGTAAGACGAGGGGAAAGTCCGGCTTGTCGGCACTTTATATCGTAAAATTTTTCCGCTCCAAGATCTGCACCAAACCCTGCTTCGGTGATTACATAATCACCGTAAGACATTGCCATCTTAGTAGCCAATATCGAGTTACACCCATGGGCTATGTTGGCAAAAGGTCCGCCGTGGATGAATGCAGGCGTATGTTCTGTGGTTTGCACCAAATTGGGCTTAATGGCTTCTTTGAGTAAGATCATGATGGCTCCTGCCACTCCCAAGTCTTTTACGGTAAATGGAGTTCCGTCCTTGCGATACCCTAAGAGAATGTTCTCCAATCTTTGGCGAAGATCTTCGAAATCGGTTGCCAAACATAGGATCGCCATAATTTCGGATGCGGGGGTGATGTCGAACCCTGTTTGACGAGGAATGCCGTCTGCCGAGGTGCCCAAACCGGTAATAACGTTGCGCAGAGAGCGGTCGTTCACGTCCAACACACGTTTCCAAAGCACTTCGGATAGTCCCTCGCAGGTATTTCTATTTTGATAGATATAGTTTTCCAAAAGAGTTGTAATCATATTGTGTGCCGAAGTGATGGCATGAAAATCGCCCGTGAAGTGAAGGTTGATTTGCTCCATGGGCAACACCTGGGCATATCCTCCGCCGGCAGCTCCTCCTTTCATCCCAAAGCAGGGTCCCAAAGAGGGTTCGCGCAGAGCCACGATGGCATTCTTACCGATTTTGTTCAGCCCCAAAGATAGCCCTATGGAAACAGTGGTTTTTCCCACGCCGCTTTTGGTGGGGGTGATGGCTGTAACCAGGATAAGGTTGCTTTTTTCGATCTTTTCCGGACGCAATGCATCAAGATTTACCTTCGCCATGTAGTGTCCGTAAGGTTCTGTGTGTTGCAAATCAATACCTACGGATTGGGCAATTTGTTGAATGGGTTTGAGCTCGATATCTCGGGCAATTTGAATATCTGATTTCATAATCGAGACTGTTTTTGGATTGTTACTTCTTTATGCTAAATGGTGGAGTAGAAAATAAGGTACACATTCATAACGGAGGAGGTAACTTACTTGTTGTCCTTGGTCGATAAACTTCCCCTCTACTCTTTGAAAACAAATTTAGAGGCTATTTGTTTGACAAGATCTATGGCTCCATACACTTTTTGAATAGAGGGTTGGTTGTCCATACGCCAAGAATTTGTAATCGTTTGGTTATAAGAGATTTATTGAATGCATAGAAAATAAAGATTGTATGCATCCATTTCTGATTTTGAATGCATACAAAATAAACTTTGAATGCATTCAATTTGGAGTGCGATGGGTACAATTTGGAGTGAAAGTAGAAAGTGGAGGTTGCATGGTAATTGATTGGGAATGTGTGAGAAAGGGGACAAATTGCATCAACCTGCTTAGAGGGTAAAAGTGCATAAAGTGTGGATTTCGGCAGAATATCCGTTACCAAATCGTTAGCTCAATGATAACGAAGAAGACTGAGGTAATGAATGGCAGTTGCCTCGATGGTGTCGAATGCTGTTGAACTGATTTTTATGCGCTGAATTACAATGTTTTGCATAGCATAGAACGCTGGGTAACTGGGTAACTTTGCCCATAAAAACAGAAGCGTATGCAACAAGACAAAATGAAGGTGTTGCTCTACCTTAAAAAG
>JBGZIN010000036.1:0-7932 GCA_041848345.1 Porphyromonas sp.
TGAAATAATGTTTCTAAGGTTAGAAATAATGTTTCCAAGATTGGAAATGAAGTTTTGTTCCCGAGCAAATGATTTTTTCAGGGCATACAAGAGAGCTTTTGTGTGCGACGAACCGACTTTGTATTGAGGGCTGTGCAGCACCATGCGCCGTGCTTACGATATACTTTTCCGGTATTGGTCCACATCGAAATTGAGGATTTAGAGGTATCTTTGCGCCAAGAGAGGCTTATGAAAAGCAACGAGTACTATTGGTCAAACAGAAGACCCGCTAAAATACTTTTTATTGCATTTCTGTTTGCCTTGTTTCTATTCTCCACGATGAAGGCGCAGAAAAAGTATTTGAGGGTGATGACCTTTAATGTCGAAAACTTATTCGACACAATTCATGACGAAGGCAAAGAGGATTATGAGTTTTTGCCTGAAGGGGCATTGGAGTGGACTGAGCAGCGTTTCAATAGAAAGTTGTTCAATTTGGCAGAAGTGATCAGTGATGCCGGTGAGAGGGAATGGCCCGCATTTGTAGGTTTGGTGGAGGTTGAAAATGCTCACGTAATGGACGAGCTACTCAAGAGAACGATATTGGGTAGAGTTGGCTATAAATACATTATTTCCGAAAGCGATGATATACGAGGAATCGACGTGGCACTACTCTATTTGCCCGATCTTTTTCAGCTCCGAGAAAGCTGTGAGTGGAGTGCTGATTTTCCTAATCACCCTCATAAAAAATCGAGGAATATACTTCACTTGTCGGGTCAATTGTTCAACGGAGAGTCTCTACACTTGATGGTGGTACACCTACCCTCTCGCCGAGAAGGGAAGAAGAAGAGCGATCCTCTACGCAGAAGTGTGATTTCTCTATTACAAAGCAAGTGCGATAGTATTATGAATGCCGACTCTACGGCCAATATTCTTGTTATGGGTGATTTCAACTGCGAACCTCAAGACCCTGTTTCGAGAGGGTGGGCACATCTATTAACTGCACGCAGACACAACTATAAGAAACACTTAATGTATGATTTGACTTCCCGGATTGCCCCTGGAGCCATCCCCGGGAGCTACTATTTCAGAGGGATTTGGGAGCAAATAGATCGGATTGTGGCAAACGGAAATCTTTTGAGGATCAAAGAAGGAGATGGCAAACTCACCTACAAATGGCGAAGTGCGCGGTCCTTAATGATCAAACGCTGGATGAGACGCAGCGAAGACGGACGATACTTCCCTCGTCGTACTTACGGAGGCACTCAATATATAGGAGGTGTCAGTGATCACTTGCCCGTGGTAGCAGATTTTTTCATTCCAATAAATGGCAAACCCAATAGAGAAGAATTAAGATGAGAAAGGAAGACGAGATATATGAGAATATTCTGAATGATGTGCTGTCCGGCAATCATAATACTCCTATTTTTCAGATAGATGCCTATGTTCCGATGGCTATTCAGCAGGAGTATTTCAATGTGTCGCGCACAGTGATCAGTTCCTCTCCATCAAAATTGGAGGAGCCAGAAATACACGAAATAGAACGAACTCTGTACCTAAAGTCAGTCCCCGAGGAGGTGCATAGGTTACAGCTGGTACGCCTTGCCACTTCTTCCTTGGCTTCTGCTTATCGTATCATCCAAGATTATCTGCAGATAGCTCCTCCATCCATGTATTACTGGGCTCTCTTGGCAGAATTTCAGGCACGCATCCAACTACATAGTTCATTGACAGGACAGGAAAATGCTCTTATTTTTACAACCGGATTGGGAGGACGCAACGGGTTGCTCCGTATTCATGCAATCGCACATACGCCCGGATGGGTTCCTTTAGAGCAATACCAAACAGATATGGTACGAGAGGAGTTCTATACTTCAGTGACAAAACTACATGGAGAGGTGGAGGAAATATTGATTGGAGAAAGCTATTTCCGTTTCCAATTTCTCCTCCCGATTGGGATAGAGCCTCGTCGTTTCTACACCGACTTTGCCTCTTTTTGCAATGAGTTTGGCAACTTCTTGGATATGAAAGAGCTATTGCTCACCAATGAACGTCCCATATCCTTAGCAAATATCAAAGATCTTTATCTCAAATACAAAGCAAGCATAGCTCCTGAAAAAGAGGAAGAGATATGTGAAGAGAATGCCTCCTCCGAAACAGAGATTTCTTAATGTCCCACATATATCGGGATATATATACCATTCGGGAATAGCATTTTCTTGTCAGCACCATAGTAATAACATCCAATAATCTTATAATAAAATGTACTTTTGCAAGGCGATGAATACAGAGGAGCTTTTCTGCTTTTTTTTGCTGAAAAAGCTATTCATCCCTCATAAATATGTTTAGAAAATACACAACTAAAGACAATGAATTCAAACGAAGAACTTCTACATAAAGTTACCCAAGAAGCAAAAAAATGGCTGACTCCTGAGTACGATGCCGATACCAGGAAGCAAGTCGAAGACCTCCTTAACAACTCGGATAAGAGTGAACTAATCGATGCCTTTTACCGCAATTTAGAGTTTGGGACAGGAGGGCTTAGAGGAATTATGGGAGTGGGTACCAATCGAATGAATTGTTACACAGTATCCATGGCTACTCAAGGTTTGGCAAACTATCTGACAAAAGTTTATCCCAATGAGGATATTGCAGTGGTTATTGGCTATGATTGCAGGCACAACAGTCGCTATTTTGCAGAAATCACAGCCAATGTCTTTTCGGGTAATGGTATCAAAGTTTACTTATTCAAATCACTTCGCCCCACGCCGGAGGTATCTTTCGCCATACGTCATTTGCAATGCAAAAGCGGAGTTATGATTACAGCTTCACACAATCCTCCCATATACAATGGATACAAAGCCTATTGGGCGGATGGCGCACAGATGGTTGCTCCTCATGATGTAAACACCATAGAGGAAGTGGGGCGCATCACTTCCATGGATATGGTAGTAACAACGGGCAATCCCGCTTTGATTGTGGAGATCGGTGAAGAAATAGACCGAGTTTTCATTGACAAAGTCAAATCCCTCTCTCTTTTTCCCGAAGCCATACAAAAGCATCAAAACATGCCCATTGTCTATACGCCCATACATGGTACCGGTGTAGAAATAGTTCCTCAAGCCTTGAGGGCTTTTGGTTTTACAAATATCATCAATGTACCCGAACAAGATGTCGTGAGTGGCGATTTCCCCACGGTAGTTTCCCCCAATCCCGAAGAATCGGCAGCACTGACTTTGGCTCTCGAGCAGGCTCAAAGACATAAGGCGCAGCTTGTTTTGGCCTCCGATCCGGATGCAGATCGTATCGGAGTGGCCATCCGAAATAGCAAAGGAGAGATGCAACTAATTAACGGTAATCAAATCTGTGCATTGCTAACCTATTACTCCATAAAACGACGCCAAGAGTTGGGCATATTGACTGACAAGGATTATGTTGTTAAAACTATTGTTACCACAGATCTTATCAAGTTTATTGCCGAGAAGGAGGGAGTGAAATTCTACGATTGTTACACAGGGTTCAAATGGATCGCAGATATTATCCGTCGCAACGAAGGGACACTGCATTACATTGGAGGTGGAGAAGAAAGCTATGGCTTTTTATGGGAAGATTTCATCCGAGACAAGAGTTCGGTTTCTGCATGTGCTCTTTTTGCTGAATTGACAGCTTGGGCAATGGAGAAAGGGCTATGTATTGATGAATTATTGACCCATATCTATTCCACCTATGGCTATTTCTTAGACAAAGGACACTACATAGTGCGCCCGGGGAGAACAGGAGCCGAAGAGATTGCACAAATGATGAAAGACTACCGAGAAAAGCCTTTGCACGCATTGGCGGGTTCCCCAATTGAAACGATTATCGATTACTCTACCCTTAAAGGTCGCTCTCTCAAGACTGGTGAAGAGTTTGACATCGATATGCCTGCCAAGAGCAATGTGCTCCAATATATTGCAGAAGATGGTTCCAAACTGTCCATCCGCCCATCCGGCACAGAGCCTAAAATTAAATACTACATCGGAATACGGGAGTTCGTAGAAGAGATCGGCGGGTTATCGGCGACCGAAGAAAGAGCCGCTAAACGTGTACAAGAGGTTTTTACGCAATTGGGTATTTGAAACTGTCTAAACAAAGCTCCTCTATCCTTCTTTCATGGGAGGAATAGAGGACGTCAAATTTTATTCCATGTGGTCTAAGTACTTTGATTTGAATACTTCCTATCGACAAATTAGGCTCTTCATTCAACCTTATTGGCGCATCGTATTAGCTTCTGTTCTCTTTATCACGATTCTTTTTTTTGTGGCTATTGTCCGTCGTTGTAGCAATACTGATAGAGAAAAAACAGGAGTCATAGAGCGTTTGACTATTGACTATCAGCAAATATTCAACGAGTCTTACTCACACATATTCGCAGACAATAACACTCTACATTTACAAGCTGCACAAACACTGCAACCAACACCTTTCAAGGGTGCATTGAATGAACAAGAACGCTCTTTGCTTGCGTTGGTGGAAACAAACCCATTCTACAAGGTCGATAAACTGACCCACTCAATACCCTATCTTGTGCCTGAGGCTAAAATGTTGCTGGATCATATTGGAGAAGACTTCAATATAGCTCTCGAAACAAAAGGTATCCCTGCCTACCGAATTATTGTAACAAGTCTGACACGCACTCAGGATCAGCAAAGAAAGCTTTCGCACAAAAATATCAATGCAGCCACAGAATCTTCTCACAGTTATGGGACCACGTTCGACATTGCTTGGTCACGTTTCGATAAAGTGGATCCCACTGCACAAGACGTTTCCGATGCAGACTTAAAGAGAGTGCTGGCAAGCATTTTGCGACAATATCAAAAAGCTCGGCGCTGTTATATCAAACACGAAAAAAGACAGGCTTGCTTTCATATTACCACGATAAAGCCTTTGACTGAATAAATTCGACAATGAAGACCAAAAACTCTAAGTATGGATTGGGGCTTGCCTTGAGTGGAGGCAGTATCAAAGGATTTGCGCACATAGGAGTGCTCAAATATATGGAAGAGGTTGGTCTGCATCCCGAGATCATATCCGGAACCAGTGCGGGAGCCATTGTTGGAGCTTTCTATGCCGATGGTTATACCTCCGATGAGATATTCGATCGTCTCTCTTCAATTGGATTTATGGGGATGACCTCTTTGCAGCCTAACAGAGGGGGCATGTTTTCCACACGCAATTTCACCCGATTTCTAAAAGAGAACCTACGACACAAAAGATTGGAGGAGTTGCCTATTCCTCTCCGAATTGTTGCCACGGATTTGGACAATGGGTGCGAACATGTATTTACATCCGGTCCTCTTGCTCCAATAATTACTGCCTCTTGTAGCATACCGGTACTCTTCCAACCTCAAGTTATAAATGGAATATCTTATGTCGATGGAGGGCTTTTTCGTAACTACCCTGTCACTGTAATAAGAAAAGAATGCAATAAGGTTTTGGGAGTAAACCTCGGACCCGAACAACCTAAAGAGTATAAAAAAACTATTCGCAGCGTAGCCGAACGCTCGTGGTCTTTGGTGTTTCGACAAAATACTCGCCCCGATAAAATGGCTTGCGACTTAACTTTGGAAACGCACGCCATTACGAAATATAAAATGTTTGATGTGAGTTCGGCAGACGATATCATGGAGTTGGGTTACGAAATGGCACGTCATAACCACATTGAAAGATTGTTATCCATTGAAGAATTGCTCCAATAAAATCTCTCATTTCCCCTATATAAGACAGCGATTTACAAATTCGAAAACAACTAAATCCCTTACTTTTCACTCGTGACTAAAATATTTTCAGAAGGCAGTATTGCCGATTTTATCCGCTGGTGTGATTATTTAGGAACATTTGCCTTTGCCATAAGCGGTATTCGTTTGGCTGCAGCACACCGCTTTGATTGGTTTGGTGCTTTTGTTGTAGGATTAGTTACAGCCGTAGGTGGAGGTACGCTCAGGGATATAATGCTCGATGTCCCTATTTTTTGGCTCAGAGAACCATCCTATTTGCTCATCACAGCCCTTGCTCTCGTTGTAACGATCCTATTTCGTAAATGGTTGGTACGGCTAAACAATACGGTTTACTTCTTTGATGCTGTTGGCTTGGGTTTGTTTACGGCAGTGGGAGTTGCTAAATCTTTGAGTTGTGGTTTCCCTTGGTGGATTGCCCCCATTATGGGCACTATCACAGGCTCCTTTGGGGGGATGACACGAGACATCTTGATCAATGAAGTTCCTCTTATCTTCCGTAGTGATTTCTACGCAATGGCTTGCCTTATAGGCGGATTTATCTATGTAGGCATGGTTTACCTACAACTTCCCGTTCTTTGGGCACAAGGTGTGTCTGCGGTGTCGATAGTAATTATCCGTATTTTGGCTGCTAAATATCATTGGGGAATTCCCTACTTTAATCCCACTTCCAATGACTAAAACTTGCTCAAAAAAGGCAAGGATAAGGTGTAAACAGTTTTATAAAAAGTATATAAAAACAAAATCCAGCCCCTATTTTAAGGGTTATCTATTGGTTATGTCGCCAAAGTTTTTACCTTTGCGATAACGAGAAAACCCAAACCTATCCTGAAAAGGCTGCGTTGCATATTTAGAATGAGTAACTATATATAATCGAGACTATCTATGAAAAAAATCCTGACCACTACAGTGGCTCTTTTGGGAGCACACCTATTGGTTACAGCAGGTCCTGTAACCCCTCAAAAGGCTAAGCTTATAGCCGAACAGGTGCTCGGGCAATCTCCCCTACGAAGCGGAGGGACTATCGAGCTGACCTACACCCATACTCCACAAGTGTTCCGTCAAGCCAATGGCGAGGAACAGCCTTACTATTATGTATTCAACAGAGGTGCAAGCGACGGATTTGCCATCGTGGCTGGAGACGATCGTATGCACTCTGTATTGGCGCATGCGGACAAAGGGCACTTCGATCTGAAGAGCCTCCCCGAGCATATCAAAGCGTGGATGCAACAATACGATGCAGAAATCGAACAATTGCTGCAAACGCCCGATATTTTTCCTTCGGCAAGAATGCAAAGTAATACATCTCTTGCTTATCCAATAACAGAACCTCTTCTTGGAAAAATTAAATGGAACCAAGACTATCCCTACAACCATTCCACTCCCACAGACAAAGGAGTAAATATGCCAACAGGATGTGTTGCTACTGCTGCTGCACAGATTATGCGCTACCACAAATGGCCCGACCAAAGTGTGGGAAGCTCTTTTTCCTATTATGATAATTTCAGTCGTAGCAGCAGAACGGCAACTTTTGGCGGAAAATACAACTGGGATAAAATGCCGGAAGCCTATACGCAAGGGAGCTTAACCTACACAAAAGAAAATGCCAAAGAAGTGGGCGACTTTATGCGCGACTTAGGACTGGGTGCACAAATGAGTTATTCAGCAAGCGCAAGCGGTGCATGGGAACATAATTTGGCAACAACTCTCCGTAATAACTTCAAATACCGCAAAGATCTATCGCTTAAAATTCGCTACAACCACACTCAAAAGGAGTGGGAGGATCTTATCCAAGAGGAGCTAAAAGCCAAACGTCCTGTTTTCTATACTGGATATGGAAACGTTGGTGGACACGCATTTGTTTGTGATGGATACAACAAAGATGGACTTTACCACTTCAACTGGGGTTGGGGAGGCATGGCAAACGGATATTTCCGCCTAACAGCTCTCAAACCCACCGCTTTAGGTATTGGTGCCGGATTGGGTGATTACAGCTTGGGACAAGTAATTATTGTCGGATTTACTCCAGACAAGAATAATGCTCAAGTAGCAACTCCTAAACTCATCCCTTCTGCCTCTATTCGTGTTCAATTAACACAAGACAAAGAGGCTATGATGCTGAAAGGGAAACTCTTCCAACGCTCAGAAGAGATGCAAAACGGTAAACTTCGTGTTTCAATCA
>JBGZIN010000037.1:0-41531 GCA_041848345.1 Porphyromonas sp.
CTCGACTATTCAAAGCAAAAACGGGAATATCTCCGTTGGATTTCCTACGTGCCCACACCAATGGATAGATAAATACTGAACCAATCAGAGCTTTTTATGGCTGTTTCGTTCAAAAAAATCGAATACTTTCGGAAAGGAGTATTGTTTGTTTCAGAATAATTACTACCTTTGCAGTCGGATTTCAAAAGTCTATGCGGAAATAGCTCAGTTGGTAGAGCATAACCTTGCCAAGGTTAGGGTCGCGAGTTCGAGTCTCGTTTTCCGCTCTCGGGTTTGGCTCTCCTATCTATTTTTAGATGGGGGAGTTTTTTTTCGTGCAGACTACAATACACCCGTTGAATAGCCAACAACGAAACCCCAATCCTGCCCAAGCATTACATCGAGCGAGCTACACGACTGAGAGGGCACTCGAAGCCAATGAAAGCATCGCACGAAATTGCCCCTCGGGTAAATCCTTCTGAGGCAAAAAGCCTCCAAGCACTCTCTTTGCCGAGTTTCACCCAACTTTCAAAAACACTGTCCTCTTTTTCTCGGTATTTTATTGAGACAAGGGCATCATTCCCTACGCTCAAATTAGAGAAAAATCCTTCATCGTCTCTCCGACATCAACCGATTACTGCAAGGATTTTATATAGAACAAAACGATTGATTTGATATTCTATGGCTCTCGACAAACAGTAACGGGAATAGGCTTCCAAAGTGCTATTCTTGTTACTGTTCATTCTTTTAATTAGTTCAATTTATCTTTATAGCGAATACGAGTTACAATACCTAAAGTAAGAGAAAAGAAACATTCTTCGGCTTAGTTCTGCCCCATCATCTTGCAATGGGAATGCCAAGAGGCAGATATTCGGTAGGAGAAATCTGTTCTTTTCCCTCTAAAATATACAAGGCTTACTGTCTGCTTCCCAATTCCATCAAATTGATTGGTAAAATCAAGGCAACCGAACATCTTTTATCTCCATTATGAATACGGATTGGACATGGAAGAAAGCTCTTCGCCGATAATGAGCTACCTTTGCTTTCGCTGTTTGATAACAACATGACCTATGTTCGACGAAAAAAGTTTAGCAAAAGCCATTGATACGCCCCTCTTTCACATGATTGGCGAGGCTGCCGACGAATTGGGAGTAGAAGCCTATGTGGTGGGAGGTTACGTGCGAGACCTGCTGCTCAACCGTCCTTCCTATGATATAGACGTGGTTTCCGTGGGACGAGGAATAGACCTTGCTCGTGCATTTGCCGCCAAATGGGGGCGGGGAGCACACCTCTCCGTCTTTGCCAACTTCGGCACCGCTCAAGTGAAGAAAGGAGGGCAAGAGATAGAGTTTGTCGGAGCGCGCAAAGAAAGCTATCGGAGAGATAGCCGTAAACCGATTGTCGAGGATGGTACTCTCGAAGAAGACCAGGAGCGACGAGACTTTACCATCAATGCCATGGCTCTATGCCTCAATCGAGGTCGTTACGGCGAGTTGGTCGATCCATTCTATGGGCTGGAAGATTTGGAAGACTGCCTGCTCCGCACTCCATTGGATCCCAATATCACCTTCAGCGACGATCCTCTTCGTATGTTGCGTGCCATTCGCTTCGCCACTCAACTCGGGTTCTTTCTACACGAAGAAACCTTCGATGCCATTGTACACAATACAGAGCGCATCAGCATCGTCTCCGGAGAGCGTATCATGGTGGAGTTGAACAAAATCATGGCTTCTCCCCGCCCCTCTATCGGGCTAGAGTTGCTCGAACAAACAGGCTTGATGAAAGTGTTGTTGCCCGAATTACTCGCCCTAAAAGGAGCCGAAACCAAAGACGGAATAGGACATAAGGACAATCTTACACACACGTATAAAGTCGTGGATAATTTGGCAATGAAAAGCACTCACCTTTACCTCCGATGGGCTGCACTTCTGCATGACATTGCCAAGCCTGTTACCAAAAAGTTCGACCCTAAATTGGGGTGGACTTTCCACAATCATAATATCGTGGGGGCTAAAATGATACCTAAACTATTCAAACGCTTGAAACTCCCCTTGGATGCCAACATGAAATATGTGGCTAAAATGGTAGACTTGCATATGCGTCCCTCCTCGCTGGTGGATGAGGGGGTTACTGACTCTGCCATACGAAGATTGCTCTTCGAGGCGGGCGATGATATTGACGACCTTATGCTTTTGGTAGAGGCAGACATCACCAGCAAAAATCCTCAGCGCGTGAAGCGATATCTCGACAACTACCGTTTGGTGCGCCAAAAACTCAAAGAAATCGAGGAGAAAGACCGTGTACGCAATTTTCAGCCTCCCATCTCCGGCGAAGAGATCATGCAGCTCTTCAATCTCCCACCCTCACGCATAGTGGGTACTCTGAAAGAGTCCATCAAAAACGCTATTTTGGATGGTGTTATCCCCAATGAATACGAGGCTGCGTTTCAGTATCTACAAGAGAAAGCAACTGCTTTGGGTTTGAGTGAAAAGAATACCCAAAAGTGATTAAACAGACATATCGGGCTGCAAGTTGTTGTATCTTAGCCTCTGCAAACCAACCCAATACTACGCTTTATGAGACACGATACTGAACACAAACATCACTCCACCTGCACGCACCACCATGCGCAGGAGGCAGATCACCATCATCATAGACACAACCATGCACTCGGGCACCATCATCACGGAGCGGAAGGCAATATCAAAATGGCTTTTTGGCTCAACCTTTTCTTTGCTCTTTTTGAACTGCTCGGAGGCTTTTTCACCCAAAGTATTGCCATCCTATCCGATGCCTTGCACGATTTTGGCGATGCACTTTCGCTCGGAGTGGCTTGGTATCTGCAACGATTGAGCAAGAAAGGACGAGATGCACGCTTCAGTTATGGCTACAAACGTTTCTCCTTATTGGGTGCGCTCTTCATTTCGGCAGTTTTATTGATTGGTTCTATTTTTGTGATCATTGCCGCTATTGGCAAACTATCCGAACCGGGCGAACCCAAAGCAGGATGGATGATCGTTATTGCCGTGGTGGGACTCGCCGTCAATGGCTTTGCGGCTTTGCGTGTGAGCAAAGGAAAAACGCTCAACGAGCGTGCCGTCATGCTCCATCTTTTGGAAGATGTATTGGGCTGGATTGCCGTCTTAATCGTCAGCATTGTCATGCACTTTGTGGATTTACCCATTCTGGATCCTCTCCTATCCATAGCTATATCATGCTGGGTACTTTTCAACGTTGTGCGCACGCTCATCGGCACCTTTAAGGTACTCTTGCAGGGCGTTCCGGAAGAACTTTCTCTCAATGATATTGAACAACGCATAAAAGCTCTCCCCAATGTGCTATCGACACATGATCTGCACCTCTGGAGCGTAGATGGAGAACTGCATATCCTAACCATTCACGTGGTTTACGATACTGCTCACTGCACCACAACGGAAGAAGTATCGGAGCTTAAGGAACGCATCCGAAGTATCTTGAAAGAGAGCGGCGTGCAACATGCAACCATCGAAATGGACTCATCTGCTACGGAATGTGGCATGACTTCTTGCTGCGAATGAATAGTACCATTTCATCCACACATAGCGAAGAAGAGGAGGTTTTTGAATACGGTTCGCACAATTTTCAAGCGGAACGCTACCCTTTGGGGTGCATCATCCCCCATTTTCCCTGGCGAGAGTTTTTTGCCGATCAAGGGTACACCGAGTCCTATCCTGCTCTACTCTACACTGATCCTCAGGCAGAATATATGTTTGAGACTCTGTCCGATGTGCTGGGACAATTGGTAATAGAACCTGCTATCCGTCTATCAATTCGACTCACTTACAAAGAGCAACTCCCTCTACGTCCGATAGGGCAACTTCGGCTTGAGTGGCACGCTGCTTTCAAATGGTGTTCTTCTGTGGCAGAATACCCCGACCTTGTTCCCTATCTTTTTCTTGCTGCAGCTCGGCATATCGCAGAGGAAGAGGGCTACGGCATCCCATTACAGCTCCAAGCAATGCCCCTTCAACGGCAAGCCAATTCCGAAGGAGAGTATGCCATAGGAGGCTATGAACTAATTCCTCTCAAAGTAGACGCTTAAGAACAAACGCATCATGAACAACGAGAACTGCCCGCCTTTTCATCGGCGAGTGGTTCTTTTTTTTGACAAGTGTCGCATAGGAGACATTTCAGCCCTTCCGCAGAAAATACCTTTGCCGTATCAAAATAAAGAATACGAACAATAAGGAAATAGAAAAAGTATGGAAGCGAAAATGTTTTGTTACCAATGCCAAGAAACAGCAGGCAATAAAGGCTGTACGATTAAAGGTGTTTGTGGGAAAGATTTCTCCACGGCAAACCTGATGGACTTACTTATATTCAACCTGAAAGGGATCTCCATTATAACTACTCTGATGCGTCGTGCCGGTATCAAAACCGATTACAGTCGTGCGGACAAGCGCATTACAGAGTCTCTTTTTGCCACAATCACCAATGCAAACTTCGACTATTCTTCCATCGCTCGTCGCGTAACAGAGACGTTCTCTCTCAAAGAGGATTTGCGTCAAGAAGCGTTGAAAGCCGGTGTTAGTATCCCCGAAACAGAGGCTGTAACCCTACAACTGATGCCCGCAGAATACGATGCTTATGCCGTTAAAGTGGGCATTCTTCGAGAAACCGACGAAGATGTGCGCTCGCTCAAAGAACTTACCCTATATGGACTTAAAGGTATGGCTGCCTATGCAGAGCATGCAGATCGCTTGGGCTATGCAGATGAACGCATCAATACCTTCATGGCACGTGCACTTCACGACCTTACAATGGGCGAATTGAATGCAGAAGAACTCACCGCTCTTGTATTGGAAACCGGTTCTTTCGGCGTGGAAGTTATGGCTCTATTGGATAAAGCCAACACAGAGACCTATGGCAATCCGGAAATCACCGAAGTGAAAATCGGCGTAGGCACACGCCCCGGCATATTGATCAGCGGACACGACTTGAAAGATATGGAAATGCTCTTGGAGCAAACCGAAGGAAGCGGCATCGACGTCTACACGCACAGTGAAATGCTTCCTGCCAACTATTACCCTAAATTCAAGAAGTACAAACATTTCCATGGCAACTATGGCAATGCCTGGTGGCAACAAAGAGAAGAGTTTGAGACATTCAACGGTCCCATTCTCTTCACAACAAACTGCATTGTTCCTCCCAAGGCAACGGCTTCTTACCGTGATAAAGTTTATACCACCAACGCCACGGGCCACCCCGACTTCAAATACATTCCCGCCGATGAGCATGGACACAAAGACTTCAGCGCAATCATTGCCATGGCGAAAACCTGTGCTCCTCCCACGGCGATCGAGGAGGGTACGATCATAGGTGGCTTTGCCCATCATCAAGTGCTGAGCATTGCCGACAAAGTGGTAGAGGCTGTACAGAGTGGAGCAATCCGTAAATTCGTGGTAATGAGTGGGTGCGATGGTCGTCAAACAGGGCGTAACTACTATACTGAGTTTGCCGAACAACTCCCGACAGATACGGTCATTCTCACCTCGGGATGCGCTAAGTATCGCTACAACAAACTGCAGTTGGGTACCATCGGAGGCATTCCTCGCGTGTTGGATGCCGGGCAATGCAACGACAGCTATTCACTGGCAGTAATTGCCCTCAAGTTAAAAGAGGTAATGGGCTTGGACGATATCAATAAACTCCCCATCGTGTACAACATTGCTTGGTATGAGCAAAAGGCGGTAATTGTGCTCCTTGCTCTTCTCAGCCTTGGCGTTAAGAACATCCACGTAGGTCCTACACTGCCCGCCTTTCTTTCGCCCAACGTTGCCCATGTATTGGTTAATAACTTTGGAATTGCCGGCATAGGATCGGTAGAGGAAGACATTAAAAATCTTATTGCTTAAGCTATAAACTATTATGATGAACTATAAAGAATTGACGGTTGGCGCCATTGCTGCCCATGATTATCGCACGACGGATGTTTTTCATCGCTTTCGGATAGACTTTTGTTGTCACGGCGGAGAAAACTTCGTAGAGGCTTGCAACAAAGCCGGAGCCGATATGGAAGAGGTGATCAAAGCCTTGGAAGCACTCAACAATGACGAAGAGAGCAAGGGGCAAAGCATGGATTTTCGTTCATGGGATATCGATTTACTCATCGACTATATCCTCAAAGTACACCATCGCGGTATCCGTAGGGAGGGTCCCATCACACAGGCACTTTTGGAAAAAGTGGTGCGTGCGCATGCCGATCGTCATCCCGAATTGCACGAAGTACACCGCCTGTTTATCGCTTCTTTGCAAGATCTCAGCGATCACTTGGTTAAGGAAGAAGAGGTACTTTTCCCCTTTTTGTACGAACTCTTTGAAGCCAAAGCACAAGGCGGTCGCCCTGCACCGTTTCATTGTGGTTCCGTAACTTACCCCATCAACGTAATGCTCACAGAGCACGATGGAGAGGGAGAACGCTATCGAGAGATTGCCCGCCTGACCAACAATTACACTGCACCCGAGGATGCTTGCGAAAGCTACAAACTGCTGCTCCGTCGCTTGGCAGAGTTTGAAAGGAACCTCCACGAACACATTCACTTAGAGAACAATATTCTATTCCATTGGGCTATTGCCAACGAATGAACAGAAAAGAATAAAATCGGGCTCTTAATCAATGAAAGAATTCGATTGTCCACACGGGCAGTCGAGTTCTTTTTTTTTAAGGAGCGATAAAGCATCTTCAGGAGCGTTTCCAGCCGTCCGTAAAAATAGGCGCAGACAAAAAAAAGAGAGCGCCGATACAACTGTATCGACACTCTCTCTCCTATCTTCTATGACTCAAAAACGTAGCGAGACCCGGGATTGAACCGGGGACCTCATGATTATGAATCATGCGCTCTAACCAGCTGAGCTATCTCGCCATTCAAGACAAACGGTCTCAAAAGCACGACAAAAGTAGTACATTTTTTCGATTTAACAAGGGTTAGTCAGGAAAATACTCTTTTTTCTCGCATATCAGCCATCGAAAAAGCCCCTTACCATTCCTCGAAAACCATTTCTTTGCAAGGGACACAAAGTCGCTCCTTTTGAGGAGAGCCATTCGCTTCATCGGCATCCTTTCCCTCTTTCCGACACACGGCAAGAAAAAGCCAATGGATCTCAAGAAAAAGAGCATCGGAAAAGGCATACTATTTTGTATGCATACAAATTGGATTTTCTATGCATTCAAAGTCTATTTTGTATGCATTCAAATTATCAATTGAATGCATACAAATCGGAATGTCTATTGAGTGGATAGAAAAAGTCCCTGCAACAAGCTGCTCGGCAGCAAGCATAAATAGGTAGAAAAATAGAGCAAAAAAGAGTAATTTTGCCCTCCGAAAAGATGGAGCATATCCCTCTAAAACAGTGCAAAAGAGATGAACGAACCAATCATTGCTGCGTGGAAAAAGAGTGGTTTGGCGCAAGCCATTTCCGATGAACGGCTGAACAAGCTGCTGTCCAAAGCCTCTTTTCGCCTCTCGCGCATCCATAAGGGTGACATATATGCCGTAAGCGGAGATAGGGTGTCTGCTTTGCAAATTGTCATTGAGGGCGAACTGCACGCCGAGATGGTGGGTCCCTCCGGCAAACAAATCCTCATCGATCAACTGGATCATGGGCGCATTCTCGCCCCGGCACTCATATTTGCCACGGAAAATATCCTCCCCGTTACGCTCATTGCCGAGCAAGAAACGTCCGTCTACGTGATCGGACGGGAAGAATTTAAGCGCATGATGCACGAAGAACCCGTTCTGATGGAAAACTACCTCCGTATAGTAGCCAACATAGCTGCCTTTTTGGCGAAAAAAATCCGCCAACTTTCCCTGCGGAGTTTACAAGGCAAAATCAGCGACTACTTGCTGCGCTGCCACCGTGAGGAGGGCAATAAAGAGCATACTATTTCGGTACGCTCTTCCTGGAAAGAGCTGGCAGACAGTTTTGGAGTAAACCGCCAATCACTGGCTCGAAGCCTGGCACAAATGGAAGAAGCCGGGTTGATACGCACGGAGGGAAAGAAAATACACCTGCTTCAAATCGAACGCATCGCCCAAATCGAGTGATACTCTCTGCTCTGTTCTCCCTATCCTCACCCTATTGCGGGCATACATCCCGGCTATGCTTTGGGGGAGAATGGGCGCATCAATCGGTATATTCCGTGGGAGAATTAAGGATCTCTTTGAGCACTTCTATTCCCTTTTGAACAGAGGGAACTTCACGTATGCGCGCCACACGTTGCCCTTTATTTCCCTGCTCTATCAGACAGGTTTTCAGGTGGTTCGTAACATAGACTAAAAGACGTGCAAATCCATCCGATTGATAATAGGTACTATTCGGGTCTTCGGGTAGGAATAGATTCAGCACTCCCTTGCGAAGTGTAATTTTCACCATCCCCAAGCGTCTGCCCAAAAAGCGCAACGAAGGCACTCGGATCAGCTCTTCGCCTTCATGAGGAATGGTACCGAAACGATCTTTGAGACGCTGACAAAACAGCTCCACACTCTGCTCATCGGTCAAGCCGTCCAACTCTCTGTACAGGGCAATGCGTTCGGCATCTTGAGGTATGTAGTCGGGCGGAAAAGAGAGTGCCAAATCGCTCTCAAAAAGAGTGTCCAAAGGCTCTTCCAACAACTCTTTCTCCTCGGCAAACAGATGGGTAAACTCCTCTCGTTTTACCTCTCGAACCGCTTCATCAAAGACTTTATGATAGGCGTCAATCCCCATATCGGCGATAAAACCACTCTGTTCACTACCGAATATATTTCCTGCTCCCCGAATGTCCAAGTCCTGCATGGCTATGCGCAAACCGCTACCCAAATCGGAATAACCCTCTATCGCTCTCAGGCGTCTTTGGGAAGTGTCATTCAGAAGAGATAGAGACGGAGCGATCAAATAACAAAATGCTTTTCTGGACGAACGCCCCACACGCCCACGCAATTGGTGCAAACTACTCAAGCCATAGTGCTGTGCCCTATCGATGATAATCGTGTTCGCATTAGGTATATCAATCCCATTTTCAACAATGGTTGTGGCCACCAAAACATCATATTCATGGCGGGCAAAATCCAAAATAAGCTCTTCCAACTCGGCAGCCTGCATCCGTCCATGCCCCACTGCCACACGACACTTCGGCACATTCCTTCGGATCATTGCTGCCACATCTTCTATATCTTCAATCTTATTGTGCACATAGTAGACCTGCCCGTTGCGGCTCAATTCATAACTTATAGCTTCGGCAATAACCTCGATATTGAAGTCTATTATCTCCGTGTAGATGGGATAGCGGTTGGGGGGAGGGGTGAGAATGTTGCTTAAATCGCGCGTGCCCATCAAAGAGAATTGTAAGGTGCGAGGAATGGGCGTGGCACTCATTGATAATGTATCCACATTGACTTGGAGTTGGCGCAAAGCCTCCTTAACCTTAACCCCGAACTTTTGTTCTTCATCGACTATCAAGAGCCCCAAGTCTTTGAACTGCACTTTATTGCCCACCAATCGATGCGTTCCTATCACAATATCAATCTTTCCTTGGGCTAAGTCATCCAAGAGTTGTCGGGTCTCCTTGGCACTTCGGGCACGGGAAAAATAGGCAATCCGCACGGGGAAGTCCTTGAGTCGCTCGCCAAAGGTGCGGTAATGCTGATAGGCAAGCAATGTAGTGGGCACCAACACTGCCACCTGTTTGCTGTCGCACACAGCTTTGAAAGCGGCCCTTATCGCCACCTCCGTTTTTCCAAACCCCACATCACCGCAAAGCAATCGATCCATCGGTCGAGGCTGTTCCATGTCATGTTTGACTGCTTCCACAGCTTTGAGTTGATCGGGTGTCTCCTCATAAATAAAAGATGCTTCCAACTCATGCTGAAGGTAAGAGTCGGGCGAAAAAGCGAACCCCTCGGCTTCTTTACGGGCAGCATAGAGCGTAATCAACTCTCGGGCAATGTCTTTGATGCGCTTCTTTGTCTTCTCTTTGATGCGCAACCAGGCACCACTTCCTAATTGACTCAGCTGCGGCTGTCCATCATCTTTGGCTCGGTATTTCGACAGTTTACGCAAGTTGTGCAAGCTAACGAGGATGTAATCATTGTTTTTGTAGACGATTTTGAGCACCTCTTCCTCTTTACCCTCGCGCACCATGGTGATCAAGCCGGCAAATCGACCTATACCATGATCATAATGAACGATATAATCGCCCGGATTAAAGCTATTCAAATCCTTAATGGTCAGCGACACTTTACCCAAGCGCACCTTATCGCTTTTAAGTCGGTATTTATGGTAGCGTTCAAAGATTTGATGGTCGGTTAGGAAAACCTGCCGAGTGTTATGGTCGCTAAACCCTTCATGCAATGTTATGAGAATGTGTTTCGGACACAAATCGGAACGCCCTTTTTCGTCGAGAATTTCCTTCAAACGATCTACTTGTGCGGTACCTTCAGAGAGGAAATACACACAGTACCCCTCCTCTTTATAACGTTGCAATCCCTCAATGAGAAGATCGAAATTCTTATGAAACAGTTGTTGTGCCGAGGTGTGGAAAGCAATTTGAGTCGTGGCAAGCGGTTGGTTAGAGCGGTGTGCCAACAAAAACGAATAGGGCTGCATTGCTTGTTGGAGGCATTGGGTCGGGAGCAAAAGTGCTTTCATATCGCACGAAGAGTTAAATCCCTCGCCCCCTTCCACTACGGTTGCTTCTGTTTGCTCCAAGGTTTTCCAGGTCTCCACAGTATGGTCATAGTCCACAAAAAAGAGCTTATAAACAGAGGGCAAAAGAGCAAAAAGGGCATTTTTCACCCGACTGCTCTCTGCCGACAGCTTGGGCACAATGGTAATCTTTGTGAGCATTTTTTTGGAGAGCTGCGTGGAGGGATCGAACATCCGAATGCTCTCAATCTCGTCATCGAAGAGGTCTAAACGATAGGGGAAGTCGTTGTTATAGGAATAAATATCAATGATACTTCCCCGAAAAGCTGCTTCGCCCGGCTCATAAACGTAGTCTGTAAGATGAAAACCCTCATCTGCCAACCAGCTCCTCAGGGTTGAGATATTGCATTTACCTCCGACGGAAAAGTGTTGTGTGCGTTCATCAAGTTCCTGTTGTGTCGGGATTGCCTCCGCCAACGCCATGGGATAAGAGACGATGAGAGGCGTCTGCCCATCATTGAGTGCTGTAATCAACTCTGCTCGCAGCACCTCATATCCGGCATCCACGTGTCCGTACTTAATATGTCTTCGGAATGACGAAGGAAAAAAACATACATCATCTTTGCCGATAAGTTGCACCAAATCGGCGTAGAGATACCCCGCTTCTTCCTCGTCTCGTGCCACGACCAACTGGGGTAGCCTATTCGCATGAGCCTTTTCCTCCCCATCCGATTTGTACAAAAGCGACGAAAGAAGCGATAGCGACGAGCCTTGCAATCCCGTACAATGGATATACTTTTCGAGAGAGTTTCTAATCTGAGAGACGGCGGGCTGCCCCGACCATTGCTCCCAACAATCCATGCGCTGCTCTTCTTTCGGCTGATCGGTTTCTGCTCTTTCGGTTACATTGCTCTTTCTTGTCGCCATATTATCGAACGTTATTTGCATGTAAAGTTACGTCTATTCTATGGGAATGAAGAATGGAAAGGGAGAAACAAATATGCCAAGGTCGATACAACAAAGCCCAAGAAAACACAATCGGAAAGCGTTGCATGGTACCTCATGCCCCATATGCAAAGTTGGTTTGTCGCTCGCAAAAACGTTCTTATACGCCCTGAAAAAATCATTTGTTCGGGAACAAAACTTCATTTCCAATCTTGGAAATATTATTTCAAGCCTTGGAAACAACATTTCTAACCTTGGAAATAATATTTCAAGCTTAGAAATAACTTTTTCGTCACGAGTAAAGAGATTTTGTCACGCATCTAAAATGATTTTTCGTCGCTTGCATCTCTTTTTTTGAACCCATACAGCGAGGCTCTCGCACAGTTGCCGAAAGGAAAAGTCGAGCTTGTTGCGTTGCTTAACTTTGCCGAATGCGGTAATCGCAATACATTGAAAATAAGAGTGCCTTGTAAAAGAACAAGTTAGAATGTCGATGACAACGAAGTGGGATCCGTGCTATGCAATAGTCTGCATTGACCTTGGAATAAATACCGTGGAAACAAAAAAGAAGAGAATTTGAGCAGAACGCCCAATTCTCTTCTTACGATGAATGAGTGGTCGGTAAGGCGGCAATTAAATCCAACGACACCGCCGACCTTTATTTTTTGAAAAGCGTTAAGTAGGCTGTTTTGAACAAGAGCTTTATATCACCCCACATACTTCTATGCTCTACATAGTGCAGGTTCAATTCGATTTTCTTGGGCATAATCACCTCTCTGAAATACTCCTCCGGGTTTTCCACTTGCCCCAAGAGAGCATTTTCATCCCGAAAATAGATGGACGCATCGCTGGTTATTCCGGGACGAACGGAAAGTATCGGGGCGTAAAGATCGGGATAAAGCTCCACTTGCTGACGTACCAAAGGGCGCGGTCCCACCAAACTCATATCGCCTTTCAAGACGTTGATGAGCTGGGGTAATTCGTCAATCTTCATCTTGCGCAGTATGTATCCCGCCTTTGTTATGCGAGGATCGTTGTCCCCCACCGTAAGTAACTGATCTTTGCCCCAATCTTGGCACTCCATGGAACGAAACTTATACAAAATAAAGTCCTTATTGTACCGACCCACTCGGGGCTGACGAAAAAAGACTGTTCCTTTGGTGTCAAGTTTTATCCAAATAGCAACAATTAAAAATACAGGCGAAAGAAGAAGAAGCCCCAATAGGCTGACTATTATATCCAGTAATCTCTTCATGCTGTGTTGATGGTGCTTGGTCTTCTCGTCTTCCTTCTTAACTAACCGGCGCAAAGATAATAAAATAAAGCAACCTCCTAAAAATCAAAATTGCCAATACTTATACTCTGAGCCGCAAATACCTATTCCGTTTGGCGAAATTAACGACTTTGCACGACAAAATGCAATAAAAATCATTGAATTTGTATTTAGAGCGGGTAATCGTATCCCGAGAATGGAAATCGATTGGAGCATGAAGGGGAAGCCTGTTTTTCTCATGCAGCGAGGGCATCATTCCATCCCTCCCAAAAACGGAGCAACGAATAACCCATAAATCTCGTTACCTTTGTGGACAAATGAATCAGGAGTTTGACATTAGAAACGAATCGTTTAAGCCCGAAACAGACGAACAGATAGAGGCAGCACTGCGCCCCATCAGCTTTCAGTCTTTCAACGGACAGGAAAAGGTGGTGGAAAACCTTTCGATATTTGTGAAGGCGGCATCTCTGCGAGGCGAGGCTCTGGACCATGTTTTGCTGCATGGTCCCCCGGGATTGGGAAAGACGACGCTCTCCAACATTATCGCATCAGAGCTGGGAGTCGGCATCAAGATAACCTCGGGACCCGTGCTGGATAAACCGGGAGATTTGGCAGGCTTGCTCACCTCTTTGGAGCCAAAAGATGTGCTCTTCATCGACGAAATTCATCGCCTCAGTCCCGTAGTCGAGGAGTATCTCTACTCTGCCATGGAGGACTTCAGAATAGATATTATGATCGATAAAGGTCCCGGGGCACGCTCCATACAAATCGATCTAAATCCTTTCACCTTGATTGGGGCTACCACACGCAGTGGATTGCTTACCGCTCCGCTCCGCGCCCGATTTGGGATCAATATGCATTTGGAGTACTACAATGTGGACACCATTAAAACGATTGTTTTGCGCTCTGCCGGCATCTTGGGGGTACCTTGCAGTGCTTCTGCGGCACACGAAATAGCCGGTCGCAGCAGAGGAACGCCCCGCATTGCCAACGCTCTACTGCGCCGTGTGCGGGACTTTGCTCAGGTCAAAGGAGATGGCGTAATCGATTGGGACATTGCCGTCTATGCCTTGGAAGCCCTTAACATAGACAGCTACGGATTGGACAATGTAGACCACAAATTGCTGGCAACCATCATCGATAAATTTTCGGGAGGTCCTGTGGGGCTCACGACCATAGCCACAGCCATGAGCGAAGATGCCGGCACCATAGAAGAGGTTTACGAACCCTTTCTCATCAAAGAAGGCTTCCTAAAGAGGACGCCACGGGGAAGAGAAGCAACAGAGTTGGCATATCGGCACCTAAATCGTCCCTTTAACGGTAGCCCATTATCTCTATTCCCCGAAGAGTTATAGCCTTGCCCCCTTTCTTTATTACGATCATGGTATCAATTTGTCAGAGCAGCGGCATACACGGCAATTCACTCTTCTAAATGCCTTTTATTCGGGATGCAAACATGAAGATATTCACCCTTTTTGAACTGAATAGCTCCATCAGAAGAGCCTTTGATCGACACTTCAACGGGATGTATTGGGTAAAGGGCGAAATTAGCGGATTAGTGCGCTCTGCCAGTGTACAGAGTTGCTACTTCGATCTGATTGAAAAGGAGGATAACTCAACACGTATAAAAGCAAAAGCATCGGCTGTTATTTGGTCTTCCATAGCACCTCAACTTATCCATAAATTTGAACATACCACACAACAAAGGCTACAAAGCGGACTGAGTGTACTGTTATTGGTTAAACTGCGCTACCACGAACAGTATGGTTTCTCGCTCGATGTGTTGGACATTGATCCATCGCACACATTGGGAGGTATGGCACTCAAGAGGATGGAGACCATCCAACGTCTCCGTTTCGAGGGACTGCTCCAATGCCAAAAGGCTCTTTCATTACCCCTTTTAGTGCGCCACATTGCCGTAGTAACCTCCGCAACGGCAGCCGGATATGAAGACTTTTGCCGCCATATTGCAGACAATCGCTACCACTATCCCTTTGCCCTACAACTATTCCCCGCTGTCATGCAGGGAGATGCCGCAGAGGGCTCCATTGTAGAAGCCTTGCAACGCATTACAACCTCGGATATTCCTTTTGATTGCGTCGTTATCATTCGCGGAGGAGGAGCAGTCAGCGACCTTGTTGCCTTCGACAGCTACGCTCTTTCTGCCTTTGCCGCTCGCTATCCCCTACCCATCATTACGGGCATTGGACACGAGCGAGACCAAAGCGTATTGGACATGGTAGCGCACTTGGCTCAAAAAACGCCCACCGCCGTTGCCGATTTTTTGGTTCACAGACGCAAAACGGAGGGTGAACGAATAGAAGCTCTTTGCGAACAATTTTGCCGTGCTGTAGGAGTGATGCTCGATGGTAATGCCCGCTATTTAGACAGGCTTATCCTGAAGCTCCCCCAAAGCATACAGCAAGTGGCGCACCGAGAAGAGATCTACGTACAACAAACAGAACAGCGTTTGCTTAGAAACACAGAGCGACAGTTGGCAACTCATCGCAATGCACTTGCCCTCCTGACACGAGAACTTTCAGGGTCTGTTCACCAATATACCGAACAACAGCACTCTTTGCTTGAGCGCATTACGGAGAAAATGACCTACTTCATCCCCCGCAGACAAGCAGAAGAACAACAGAAATTAACCCATCTCGGTACCATTTTATCTCTGTTAAGTCCTCAAAATACACTGAAAAGAGGATACAGCATAGTACGAAGTAAGGGTAAAAGCATCACCAATGCTCAAAACATTCAAATCGGAGATCGTGTAGATGTCGTGCTCTTTGAAGGCGCACTCGAAGCCGTTGTAACAAAAGCAACCCCCTCGGAAAAAACCGAAGGGGTGCAATGAGCAATTAAATCTAATCTATCCGTTGGCATAAAGAGGAAATTCTCCTCCCTGCCCTATTTCAGTGCGCTGCCTTTTCTTTTCGCTTCTTATCCGAGAAATACAGAATTACAATGAGGAGAACGAAAGAAAGAAGCATCAAACCCATCTCCAAGAGGTATTCCAGGGGATGCACCCAAATTTCTTTGAACAAATCCCAGCGTCCCAAAACCTCCACAAAGTTCCAAAATATAATCACCGTAGGGATGGCATAACGGATGGCATAGCCAATATCTTTAACTCGCAGTAGCTTGACAAAGAGGTAAAGCGACCAAACAAGGGAACCAAAAGCCACGAAATAAGTTACCGGGTGACGGTCTCCCAAGAAAGCATCATCATAGATATATAGGAGCAACAAATAGAAAGTCCAAAGAAGAATGTTGAGCTCCATAAACGTGATTATCGATTTGTTTTGCAACGAAGGAGTGAAAGTATGCAAACCCTTTTTGCGCACAATGCGTCGTTGTATCCAATTCAAAAAAGTGCACCCCGTGCGCGAATTAAATAAATAACCCACCATGGTCATCGCCCAAAAGCCAATACTGGACGGCATTAACAGATACTCCGGTTTGGTTACGACCTCTCCATTTACCATAAGAGGCTCTATGCCATATCGGCGAGCAAAGTATATGTAACCAAATTCAATCCATCCCGTCCAAAAAAGCAAGCCGCCAACGAAGCCCAAGATCGTTTGTCTGCCCGTCCCTTTTACATAAAATCCGATGAGCGTAACGGCAAGACCTATAAGCCCCATGAGAAGAGCTGCGATGTAGAGTTGCGTATCACCGAAAAAATGCTCGCAAACAATCATCAAAGCATGCCCTAAAGGCATACTGAAGAGTACGATCAAGAAAGCCCATACTCCATTCAAATTGAGTTTTGTTTTGTTTGTGTCCATCTGTTTTATCAATTCATTTTCCTTTTTATCGCCACAAAAATAGCACATAATTGTATCATATAGCGCTTTCTATGATACGTTTATGAATTATTATTCCTTATAAAAACCGTGAGTTCAACGAAAAATGCCCCGATAAGAATAATACAAAAAAGAGGTACACACCTCGATAGGAAGTGCGTACCTCGTTGAAACATCGGCATCAGACTTCAACCCAATGCCAATCTATTGTGCAATCGGAAAGATTAGTTGTTGGCTGTACCTTTCACCACTTTTACCAACTCTACTTCAAAAACGAGTGTAGAGAAAGGTTCGATATTACCCGTTTGACGTGCGCCATAAGCGAGCTCTTGGGGGATAACCACCTTAACTTTCTCGCCCTCTTTCATCAATTGAAGCATTTCCGTCCAGCCGGCAATCACTTGATTAACTCCAAACTCGATAGGCTCTTCTCCGCTTTTATCAAACTCTTCTCCGTTGATCAAGGTACCTTTGTAATGTACTTGAACGCGATCTTCAGCTGTGGGCGTTGCACCTGTTCCGGGTGTAAGTACTTTGTAGGCAATACCGCTCTCTGTCTTTTGTACGCCTTCTTCCTTTTCAAATTTGGCAAGGAAATCTGCACCTTCTTTTCTATTCTTACCGAACTTTTCCTCGAGCTTCTTTTCTTCGAGCTTTTGTTCCGCACTATTAAGATAGGTCATGGCATCCTCTTGCGACCACTTGGTGAGTGTGGTGTCTCCCATCAAAGCAGCCTCGAAATACTTCAAGAAAAGAGCTTGATCAATCTTGTCTTCAACCAAAGAAGAACCCATTTGATGACCCGTAAGCGCACCGGCAAAGTAAGCAAACTTGGCAGAATCTCCGGCAAGAGCGATCCCCTCTTTGAAGCCTTTCAAAAAAAGAGCCGTGTCGATGGCTTGACCTTGCATCGCAGAATACATGAGTTGTTGCCCCATTTGAGCACCCATTACATAGCCACGAGCCATTGCAAGGCTGTCATTGGCAGGATCTTTCTCTGCATTAGAAGAACCTCCGCAAGAGATTGCTCCAAACATTGATGCCACAGCGAGGGCGGCATAAAAAAGTTTTTTCATTGTCTTAGTTGTTTATATTGTACTTTATTTCTTCTTATTGTCTGTTGCGGGGGACTTTTTATCCGCAGCAGGTGCTTCGGTCGATATAGGCAGAGGTTTTCCTTTGATTACATCAACCATCTCAATTTCAAAAATAAGAGCCGAAAAAGGCGGGATATTGCGCCCTGCACCGCGCTCTCCATAAGCCAAGTTGTGCGGGATATACAACTCCGCTTTTGTTCCTTTGGGGAGAAGGCACAAGCCTTCCGTCCAGCCCGGGATTACCTGCAAAGGATTGAACTTGATCGGTTCTCCTCGCTCATAAGAGCTATCGAAAACAGTACCATCGAGCAATTTACCTCTGTAATGAACCATAACAGTATCTTCCACAGTGGGTTTAATACCTTTTCCTGCTGTTATAATTTTATATTGGAGACCGCTGTTTGTTGTTTTTACACCCTTCTTCTTGGCATTCTCGCTGAGGAACGTTTCACCGGCTAAACGATTTTTCTCGTTTTCCTCTTTTTGCACTCCTTCAAAATAGGCGCGCATAGCTTCCGCCGCAGCCTCGGGAGACATCGTGGCTGCTCCATCCAATACCTCTGCAACACCCTTAAGTACGGTCTTTTGATCGATATCACGCCCACCCGGCAATTGCGCCAAGTTTTGAATAATCATGTATCCCATGGAAACACCGATGGCATAGCCGGCTTTGTTGGCATCGGGCTTTTCTTCGGTTGCTTCCTTACCTTTCTCCATTGATACTGCTTCCTGAGCAATAGACACACAAGGTATCAAAGCCAGCAAGAGGTATGAAAAAAATTTCTTCAACTGCATAGGTTATCTTTCTTTTTTAATGGTTTATCGTTGGTCTTCGATCGCCAAAAGATGGATTTCAAATACAAGGGTGGCATTCGGTTCGATCATCTGCCCGGCACCACGCTCTCCGTAAGCCAAATGAGAAGGTATTGTAACGCGCCACTTGGAACCAACGGGCATCAATTGTAGGATTTCTGTCCATCCCGGGATTACGGCAGTTAGGGGGAATGAAGCAGGTTCGCCACGTTTAATGGAGCTATCAAAAATGGCACCATTGATGAGCGTACCTTCATAATGAACGCTTACCGTATCTGTTTTCACGGGCTTGGGACCATTGCCCTCTTCGATAATTTCATATTGCAAACCATTTTCCAAGCAAATTACGCCGGGTTTGGTTTTGTTTTCTTCCATATATCGACGACCTGCTTCCAGGTTGGCATCCTTCACTTTATTCTGCAATTGTTCAAAAAATGCACCCAAAACGGCTTGTGCCTCTTCGTGAGAAATTTCCGGTGCAGAAGCGTCGAAAATGCACTTGATCCCTGCCAAAAAATCCTCTATAACGAGGTTATCCACTCCTGTTCCTCTGAGGTTTGAGCCAATACTCAACCCCAATGCATAGCTTACTTTATCAGTCATATTTTAGTCTTTATCTTATGATTTTATTAGAGCACACAAACAAGCCCCACAGAGTAGGGTATAATTCGTGACAAATATACCTACTTTTCTTGAGACCGAAATAATATTATTTTTTCATTCCATTGGTTTTTAGTTCTCATCCATTCCCTTGGCGAAGAGAAACCATCTCCTTTTCTCAACGTCTATACCATGCCAAGTTGATGCAGCCTTGATGGAGCAAACTTTCGAGCCTCTTCGCCGAAATTTTATTACTCGCTGAAAATGAGCAATAAAATGAATGCATCCAAAATAAAATTTGTACGCATAGAAAATCATGTTTGTATGCATATAAACTCGGATTTGTATGCATTCAATTTTCAGTTTGTACGCATACAAATGAATAGGGCATGGCACACAAAATAATCCGGGTCTCCCAAAAGCCTCACGCTTTTTCATTAGAAGGATTACAGTATGAAGCCAAGGCTATGCCCTCGGCAAACATTCCTCCTTGAGAAAAACAAAGAAGCCCGCAGAGCAAATCTCCCTGCGAGCTTCAATAAATGCTCAGAGTATATCAGTTGATACTATGAAGCGTATCAACGAATAACTTTCAAAGAAACACAGCCTTTTACTACCACGATAAAGTTCTTCTCTTGAACCGTATCGAACGATACCTTTGTATCATTAGCTACTTGAGATGCGATGAGCTTACCCGAAAGGTCGAATAATTGTACCGCTTCGCCCACGCAACCATCGGGAACGATCACCTCAAAAGAAGTACCATGATCTGCAAACAAGATGTCTCCCTTCAAAGAATCTACTATGTTTGTGTTGGCAACCAAGTTCTTATCAGGGTCATAGGTGAAAGCGATACCGCCATATCGTGAACCTTGCAAGAAGATGAATTGGAACCAAACCGTTGTCTTACTCTCCTCATTGTAATAGGTGAGCGTACCTGTCTTATCGCTCTGCCCTTTGAAGACATAACCATCTTTTTCAAGAAGAGCTTTCATCGGATATATCTGATCGGTGAAGAGTAGGGAAGCACTGTATGCCGTAGCTTGAATGAATGCATCGTTTTCATTGAACATCGTTGAAACAATCGGGAAGTCTGAGTTACCGGAAAGGAAAACGTCATTGAGAGCTTTCATCTCTTCCTTAGCCTTAACCAAGCTGTAATACTCGTCCGTAAACAAAGTCAGCTTACATTGCTTCTCGGCAACCTCTCTGATCGCCTCTTTTCCATATCTCCACGTTGTGGGGATGATAGGCATAGAGGTTGTGTATTCTTCTTGAGGAATAGCTTCCACTTCAAAAGTGGTCTCTCCGAAAATGTTGTTTTCATCGAATTGATCCAAAGACCCCTTCACAGCTCCGGCAATACGGATCTTAATCGTTGCCTTACCCGCTTTCAGAGCGCGATATTTATCGTAAGCCGTTTCCACGATATCGGGGTTGAGAGAGGTATATTGAATTACAAGACGATTATCCTTTGCAAACTCGTAAGCCTCTTGAGAATACTCTTTTACAAACATCGAGTAGGGATAGCCCACGGGGACTTTCACTTTGTCGAAAAGAGGTTTGAAAGCTTTTACCACAACCGGTCCTTCTGCCTCTTGATCTTTTACAGCGCAAGGCACG
The DNA here is from genome assembly GCA_041848345.1 of Porphyromonas sp. Taxonomy (GTDB): domain Bacteria; phylum Bacteroidota; class Bacteroidia; order Bacteroidales; family Porphyromonadaceae; genus Porphyromonas. Next base: position 20,802 of record JBGZIN010000037.1, read on the forward strand.
GGAAGCCCTTTGTTTACTCCTTCGGTGATCGTCCAAGGACCATCTGTACGTCCTGCATTGAGCTTGTTTACAAACTCCGTAGAAGTCAGCTGATCAGAAGCAACAGCCTCTACGTCATTCACTGTAACCTTTGATGCTTCGGGGTTGTAGAAGCAGAGAGACATATCGACAGCAGCTGCCGCACAAGTAATGGGGTGAGGAGGTGCCGCCGTTGGTTCGGAAAGTACTTCTCCCGCATTGTAGCAAGAAGAGATGGTAGGTCTGTTTTGAATTTCGGTATCGCTCACTTTCCCAAGAATACCGGCTGCATGATTGGAGTTGCCTTCATTACCTGAAATGCGCCCTGTGTTACCACAATCCTGAATAGTCAAGTGTCCCTTGTTGGTAAAGCCCACGATACCGCCAAGCATTCCAACCCAATCTTCAATCAAGCCTGTGTTGAAACAATTTCTAACGATCGTTCCATCCGCAGTATCCAACCCCACAATACCTCCGGTGGAAGTTAGAGCTCCTTTTACATGAGCCGAATTGGAACAACCCTCGATCAAGTTTTTATTTCCCATAAACACGGCACCTACAATACCGCCCGTGAAAGAAGAGTGGTAGCTTTCGACTTTCACTCCCTTACCGGTATGACAATTGATGACGGAGCTATTGATTATCACAGCCACAATACCACCGGTAATTCCATCGCCTCGAACAGAACTACTATTCAAAGTGACGTTACGAATAGATGCATTTGCGATAATTCCGAACAAGCCCGTGCCTACACTGTCTGTATGCATTATAAGGTTACTTATCACGTGATTATCACCATCGAAAATCCCTGAAAAAGGACGCATTGCCTTCGTCGCATTTTGATTGTTTCCGATAGGCTTCATCTTTTTTCCAGCCATGTCAATGTCTGCCGTCATCTTGAAGAAGACGCCCGTACAAGGATTTTCCGCATTCACATGATTGGAAAGAGTTACCAAATCATCTGCCGAAGACAAAAGATATGGGTTCGCCTCAGAACCATTTCCTCCGCTAAAGGCAGGCATTTGCGCACTCAGGCTTGCCACAGAGAGCATGACAAAGCCTACTAAAAAAGAGAATAATCGTTTCATAAATACTCTATCTATTACTTGTTTATCATTATAGTGTTTCATTAGTTTTCAAGAGGGAATGCTCTCAGTGTATCGAAATTTTGGATCTCTACGAACAACGGCTTGTATTCCATTCCCTTAAATCCAACCTCTCGAGTTCCCTTGGGAGACTTTATCACTTCAAAGCGATGCAATACAGGTACGCGCGGAGCAGAGGGTGTATCGATCAAGTCGTCCGAGTCAGTAACGTACATATAGCGTATCAATCCCTGAGCATCGTATTCGCACCCCCAAAGAGTGATGGCGTGCGATCCGGAAAATCCGGGATTTATATCAAGGACAACAATACCATCTTTGAGAGCTTGAATGATCAAACGTGAGAAGAGTCGCAAACAATCTTCTTTTTGACCGCTGCCATCACCCCAGGTGCGATAACCACCTGTCGTCATGGAATAATCACTACCCCACTCATTCTTGATCTTTTCATAAACATCTTTCAAATAAGCTCCCGAACCGGGCTTCGGCTGCGAGAAAATAGAATAAGAAGCTGCATCATTCTGTCCTGTAAAATACCATCTACACCCGATGAACGAAGAAGCACCACAGTTGTCCCAGTTATCTAAAAACTCTTCAAATATCTTCAATTCATACTCCTTGCCCACACCGGAAGGCGTATTGGCGGGAATAGTGTAACCTGCTGCCGTATAGACATCTTGCCACCATTGAAGTACGTTGGCACATGACGCGGCCCAACAGAGCAATCCGTCTCGGGTGCGACCATCCTTTTTCTTATTGACATCATACCACCCTTTATCCTTCGTAACTCCTCGAGCAAAGAGGGTGCCTGCTTGAGTCGGGAGCGACTCTGCCGTTGCTTTCACAATGATCTCTTCAGATTTGAGAGACCCCATAACGGCATAAAATGTATAGTCTCCGGGGCGTTTGGTTTTGAAACTGGTTCCCGAGAGAAGTACAGGCTGGGTGCCAACACCACTCGACCAATAGATCTCCGACTTCGCCGTAACATCCACTCCCCCCTGCAACACTTGAAATACGATTTCGCTCTTTCCATCAGCTACTATTTCCTGTTTAGATGCTTGGAGCTTAATGGGTTGTTCCACAAACACCTCTGCCTCCACGGTCAAAAGATTGGAGCGATAGTTTTTATATACTGCTTGAAACTTATATTTACCCGCTGTCGTAGTCTTAAAGACTCCATTCTCCAACAGAGTGGCACTGGTTGCTTTGATAAGGTATATTTGGCATTGAGCAGAGACATCTTTGTCGTCAGCCATAACGCTGAACGTAACCTCCTCCTTTCCATCTGCCTTTATTTTTTCTTTGGAAGCCTTCATTACCAAAGTCAGAGGGAGTGCCTCTACCTCAAAAACATTGGAAGCATAGCCTCTAAAAACGGCTTGGAATTGATATTTACCCGGCGTCTCTGTTTTGAATGCACCACCCTCTACAACGGCATATGTCTCTTGTTGCAGCAATCGAATTTCGCACTCAGAGGTAATATCCTTGCCCTCCCAAGCCACATCAAATGTGATTTGTTGCTCTCCATCGGCAACAACTTTATCCGAAGATCCGTTGAGAATTAAGGAAAGTGCCACTGCTTCGATACGTAAGGTATTCGATTTGTACTGCCCCTTATAAAGCGCATAAACTTCATATTCCCCTACCTTGGAAGTTGAGAAACGCCCATTCTTCAGCGTTTGTTCAGGAGTAACAATGTGGAATGTACATTCCTCTTTCTTTTCTTCTCCATTTACTTTTACAGAAAGCTGCACAGTATCGAGACCATCGGCTCTAATCACAAACTTATCTGCCACGAGCTCTACTGCGGGTGTTTGCTCCTCTACTTCGGGTGCGGGGGGATTACAACCGACCGCAAACAAGACGAACAGCAATAATATCCCCCAAATCTTACAAGAAATCGTTTTCATTCTCTTAAATGCTTTACTACGACAAAATAATTCTATTTTCTTCTCCAATACGCTCTTTCTTGGCTCCCATTCTTGCCTTTTAACATTTGGACTCATCAAAATGATGATCCTACGTTCCACGGATAGAATGCAAATACTCTTCTATCCCTATTCTCCAATTTTCCCGACAGATTTTACGGTATCAAAGCAAATACCACACAGCAAGGCTTAAAACATCAGACACAAGTTGGCGAAGAGCCTCCGCCTTTTCTTGGGTACTTCTCCAGAAAGTCGGGGTTAGGGTTCCTTCAAAACATATTAATCATCAGGTGCAAATATAATACTTTTCTTAAAAGAAGCTACATTGCAAAATAAATACCCTATTTGAGATGTCTCTTGGTTAGAGCTATGGAAAAGATATGAGCAATCAAGAAGCGGCAGAATGGACTTAGGATAATAAAAAACTATACCTTTGCGTTATCTACAAAAATTATAGTCATATCGTGGCACACCATACATCAACACACAAAGGTGCGTCTACTGCGCCGGAAACGGAAGAAATTCGGACGTCTGATCGAGAAAATGGCTTCAGCGTCTTAATGTCCGTCTATCACAAGGAAGAGCCGACCTTCTTTCGGGAAAGTTTAGCAAGCGTTTTTCACCAGACCGTCATGCCACACGAAGTCGTTTTGGTGTGTGACGGTCCTTTAACGCAAGCTCTTGACGCTGTTGTAGAAGAGTTTCAAGTTCTTTACCCGAAGGAGTTAAAGGTGGTACGCTTGCCCCAAAACGGCGGTTTGGGAAAGGCTTTGAATGAGGGGATGAGGCATTGTCGCCATGAGATTATCGCTCGTATGGATGCCGATGATATTGCCTACCCTTATCGCTTTGAGCGACAAATCAATTTTATGTACCTACATCCTGAAATCGACGTTCTTAATTGCACGATTGATGAGTTTACGGAAGATCCTCTAAAAATTGTATCCCGACGCTCTCTGCCCGAACACCATGAGATGCTTGTACACTATGCCAAGCGTCGTTGTCCCGTAAATCATCCCTCTGTTGTCTTTCGCCGTAAAGCAATACAAGAGGCGGGAGGTTATCAACATCTCTATTTATTTGAAGACTATTACTTATGGGCACGCATGATAGTCAAAGGTGCCCGCTTCCATTCTCTACCCGAATCTTTGTTGTCTTTCAGAATGGATGCACAGGCTTTTCGCCGACGTAAGGGATGGAAATACATTTGTAGCGAGTTCAGATTACAGAAAAAGTTTGTTGAGATTGGCTTTATCAATAAGGGAGAATATGTTCGCAACCTCCTTTTACGTATTCCTCCTCGTTTGCTACCCAAGGGTTTGCTTTGCCATTTTTATAGATGTTTTCTGAGGACTTCCGCATAAAAAGCACCGTCGCTTTTCTCTACCTTCTCCTACCTTATTTTTTGCAAAAACTCCTTACAGAGTAGTAAGGCATAACCCAATGGCGCTAAGCGAAGTCGGTAAAAAAGGGAAGCTCCTCGAAGAAAATACCCTGCCATACCCTTCATTTGCCCTATATATGCCCATAAAGCGTCGTTGCCTTTCAACAATCTGCAAAAGTCGTCATATGAAGAATGACAGAGAACGCCTACCTCTATTTGATGGTAAGCGGATGAGCAACTTCTCTTGTAGGCTTCGAGCTCCTCTCCAGTCGATCTCTCGGCAAACAGTTGCTCTAAAAAACGCACTACTCGCTGCATAGAGGCAACATTTTTATGCGAAGGATCTAATGTAACAGAGCGTTCATTAGTACGGCGGTAAGCGACCAAACTCTGATCTATATAAGCAATGCGCCGTACAGACAAGGTGTAGGGAACTACGTTCTGCATATCTTCCCACATATTATTGCCAATTTCCCACAAATTAGCATTCCTGATAAAAGCATCTCGACGGAAACATTTATTCCAAAGATAGGCAGGGGTATCCCCCCTTAGAAAAGCATGTACCAAGGCCGTTGGCTCTTTGATTGCCGGTATCCTGCTCATCCTTTGGGTGCGCTTGAATAATTCTATGTAATTGAAGAGAGCCATATCTGCCTGCTCTGCCTGCATGCAGTCTATTGTTTTTTTCACGGCAAAGGGAGAAAGGAAATAATCATCACTATCAAGAAACATTATAAACTCCCCTCGAGCCGCGGATACAGCTGTTTGGCGTGCCCCCGACTGTCCCAGATTTTGCTCATGACGAATGATACGCACTCCATGATTATAGATATTATCTCTACTTATCACTTGCTCTGCCAATGGAATGCTTTGATCCGGAGAGCAATCATCTATCAAAATAATCTCCAAAAAATCATATTCCTGCTGCAATACAGAGCGTAAACACTCCTCAATGTACAACTCTACCCCATAAACGGGTATCAGCAGAGAAACTAAAGGGGCTGTCTCATTGGGCATAGTTGGCATGATAAAGCTATATGGGGAAAATCGTTAAGAGATTTCTTCACAAGGGAGAGAGATGTTTCTTCCATCATTTACTCCCATCCAAAAATCACTCGGAGCATCTTTATCCTTAAATATGATCTTGTAGTCATAATAAGTTTCTCTATAATCTGTCAATGTTTTGATGGTAATCATAATTTGAAAAAGCATAAAAAGAGCCAAAACAATGCGATCTCGGTGATTGCCTCGAACAAAAACATTAGATACCAATAGAGGAAGAAACATGAAGGGGTAGTACATCAACCTATCGGCAACCTGAAAAAAAGAAAATGAATTACTCAACAAACAAACAAAAAGCCATGCATTAAGATAGGGCAACAAACTCTTGTCTACACTAATCAAACTCTTCTGCCTGCACAGTAGATAGAAAGCAAATAATGTATTGACGACAAATCCCATTCCGGAGCCACTCCCCTCTTGAGTATCATACATCGTTTCTATATAGTAGGTATCAAATGGTAATACCGGTATAAGTGCAATGAGAAGACGCTTAAAAATAATGGGAAACAGGGTTAGCGAAAGAATAAGGACCCCACCTACCCAATAACGGGGATAGCGAACAAAAAGAAAAGGTGTTAAGAGAACCATGATGAAAGCCGACTTATGCACCAAAAGAGCACCCATCAATATAAAAAGCGCAGGAATGTAACGCCTCTGTTGCATGTAGGGAACCACAAAAAGACATATAGCTTGTGCCATCGTTTGCCGTACCGTATTAAAAGACTCGAAATAAAGCCGATATACAAATATGAAAACGATCAACGAGAGAGCAATATGATAACTTTGTCCTCGAAAGGCTCGAAAGACAAGAAAAATAAATAGGGCAGCAACCAAAAAGGTCCACACCGGGAATGCCGCATCGAAAAAATGCAAAATGGATCGAAACAAGTTCCACACCCCTTCCATATGCTCTGCATCATAGGAATAATAGTTTTCAAAAGCTCGAACATAAACTGTATAGTCCCTTCCCACTTCATAACGCAATGCAGAAAATAGCACTAACAAAGTACCCAACAAGAAGAGGGGGACGCGACGAGCATATTCATCCCGAGCGATGAACCAAAGCAGCACCAAAGCCAATAGAAAAAAAACGGAGTACAGTAGGGCTGAGTAAGGCGGCATGTGTTTAGCGAAGTTTTTGCAATAGAGCTTTTAATCGGAGTAAGGCATATGCCCCACCATACATATTGTTTCTATAACTACATAGGGCAAGACGAAGTATTTTCCCCCCGACACCTCCCACTCGTTGGGCATAATCGTGCAACGATGGGTATTCGGACAACACTTGTCGCATCCCTTGATAATCGGCACTACACAGCACCATGAGGTTGATCACTTGAGAAGCATTATCCAAACCATCCTTAAAAAAAGAAAAGTCCGAAGGAGTGCATTTCTCTGCAAAATAGCGAGAAAGAGATGCCACCACTCGGCGCATGGATTGAATATTGCGCGAGGAAAAGTCAAGTGTGATCGACCGTTCATTGGTACGTCGGTAGGCTACAAGATGCTTGTCCATATAGACTATATTATGTGCATGAAAAGTGTAAAGCACTACGTTATGCATATCTTCCCACATATTATTACCAATTTCCCACAAATTGGCATTCCTGATAAAAGCATCTCGACGGAAACATTTATTCCAAAGATAGGCAGGAGTAGTACCATCCAGGTAGGCACGAGATAACTCCCGGGCATCAAGTATTTGGGGTAGTTTACTCAAACGTCGCGAACGGTGAAATAGCTCTATATAATTGAAAATTAGCAAATCACCTTGCTTGTATTGCATCTGTGCGACCACCTCTTCCACTGCATGGTCGGAAAGGAAGTAATCATCTCCATCCAAAAACATTATCAGTTCTCCTCCTGCAGCTTCCATCAATGTTTGTCGTGCTCCTGCTTGTCCCAAGTTTTCCTTGTGATGTATGACTCGAACAGAATGCCCGCAAGCATTCTCCTCTCCAATTAGTTTCTGAGCAAGAACTATACTATTATCGGGCGAACAATCATCCACAATAATAATTTCCAGAGGTGCATATCTCTGATGAAGAACAGAGCGTAAACATTCCTCAATATAGGACTCCACTCCATATACGGGAATAAGAATAGAGACTAACGGTTGTTGTACAGACATGGCACCCTCCATTATAAAAGCATTCTAATGAGCTTGACTTTCAATCGAAAAAGGATAAAGCCTAACCAAAAGCATCCCATACGGTTGCATAATAAAACCATGGCATCCCAACGAGCACTCCACCCCTTTCGTCGTTTTATAGCCTCTCCCCACTCTACTCGCTCCTTGGCAACTTCTTTATATGCTTCCAAAGAAGTCGTTTTCAAGCGTATCATATGAGCTAAAAGTGCATTCACCTCTAAAGCATCTTTTATCGTTATACACTCTTTTTCAGACTTGTAGTCAAAAGATGAAAAACGCTGAAACAAATCCGTATGAATGGTTCTGACGGAATCCCTCGCCTCAATGGAAAGAGAATTAGAAACAGATCCCGGCAAGCGTCGATAAGTCAAATAATACCGATCTATGTAAACTATTTTCTTCGCTCCCAAAGTATACAGAGGCACATTGTGCATATCTTCCCACAAATTGCAAGAGGGTTTCCAAACCGCTGCATTGGTCAAAAACAGCCCTCTGCGAAAACATTTGTTACAAAGGTAAGCAGGAGCTTCCCCTTTAAGATAGGCAGCTGTTTGCCGTGTAGCGTCTTCGCTCCTCAATACATCGATCTTACAAGTTCTATTTTTCCGCAGTTCTACATAATTAAATAGAGCCAAGTCTGCCAATTGCTCTTCCATTTCGGCAATTATTTCTCGCACCATGGAGGAAGTATTCCAATAGTCATCACTATCCAAAAACAGCAAGTATTCGCCCTCGGCAACTTGCAGAGCCGTTAAGCGCGCCATAGCTAAACCTCGGTTGCATTCATGATGGCACCATTTGATGGTATGTTGATGGTTGTTCTCCTTTTGCAAGAGTTCCTCAGCCAAGGTTACACTCCGATCGGGAGAAGCATCATTGACCAATATAATCTCTATATTGGGGTAATCTTGTACCAATACAGAACGGAGCGACTCCTGAATATAACGCTCTACTCCATATATGGGAATTAAAACAGAAACCAAAGGAAACTTATCCATAGCAGCAAATCTTTTACGAATGAACCGATCTCAACCTCAGTTTTCTGAGCAACATCTGCATCCCCTCTCTATAATCACGATGAAAAAGATAGAGCACGCCTCCCGTTGCCAATGCGAATATAAACGTTCCACTTATTCCCGAGAGAAGTAGGTGTATAAGTCCTGTTTGCTCCGGTCTGAACCACTCGGGCATATAACTGAACAAATAAAGGGGCAACAACAGCAAAATGATAGCTTTTGCCTGCTGTATAAAAAAGTGCCATACGGGCATATGAAAGCCTCGAGAATAGAGGAAGTAGGGCTTCCAACCATGTACCACAACGAGCAAGCTAACGGCAATACCTGCAAGCACTCCGGCAATTCCCCAATAAAAACCCAATAGGAGAGAGAGTCCGAGATTGAGAACAGCTTCGACCAATGGAGCACCCACATCTTGGTATATCCCATACGCAGAGATGAACTGATCGGGCAAGCGTATTATTTGAAGCAATAAACAAGCCACAAAAAGAAGCAACTCCACTTGTGAAAAATAGCGTTCTCCCCCCACCCAAAGGATCATAAAAGCCTTGGAATAATAAATCAAAGCACAAGCCACCACAAAAGCAGCCCAAAGACGTAAAGCATACAAACGACGGAAAATAGCCTCTACGTGCGCATGGTTTTGCTCCAAAATAAGATTTCCCACACTCGCTGTCAGCCCATTGAATATCGATCCGAATATTCCAAAAACCCCTGTTTGCAACAAAAGATAATTTTGATATATGGTTACGATACTCAAACCCTCTTTGGCTTTGAATATAAAAAGCAAAACTAAGGGTGTGCTCTGCTGCAAGACAAAAGAGCCTATTTTGTGAAAGATGACTTGTCCCGTGCGACGTATGATGTCTGAGTAGTTACGACGCACTTTGGCTCCGATAGCCACACTTGCTTTCAACCAAGGATAATCGCGCTGAATCATCCATTCTAAAAGAAGTGCTCCGATCACTCCGAATAATGCCTCTATGACGAGCCACCAAACATAAGGATTGGGCAGATAAAGAATGGCAAAGACTTGCAGTATTTGTTTGACAATCTTAGGAAATTGTACTGCGAAAGTAATTTTATATTCCCTTTGATCCGACGAAAAAATGATTTGTCGGTAATTGAAAAGATAACTCCAAAGTGCATTTAACAACAATACGCCATAGGTGGCATAAGCATACCACATAGGGATGCCACTCTCCCCAAATATCTGGGGGAAAAAGAGGAGAAGCACTCCGGAACCGACTACAACGAATAGGCTTACCCAACGATAAAACCAGGCCTGTATGGAAACAATCTCTCGAACAGCCTGCCGGTCGCCCTTAGCCAGCGGAGCATACAAAGCGAATGCCACGGCGGAGGCAAGCCCCAACTCTGCCATGTTGAGAAAACTCAAAAAGCTAACCAAAGTCGTATTCAACCCCAAAAGAGCATCTCCCAGTTCATGGATGAAATAACGACGAAAAAACAAAGAAACCACCTGCCCCAACATATAGAATATAAGGGCATAACGGGCATTGCGCAGACTATTTGCAGCTCTATCTGTTGCAATCATAAAACAGGTGTACCTTTTTGATTAACGCACACAAAGATACCTTATTGTTACAGATAAGCACATGCATCTTTCCCGTCTTTCTTCATCGCTGAGCGACATTGACAACTAAATGGCTCTGTCTACACAAGATTACCCCATCATATCCCAGACAAAAATCAGAGAAAACCCCTATCTCTTCTGCTCAAGAAGTGGTATATAAGGGATAAACGGTAATAATTTGTAATTTTGCACCCGTCTTTACACAAAAACGAGAAATAAATAACACATGGAACAGACTCCCCAACTAACGCCTGTACGCAAGACTGTGGTCGGCGTCCAATATCTATTCGTCGCCTTTGGTGCCACTGTTTTGGTGCCTTTGCTTGTGGGATTAGACCCCTCTACCGCTCTCTTTTCTGCCGGTGTCGGCACGCTTTTATTTCATCTGATAACCAAGGGACAAGTGCCCATTTTCTTGGGGAGTAGCTTCGCCTTTATAGCCCCAATAATAAAAGCAACAGAACTTTACGGACTGAGCGGTGCGCTGTTTGGGATTATCGGCGTGGCGGGTGTGTACATTTTGATGTCTGCTCTCATACGTCTTTTCGGACTTAAATTCATCAACCGCTTGTTCCCCCCCATCGTTATCGGTCCCATCATCATGCTCATCGGACTTTCTCTGTCGGGTGCCGCAGTTAATATGGCTGCCAATAATTGGCTTTTAGCCTTAGTTTCCTTGGCAACAGCCATTGCCGTAACCCTTTATGCCAAGGGCATCATGAAGCTCATTCCCATTTTTTGTGGCATTATCGTGGGGTATCTAACGGATATGATTTTCTTTGAAGTCGATTTTTCAGAGGTTGCCTCTGCCGCTTGGTTTGCTCTACCCCAAGTGGTTTTACCCAAGGAATTCAGTTGGGAACCCATTCTTTTTATGATCCCCGTGGCAATTGCCCCCGTTATCGAGCACATTGGAGATGTGTATGTGGTCAATAGTGTAACGGGTAAAAACTTTGTCAAAGCTCCGGGACTGCACCGAACGATGCTCGGCGATGGAGTGGCTTGCCTTTTTGCTTCTGTCATCGGAGCTCCGCCCGTAACCACTTATTCCGAAGTTACCGGTGCCATGTCGCTCACTAAAGTTACCGATCCCATGGTATTGCGCATAGCTGCTTTTACGGGGATTGTTTTCTCACTTATTGGCAAGGTTAGTGCATTACTCAAAAGTATCGACCAAGCTGTTTTGGGAGGGATTATGCTCCTTCTTTTCGGCACCATCGCAGGAGCAGGTATTTCCAATCTGCTCAACAGTAAGGTAAACCTTTCCAGCCCGCGCAATGTCGTTATCATCTCTGTAACACTCACGACCGGTATTGGAGGTGCCATCTTGCAAATGGGCAGTTTCTCTCTGTCGGGAATTGGACTTTCTGCCATAGTGGCTGTCCTACTCAATCTTATTTTACCCGAAACGAAAGAGGATAAGATCGCAGACAAACAATAGTTGCTTCCCTTCATGGGGTGCACTGCTGACTATAAATGGTACTCAACAGAGGCTCTGTTTATAGTCAGTCGCTTTTTCATTATTGGCAATTACATATAAATAAATTATTGATACACTTCAGGTATGAAAAAACTATTTGTACTTATGGCAACGCTTCTTGTTGCTCTCTCATTCTCCGGAAAGGCTCAAAACATACAACTGCACTATGATTTTGGGCATCTTGTAACTTCAGACAAAGCAGAGCGTCCGGTTCTGACCAGCACGGTGGAGATGTTTCGCCCCGACACGTGGGGAAGCACTTTCTTCTTTGTCGATATGGACTACCAAAACTCAGGCGTAAAAGCGGCTTATTGGGAGATAGCTCGCGAATTGCGTTTTTGGGAAATGCCCCTCTCTCTGCACCTTGAGTACAACGGAGGGTTAAGCAATACTTTTTCATACAATGATGCCTACCTATTGGGGAGCACCTACTCCTTCAATGCAAAGGACTTTTCCTACGGATTCGGCATAACACCCATGTATAAATACTTAGCAAAACAAGAACGTCCCCACTCCTTTCAACTAACAGGGACTTGGTACTATCATTGTGCCAATGGGTTGCTCACGTTCAGCGGGTTTGCCGATTTTTGGGGTGATCGCACCTTCTCAGGCGAAAACATGATGGTCTTCTTGGCAGAACCACAGCTTTGGTTCAACCTCAACAAACTCAACGGAATGCCCAAAGACTTCAATCTGAGTATTGGTGGCGAAGTGGAGATGAGCTACAACTTCCCCATATTAAATAAGAAATTCTACGCTATCCCCACCTTAGGACTCAAGTGGAGCTTCTAATTCATTCAACGACATATACAGAGATAAAGCATCTATGAAATACTTGAAACTTTTAGGTTTTTCGCCGGAGCGTCACAATGTGCGCACTGAACTCATAGCAGGGTTGACGACCTTTCTAACTATGAGCTACATCTTGGCTGTAAACCCCTCTATCCTCAGCGCAGCAGGCATGGACAAAGGGGCAGTCTTTACCGCTACGGCACTTGCTTCTGCAATCGGCACCATACTAATCGCCTTTTTGGCAAAATTACCCTTCGCTCAAGCGCCCAGTATGGGTATCAACGCTTTCTTTGCCTTTACCCTTGTTCTCGGGATGGGTTACAGTTGGGAAGCGGCTCTTACTGCCGTATTTGTGGAAGGGCTCATCTTCATTGTATTGACCGCATTCAATATCCGAGAGCAAATCGTACGCTGCATTCCCAAAAACTTACGCTTTGCAATCTCTGCAGGTATCGGGATGTTCATCGCTTTCATCGGATTGAAGAATGCAGGAATTATCGTTGCCAACGAAGCCACTTTCGTAACATTGGGCAAGTTCTCGCCCTCTGCCCTTTTAGCCTCTTTGGGGATTATCATCAGTGCCGTTCTCATTGTTCTCAAGGTGCGTGGAGCCCTCTTCTACGGCATTATCATCTGTACATTGGCAGGTATTCCCATGGGAGTAACCCATATTCCCGATGGCTTCTTCCCCGTTTCTGCACCTCAATCTTTGGCTCCCACATTCTTAAAGTTCGACTTCAATGCCATCTTCAACATGGATATGATGCTCACCATCTTTGCACTTGTATTCATGGATATATTCAACACGGTGGGAACGCTTATCGGAGCTGCTGCCAACACCGAGATGATGGATGAGAAAGGCAATGTGAAAAACATCAAAGCTGCCATGATGGCAGATGCCGTAGCTACCTCGGTGGGTGCTGCTCTCGGAACCTCCACGGTAACAACTTTTGTGGAAAGCGCCTCGGGTATTGCCGAAGGTGGACGCACAGGACTCACCTCTTTCACCACAGCCATGCTCTTTCTTTTGGCACTCTTTTTCTCTCCTCTGTTCCTTCTAATTCCCGCAGCTGCAACCACGGGTGCTTTGGTATTGGTGGGCGTATTCATGCTGAGTGCCATACAAGAAATAGACTTGTCGGATATGTCTGAAGCACTCCCCAGCTTTATAACCATGATTACGATGATCCTAACCTACAATATCGCAGAGGGTATGGCATTGGGACTCATCAGTTACACGTTGGTTAAACTGCTTAGCGGACAATACAAGCAAGTAAGCCTCACTCTTTACATTGTATCGGCTCTGCTTATTCTGCGCTACATTTTGCAATGAAGGTTGCACTACAAAGGGAAGTCTTCGTCTATTCCGAGGAAGAGTCCCTTACCACCCATTGAGAGAAATTGTATTCTCTCTCTCTTTCCAAACGCTGCGCATTTTCCCTCTTCAGACAGGAAGATGCGCAGCACTTTTTTCAAGCCTCTTTGCCCATCAACAGCAAGGGGGCTTTTTTTTCGTTTACATCAAGGTAACGCTTCGATAGCTTTCAACTCTCGGGAACATCTGAAGCGGAAAATTTATCCCACACAATACCCCGTTTACTCAATCTAAATGCTTCAGTAGAGACAATGCAAAAACAAATCATTGCGATAGAGTGCCACAAAATAGTAAGTATAACGCCTTTTTGCAAGCCGCTTCACGGAAGCCTTCCGATTTGATCGCATCAAAATGCTAAAATGAATGCATACAAACTCCAATTTATATGCATACAAATGAAAGATTGAATGCATACAAATTGCCTCTTCCTTTCTTGCATAAAATCACTCTCCGTGTGCAACATGATATTTATTATTCATTTTGCAAGCATATTATTTGGATAATACAGATATATTAAATACCTTTGCACTGTATCGCTAAAACAAAACACTCAAAGAAGTGACTGAGCATACTTCTGCGAGTGGAAGAAATAGGACGTACAATGGCACTGATTGAACTGAGCGGAATACACAAGACCTACCCGGGAGCACAGCCCTTACACGTGCTGAAAGGCATTGATGTAAAAATTGAACAGGGCGAGATGGTCGCCATCATGGGCGCATCGGGGTCGGGCAAAAGTACGCTGCTCAACATACTCGGGCTCTTGGACACCTTCGATGAGGGGGAATACTTGTTGGATGGTCGTTCGCTACGCCACCTTTCCGAGAGCCAAGCTGCCACTGTGCGAAGTCGAGAGATTGGTTTTGTCTTTCAATCTTTCAACTTGATAACGTATAAAGATGCCGTGGAGAACATAGCCCTCCCCCTGTTCTATCAGGGGGTTGGGCGCTCCCTTAGAAGGGAACGAGCCATTACGTTGCTCCGAGAGTTGGGCTTGGAGGCGTGGAGTCATCATCTGCCCGGAGAGCTTTCGGGAGGACAGAAGCAGCGCATAGCCATTGCCCGAGCACTCATCACACAACCCAAAGTAATCCTCGCCGACGAACCGACCGGTGCATTGGATAGCAAAACCACCGTGGAAGTGATGGAGCTCCTCAAGCGTGTCAATAAAGAAGGTAAAACTTTAATCGTGGTTACACACGAAGCGAGTGTAGCACAAATGTGCGACCGCACCATACATATCAGGGATGGACTCATCGTGTAGGATGCCCTTGTTGCTTCGACAAGCTCTCAAAGTAGGCTGAAGCAATGCTTCCGACTTGATCCATTCACCCCGACTCCCCTCTCAACCAACCAAACCAATACCCCAGCGAAGAAGAGACGGAACAATTTGTATTAGACGTTTTTAAGAAAGTATGTTTCATTGGTATACAGAAGTATCTGCATCATTGATGCGCAATAAGTTGCGTACCTTTTTGACAGGTTTTTCCGTCGGATGGGGTGTACTGCTTCTTATATTGTTATTGGGCGTAGGAACGGGGTTTCGCAACGGGATCAATAAAAATGTGGAAGCCATTGGAATGAAATCGGGTAGTTGTACTCTGGATGCCGGCTTCACTCGTCTGCCTTATAAAGGGTATGAAAAGGGGCGAACAATAGAGTTGTATAGTGGAGATTTGCATCTGCTTCGGCGCAAATTCCCCGAGATTGAGGGCATTTATCCCCAAATAAACAAGTGGGTCGATAATGCCTCCATGGACGGAGAGATGGTAACCTCTCCCTTTGGTATGCAAATATCGAGCGTTTTCCCCGAATATGACGAACAGATACAGCAAGTTCCTATGCTTGAGGGACGTTTTATCACTGTCGGAGACATGAAAAACTGCGCTCGAAATGTTGTCATTGATGACAACACAGCTAAGCGTCTGAGCCCCAAAGGAGGGTCCGTTTTGGGTAAATTGATATTTTTAGGTCGTTTTTCCTATACAGTTGTAGGGGTTTATAAGTTGTCAGGGTCTCGAAATTCCGTCTGCTATACTCCTTTTTCAACAATGGCTGCTCAATTCCCGGCAGAGGGGAATGCCTACCAAAGTCTGAACCTCTACTGTCCGAGGATAAAAACAGAGGCAGAGTTCAAAGAACTCACCCGACGCGTGCGCCAAACTTTAGCCCTTGTCAAAGAGTTCTCTCCCGAAGATGATTGGGCTATATCAATGTCTCATAATACTCTTGAGACGGGAGGTATCATGAATAAAATATTCTTGGGACTGGATATTTTCCTCTGGTTCATCGGGCTTTCGATCCTTGCCATTGGCATTGTAGGCGTGAGCAATATCATGCTGGTGTCCGTACAGGAACGCATGCGCGAGTTTGGCATTCGCAAGTCTTTGGGGGCACAGCCCAAGCATATCATCGGTATGGTCTTGACGGAGTCTATATTCGTTACCATGATCTCCGGGTTGATCGGGTTGATTTTATCCGTGGCAATTCTCTTTGGCACCGATTACTTTCTCACTTCATCGGGCATCGGGCAACGAGAGGTTATGGAGGGGATAACGCTTGTATTCTTTCACAATCCCGTTATTCCCATTTGGGTGGCGGTGGCGTCTCTCACTGTTATGGTTATATCGGGGGGAATAGCCGGGTATATGCCCGCTCGCAAAGCTGTTCGCATACCGGCAGTGGAGGCGATGAGAGAGCAATAAAAAGATGTTTGGCGCAGAAGGAAAGAGGTAATGAAAAGACTATTCGACAGAGATACGTGGAGAGAAGTTTTCAGCACCTTGCGGAGCAATCGAAGGCGCACCGTCGTTACGGCAATGGGTATCTTTTGGGGGATTTTCCTTTTGGTCGTACTACTTAGCGTGGGGTATGGATTTAACAATTCCATCCAACGAGAACTGACGGGGCTTGCGCACAACACACTCTTCTGCTTACCTCAAAACACAACCCTTCCTTATAAGGGTTTCGCCAAAGGGCGGTACTGGGATTTTTCGCTTGAAGACATTAAAATATTATCCCAATCGTACGACGAGATCACCCACATAACCCCCGTTAATTTCAATATGGGAAGGGGGGCAGACTTGGTTTACAACAGCGAAAAAACAAGGGCGCAATCCATAGTGGGCGTGCATCCCGACTATTTCAAAATAGTAACTCTCCGACTGCTGGAGGGAAGGTTGCTCAACGAAATAGATGAACGAGAAGAACGAAATTACTGCCTCATAGGATCGGAAATAAAAGAACGATTGTTCCCCTCGGAGAGTGCCTTGGGTAAACAAATCGAATGGGATGGAGGGGGCTACACTGTGGTAGGGGTGGTCAAAGAAGCCACGGAGAATGTGAACCTCTTCGGATCCTCCAACAAGATGATGTTACTCCCCAATCAAGCGTTGAGACGTAAGTATGGAATGGGCAATAAGATCGACGCCATCGTCTACTCCGTGGATAGTCGCATACGAGATACCAAGAGTGTTTTGGAACGTGTAAACCATACATTACTCGTGCGGAACGATGTTCATCCCGAGGACAAAAGTGCCATCAACAGTTTCGACCTCTCTCAGTTTTTCCAAATGATGGATATGCTGCTCATCTCCATCTATCTTTTGGTGTGGTTCGTCGGTATTGGCACGATTATATCCGGCATAGTGGGGATTAGTAATATCATGCTGGTAACCATCCGAGAACGAACTCGAGAGATCGGTGTACGACGAGCTTTGGGAGCCAAACCGCAAGACATCGTTTTGCAAATCCTATTGGAGTCCGTAACGCTCACCACATTGGCAGGTTTGGCAGGCTTCATTCCGAGTGTTCTACTCATGATCGGCATCAATAGCGTACTGGAGCAATCTCCCTCTTCTTTCTTGTATCAGCCCATCATTCCCTTTGAAATAGCTGTTTTGGCGGCTTTCATCGTACTTGTGAGTGGTATTCTGGGGGGATTGTTGCCCGTGATGCGCGCCATCAAAATCAAAGCCATCGATGCACTTAGAGACGAATAAAAACAAATAAGAATAGATAGAAAGCAATGAAAAAGGTCTTCAAAATTTTAGGTTGGTCCCTCTTTGCCGTAGTGGTGGTGGGGCTTTTCGTATTTCTCTTTCAGAAGTCTCGCAAACAACCCGACCGTTATGCCATAGAAACGGTACAAAAGACCGATACAATTGAAAACAAATCCGTCCTCACGGGGCGCATAGAACCCCGCAACGAAGTGCTACTCAAACCGCAACTTTCCGGCATTGTCGCCGAAATTATGCACAAAGCGGGCGATATAGTACAGCAGGGCGACGTCATCGCACGTATTGCCGTAGTGCCCGAAATGATGCAAGTAACCAGCGGAGAGAGCCGTGTGCGCGTGGCAGAGATTGCTTTCAAAAAAGCAGAAGAACAGTATCATCGAGGGCAAGAGCTCCTCGCCAAAGAAGTTATCGCCCGAGAAGAATTTGAAGCTATCGAGGCTGCATACAAACAGGCAAAAGAGGAAGTCGCCTCCTCTCGGGAAGCATTGCAAATCGTTTTGACGGGGAAATCCACCGGCACCGCTTCCACCTCTACCACTTTGGTGCGTGCCACCATATCGGGCATGATCCTCGATGTGCCGTTGAAAGTGGGTAACTCCGTTATCCAAGCCAACACATTCAATGATGGTACCACTGTGGCAAGTATCGCCGACATGAATGATATTCTCTTTACGGGGAAAGTGGATGAGACCGTTATTGGCAAGCTACAAGTGGGGATGCCCACCTATATAACCATCGGAGCATTGGGCAAAGAACGGTTTGCCGCACAGATAGAATACATCGCTCCCAAGGGAGTGGACAACGGTGGCACCAACTATTACGAGATAAAAGCCGCCGTACAACTCCCTGAAGGAAAAGCCATAAGAGCAGGATACAGTGCCAATGCCGAAGTCGTGCTGAAGGCGGTGTATAACGTACTCTCCGTGCCCGAATCTTGCCTTTTGTTCGAGGGAGAAAAAACATTCGTGGAAGTTGTTTTGGAAGAAGAACCCAATTTCCGCACCGAACGTAGAGAGATCGAAACGGGTGTATCGGACGGCATCAACATCGAAGTCCGTAAAGGACTGAAGATGGGCGAGAAAGTACGTGGTGTAAAGCTGACCGATAAGTAGTACCTTTGCACTCTCAAAAGAATTTGGTTAGCGTGTTTTTTGAATAATCCTCGTATGAAGAATAGCAAATATCTGTTTCTATTGGTCGTTCTGTTGGGCATCTTTCAGAAAGGATCTGCACAGCAATTGGAAACGATCTATGAGTCGCTCCACCGCCCGATGTCCTATGACGAGTGTGTGGCTCGCAGTGTCTTTTTCGACAGCAATGTGGGACGACAATTGATTGACAGCGCCATGGTGCGCCTCAATTTGGACAAAGCCAAGAGCAGTTATCTGCCTACCGTACAAGCCTCTCTTCGGAAAGATTGGGAGTTGGGTCGTGCCCAAGACAACACCGGTACCTATTCGGAGCGCTCTTCTGCCAATGCTTCGTTTTCTCTCTCCGCTTCCTACGACCTTTTCACGGGGTTGCGCCGCCCCTCTCTATTGAAAGTGGCACGCTTGCGTGAAGCTCAATCGAACGCCGCATTGGCAGGGCTGAGAGAAAGAGCCGAATTGCGTGTGGCTGGTTTCTTCTACAATCTTCTCCTCCAAGAGGAAATAATCCGTGTGGCACGCCTGCGCATTGCTCAAACGGAGCGCACCTTGGCACAGACACGTACCTTTGTGGAAAGCGGTAAATGGCCATCATCCAAAATAAATGAGGTAGAAGCCCAATTGGAAGCAGACAGAGCCGCACTCATTGACGCCGAGAATGCCGCTGCCATCATACGTGTGGATCTATCAGTTGCCGTAGAGTATTATGGTGAAAATCCGTTACAAATTACAGCTCCGAACATTGAAGAACTCATCCAAGAGGCACGTGCAAAAATCATCCCTCCTGCCACCATCTACCAAGAAGCGTTGGCACGCCGTCCCGAAATAAAAGCAACCGATTTCGGCATTGCTGCAGCCAAAGAACGCATCCGCACCGCGCGCACGGGCTACTTACCCCAGCTATCGCTCAATGCAGGGTACAGCAACGCCTACTTTAGAGTCCTTTCTCAAGGGCAAGAAGCTCTGAACCAATCGCTCGCTGAACAGCTCAAACACAATGGACGCTTCTTTTTAGGCATTACGCTGTCTATACCTATTTTCGATGCTTTTGCTACTTCCCAAGCTGTTCGTCAGGCTAAAATAGACTTAATTTCTGCCCAAACCGACAAGATCGATGCCGACTTGGGCTTGTATAAAGAGATATTCAAAGCCCACGCCAATGCCGTGGCTGCAGAACGAACTATCACAGCTGCGGGCAATGCCGAACGGGCTGCACACTCCTCGGCAAAGGCTGTACGTGCTGCTTTTGAAGCAGGACGCAGCACGACGTTTGAATTGGAGCAAGCCGAAAATAAGCTCCTTGTTGCGCAAATAGATGCGCTCAAAGCAAAATATGACTTCATTCTAAAGACGATATTCCTCGACCTTTATCGTCGATAGAGCTTTTTATTTCATTTCATTGTTTGCACTTTTGTGAGGAGGACGTACAGTCAATACAGCTGTACGTTCTCTTCTTTTTTATGATCGGTGGGTATGTGGAAAAAACATTGTGCGGAGAGAAAAAATAACGGCTGCATACCCATTTGAATTTATATGCATTCAATCTTTCATTTGTATGCATATAAACTCGGATTTGTATGCATTCAAATTGGCATTTCAATGCATTCATTATAGTTCTCTTTTTCAGCGAATTACTTATGAACGCAAACGAAA
>JBGZIN010000038.1:0-20859 GCA_041848345.1 Porphyromonas sp.
CAAGGTTGTTCCGACTCATCTACCTGTGGGATGAGCCGGCATAACAACTTATGGTGAGAGCGGAACAACTCAAGCATTCGAGGAGTAGCCATGTCGGGATAAAGCAGGGCTATATATGGTTCTATCTCTTCAAAAGAAATAGTGCAAAGCAGTTCTTTAAGCGTCATTAAGAATATAATTATTTATATCACCCTTGATTCTTATCTCAAAATCTCTCACATAGATAAAGTCTGTAATTGCCCAATAGGTATGGTCAAAAAGATGATGGAATTGACAGATTAAATGTAAATTCTCCGTGAGCTTCGGATCTAATCCTTCGTTCCAATTGGGAGGAGGGCAATCCATTCCTATGAAAGACTCAAAACTTTCGTTCTTGTCGCGTGGAAGAGTAAGCGTCTGCAAAGAAACTCCGCCTGCATAAAGAATATTCAAATCATCGTCACAAAGTGCACTCCATAAATCTTGCCTGTCTTCCCCCTGCAATGGATGTCTCGTAGGATATTCCTCGCTGAGGTAGCATTTGGCTATAAGTTCTACGTCGTCTTTCTCATCATAGAACTTCTGAAAATCATTCCATGTATGGTATGCCTTATTGTACATTTTCTGCAAGGCGTTTTTCAGTGCTTCGTTGAACTCAATAATTTCAGGCAAAAGCACTTTTTGATACTTCAGTACCTTTTCATTGATTAGGTCCTTTCTTATCTCCAATAGACAATCAAAACTGGAATGATTTGTCTTGCGATAGCGGAGTCCTACTCCATTATGAGCCTCTATTATCTCTCTTTCTATACGTTGTATATCGTGAGATAGTAAAATCTCTTTGATTGTCATACTTTCGTACAGATAAAATGCCCTGCATTGATTTTTGACTTATCAAAACAAGTTCCATACTTTGCATTAAAAAGCTGGGCAATAGTTTCTTGATACTTTACCTGTCCCAAAGGAGGTGTTGTAGAAGGTGTAGGCATTTCTACAAACATTCCTTTTACGAGTTCTTTACCTTTTCCCCAATTCCAATTGTTCTTGGCTTCGATTTTCCAGAGTGTCATAATCTTTTCGTTTTTAATGTGATACTTCTATTTGTATTATGGTGCAAAGATAAAGTTCACCTATGCCGAATAAAGGCATAGGTGACGCAAAGATGATTGTTTCTTCAGTTATTTTCTGTTTTATCTACTACGAAACACATAAAGTTCCTTCATTCCTGATACCGCATTATAAGTTGAGCTCTTATTCCCTCTATAAACACTCGCTTTTGCACCTCTGTTAAGGCGTTGAAATTCGGCCCATTATAATTTCCCAAGATTGTATTAAGAAGAGGATAGATTTCTTCTTCCATCTCGTAAGGAATGACAATGAATTTAGAATTGCCATTCAGCATAGCCGAGATATTGGATTTTCCCTTATTATAAAATATATAAACAGGAATATCATGTGCTTCTGCATAAGCTAATTCATAACCTACCCCCAAAGAGGGGCAGGTACATTCTGCTATCAGCAGGTCGCAAGATTTGAGCCATGCGGTATCACGTTCGTAAATATGGGTATCAATCGCACGAGTTTGTGCCTTCAAACTCATATTAGATTTACCAATATGCTCTGTGAGTACAATATCTGTCTTCTTTATATAATCAATGATACGCTTATACAAAGCAGCATCAACCCTACCTCCACGAATGGAAGCGGCAAAATATACTTTATTATTCATATTGGTTGTGTGGACTATGAACTTCTGAAAGTTTACACAAGATTTCATTCAGAAGATGCTTTGTTGTACTGATACACTCATCTGTATCTTTGAAATGCTTATTTAGTTTCAAACTTCCTATCCAAATCACCCTATCATTCTTGATAATTGGTTTGAATAAGCCATCAACAGATTGTAGCAATGATACTATCTTCTCAAAATCTTTATCTTTCGGTTGGTTTGTTGACAGATATCTAACACCTATGCTCTTATCATTATTTTGATTAACTAAAGCGAGAATAAACCTATTTTTTCCGTCTGAATCTTTGATAAAAAATCTTGTCCAATCTTTGTTTTTCTCTGATTCTTCCAAACGCAAAGTGTATTTGCAATAGTTGCATAAGGAGGTGTAAATATATTGCCATCGGAAATAAGTTTCAAGTTTTATCTCTTCCCTATCATTTCTCTTTTGGATGAAAATTTTGATAGGTTCTCCCATTGTCTTTTCCCACGAAACAAGGTCTATGGGTTCAGAGTCGATAGCAAATGCTTTACCTAAAGCTTTGCCAACCAATTCCATTTCTTCCGTTGACCAAAAACTGCTGGTATGGTTTATTCCATATACAGGAATGTTTCCAATAACTCCATATTCCAACTTGGCAATATTAGGTAATAGAGGTTGTGTGTGTTGAACAAGAAGGTTCATACAGTTTTTTCCTCCTAAACATATAATATGCTTAGGTTGAATAATTTCAATCAACTCCTTGGTAAATTTGATGGATTCTTTCTGTGCTTCTTTCACTTTTCCATTTAATCCATTCTCATCGTGCGTGGAGAAGAATGTCGCATTTGTGAATACAAATGTATCTTCTTCATCAATGAGTTTCTCATTCTTAGAGTGTTTTAATATCGAACGTAGGTTCTTTAAAATCTGCATTTCTTGAATGTTTACAGGCTTTCCTTCACAGATATTTCCACGCAACAAGTCGTCACTATTCGTGAATCTATTAGGTTTAAAGCTTCCACCTAAGCCTGGATTTATTCCTATTACCATTAAACGTACAGTTTTTTTTTCTGATATTATAGTTAAATCAGATTGTGTGTAAAAGTCTATATCTAACTCTTTAGCTTTCGGGTAATAGAAATCATATGCACCCTTTGCCCAGTCATATAGTTTACTTTGAATTTTATCTTTCATATCTATTATTCTTACTATTTGCCTCTATCTCTGTAAATTTTATACTTAGTTGCATTGTGAACCTATTAATCCATGCTTTATTCCTTCTCGTTATTATATTTATCATGCATCAATGTTATTTGAGTAAAGAGTTTTTTTCTGAGCCACATCGGGGAAATTACCTCCACTTCAGAAGCAAAAGAGAGAATTGTTTGTTGAAAGTCGAAAGTAGGACATAAATAATACTCAAATATGTAATATCCGTCTGATGATTCTTTTTCCACTTGACTATGATGTAAAGGCAACGAACGCAGATAGTGTGCATGCCATTCAGACACTTTCAAGACAACTTTTTCTTCCGGTGTTCCATCACCTATAATAATTCCATAGGCTTGGGAAAAATGTTCGTTGGCAGAGAATGAAGATGGCAACTTAAATGTCTTATCTTCCTTTGTCATCTCTATTATTCTATCAAGTGCATAAATAACAAGTTTGTCTGCTTGTACATGTCTTCCAAGCAAATACCATCTTTGTTTGAATTGCTTAATACAATATGGCTCCACCACAGCTATTTTCTCTGTCTCTTGCCAAAAAGCCTTGTATTTTAGCCTCAATGTTTTACCCTTCTTCATTGCTGAAATAATCGTAGGTAGAAATCTTTTTGATGGCACAGATTCCAATAGTATTCGTTCATGAAGAGACAAACTGTTCATCATCAGATTTCCAAGAGAGAAAGTATCTATCAACCAACTGTAAAAGGGATTGTTGTCGATGCCATATGAAGTACTTATATAGTATTTGTACTCTCCCTTGCCTTCGTTCTCAATGTTGATGGCAAACAAATCCTCAATGGCAATACGCCACTTGTGAAAAGTACGTATTGAAAGTTCGACTCCTTCACTGATTTCATCATTGAGCCACAACTCATTCAAATCTTTGAAGGTCAATTTCCCATTTTGGCGAAGGGCATCCAACAGCCAGATGTATTTTCTTATTTGATTGATAGCCATATCCTCTTCTTCTACCTTTTTCGTTCAAATACTACTTTTCAACAAAGATACAAGAGACCTATGTCTTTTTAAGGCATAAGTCCCCTTTACTTGACTGTTGTACTTACAATTAGAAAATGTATTTGTATTGATCCGTTGGATTATCAGGCTATCCCATTCTCTCTTCTTTGTGTCACTGGTCTTGTATCAATCTCTCTATATCCCTTGCAATCTTTTGGTCGGTGATTTATTCGATCCGGAATTTGTATGCATTCAATTTGGAATTTGTACGCATTCAATTGAGAGTTTGTATGCATTCATTTTTCCGTTTGTATGCATTCAAATTTTTTGTACATTAGTCAGCGTTTTAGATCTGATTTGATTATGAAAAAGCTATTCTTCATTGTATTGGTACTCGTGATAGAAGCCTTTGTCGGAACTGTGGGAGCGCAAAGATTGAGAGGATTGCATATTAGTTCAAAGGGCGATCCTATTATTGTTTCTATTGACAATCAAGAGATTTCATCTTCCACAATGAGCTGTTTTATTGCCAACTTGAATCAAGGGCACTATCGAGTAAAGGTCTTTAGAACCTCTTTTACGGGTGGAGTAGGGGCGTGCGTGTACAACAAAAGAGTCTACTATGACGGATGGACCACATTGCATATTGAAGTCAATACCGACGAATACCCTGCGGATGATGGCTATTGGCGTAGGCAACGAGATGGAGGAATGTCTTCAGAGGAGTTCGATTTGTTTTATGAAAACTACAAGAGCAAATCGTTCGACAGTGAGAAAAAAGAGCTGCTGAACTATGTACTATCTTTCACGGGATTATACTCGAAACAGGCTCTCCGTTTGGTCAAAGATTGCACTTTTGAGAGTGACAAAAAGAAATTGATAGATCAATTATTGCCCTACATAATAGATAGAGAAAACTTTTATCAGGTGGTTGAAGAGCTCTCTTTTTTGTCCGATAGAGAAGAGGTCTACGAAAAGCTGAAAAGGCAACGAGAGTATTGAGTCCAACGAATTTACAACTTATTCACTCGCTCAAATGAACTTTTAGAGGCACCGAACTATTATGTAGATAAGTTGAACAAATCATATAGTATAGCATGAGACGTTTTTTGGTAAATACTTTCGCTCTAAGCCTTCTTCTGATAGGAAGTTTTGCTCAGGCATCTTGCCAAAATAAGGCTAAGGGTAGCGAAAAAAAGCAAGAGGTTGCCTACATCAGGGATATTGATGCCTCCTTTATGAAAGAGTATATTTTTGATTACGAGCAAAACCCGACAAAGTTTGTATACAAAGGAGACAAGCCTGCCATTATCGACTTTTATGCCGATTGGTGTGGTCCTTGTCGCAAACTTGCTCCGAAATTGGAACAGATCGTTAAGTCCTACAATGGAGAAGTGGTGCTTTACAAGATCAATGTAGATAAGAACCAAGAGTTGGCAAGGCAGTTTGCCGTGGAGAGCATCCCCATGGTGTTGTTTATTCCCGTGCAAGGAACGCCCTATCAGACCATGGGCAATCTTCCCGAGGAAGCAATAAAAGAATACGTGGAAAAAATTCATCCCAAGAAGGATTGATGATTTGCACAATACAGCAGTAATGACTAATTTAGCTGCGTAGAATAAGATTGAATAAGCATTTTACAAGAGATATGACAACAATAAAATTAAAAGGAACCATAGATATAGAACTTTCCGGTAACCTCCCCGAAGTGGGCACCGTAGCTCCTGACTTTACAGCCGTAAAGCAAGACCTCAGCGAAGTAAAGTTGAGTGATTACAAAGGCAAAAAGGTTATAATCAACATCTTCCCCAGTGTAGATACAGCCGTTTGCGCAGCCAGCGTGCGTCGTTTTAACCAAGAAGTGTCCAAGTTGGATAATTGCGTTGTGTTATGCGTTTCAAAGGATTTGCCTTTTGCTTTGGGACGTTTCTGTGGGGCAGAGGGTATTACCGGGGTAGAGACGGTCTCTATGTTCCGTTGTGATTGTTTTGAAAAAGGATATGGTCTTTTGATGAAAAATGGACCTTTGAGCGGATTGTTGGCTCGTTCCGTAGTGGTGGTGAATGAAGAGGGTAAGATTGTTTACACTCAGCTTGTGCCGGAAGTTACAGAAGAGCCTGATTACGAAAAAGCAATCGTTGCCATCAAAGGATAAAGACCTTTCCGTAGAGATATAGAGGAGGTGCATAAGCATCTCGCTCCCTTTTCCAAGGGATATGTTTCATGTGTTGGTGTGTTGGGCCACTGTTGTTACTGATTGAGGTACGCAGTGGCCTTTTCGCAAGTCCTCTTCTCTCTCTTGTTTCACCTCAAAAATACCACTTATCACGTATGAGATGCTCGCCAATGACTCAGTCTATTTTTCCCTTGCTCTTCTCGCTCATGTTGATTTTGTCTTCATGTTCGGGAGATTCTTCCTCATCGGACTCTTCCGAGGAGGTTAGTCCCAAAGAGGTCACAGCCGATGAAGAGAAATACTTTTCTGCCGATAGTGCTTATAGTTACATTGCTCGGCAGGTATCTTTCGGTCCTCGTGTTCCCAACACAGAGGGACATAAGGCTTGTAAGGAGTGGTTGGTAAACAAGTTGGGATCCATGGGACTCAAAGTAGTGGAGCAAGAAACCACAGTTACCGCTCATGATGGAACCGAACTAAATATCACCAACATAATAGCTTCGATCAATCCGGATCAAGCGGAGCGGATATTGCTTTTGGCACATTGGGATACTCGTCCCATTGCAGATTATGATGCTGATGCGCACCTCCGTAATAAGCCTATATTGGGGGCAGATGATGGTGGTAGCGGGGTGGCAGTGCTTTTAGAGGTGGCCCGCCAGCTACAAAAGAGAGGTACCTCTCTGGGCATTGATATTCTTTTGGCAGATGCGGAAGATTATGGAACCAGTAATAATGATGAATCGTGGTGCTTAGGCTCTGCTTATTGGAGTAAAAATCCTCATATACCCAATTATAAAGCCAAGTTTGGTATCTTATTGGATATGGTGGGGGCAAAGGGGGCAAAGTTTCGTTGGGAGACTTTTTCTAAAATCCATGCTCCGGAGCTTTTGGTTGCCGTTTGGGATACTGCAGCCCGATTGGGTTACACTTCCCTTTTCATACAAGCAGATGGGGCGGCTTTGACAGATGATCATGTACCTGTCATTAAAAACTTGGGCATCCCTACCATCGATATTGTCAATTATGACCCCAATCGCTCTCATGGTTTTGGGGAGCATTGGCATACCCACAATGATAATTTGGAAAATATAGATCCTTCAGTGTTGAGTGCAGTAGGGCACACTCTGATGACTTTCTTACAAAAACAAGAGAAAAAATAACTATGGCAACAAAGTCGTTACAGGATATTCAAAACGAAATAGTCGAGGAGTTTGCTCCTTTTGAAGATTGGATGGACCGCTATGCTCTTCTCATCGAGATGGGTAACCTTTTGGAACCCTTACCCGAAGAGGACAAAACACCACAAAATTTGATCGAAGGTTGTCAGAGTCGAGTTTGGATCAAAGCCTCTTTGGCAGAGGGAGGAGTGATGAAACTGTTGGCGGATAGCGATGCGCTCATCGTTAAGGGTATCGCTGCTCTTTTGTTGCGTGTCTTTAATAACCGAACTCCTCAAGAGATACTCTCTTCCGAATTATTCTTTTTGGAAAGTTTGGGGCTAAAAGAGCATCTTTCACCCACACGCAGCAACGGATTGGTCTCCATGATTGAGCGCATTCTTCAGTATGCCAAACATTTCCAAGGCAATAGTCAGGGATGAAATTCAAGCTAATCGATCTGGCAGATAGAGATCGGATATACCCTTATCTGTACAAAGCGGAGAAAGCCATTTGCGATCTTTCGTTCACCAATCTTTATGGCTGGGCAACCAACTATAATACATCATGGGCTTTTACCCGAGAGGAGATATTGGTAATCCGCTTTCAATCTCCCCTTTATGAACATCCGGTGTTTTTGCTCCCTTATTGCCCCGATATGGCAATCTGGGAATCAACTATTTTACAGATAAAGGAGACGACTACGCAAAGTGCCATCCCTCTTGTATTTATGGGAGTAACCCCTCGTTGTGCCGAAAACTTGGAAACACTTTTTCCCAATCTCTATTCGTTTTCGTGGAATGAAAACTTTGCCGATTATGTCTATCTGAGGGAGCGATTAGTTGCTTTGAATGGTAAGAAATTGCAGTCCAAACGCAATCACATTAACCGTTTTAAGAAGTTATATCCTCACTATTCTTATCGTCCTTTTACGTCGGAGGACGTCTCTTTATATAAAAACTTTGCCGATGAATGGTGGCAAAGAGAGGAAAGTAGGGAGGGAATAGAGGCAGAAAATGCGATGATTCATCGTATTTTAGAGGCGCATAAAGAGTTGGACTTGTCGGGAGGAGCTCTCTTTGTGGATGATGCCATTGTAGCAATAACTTTAGGTTCACCGATCAATTACGAAACTTTTGATATTCATGTTGAAAAGGCTGATACTTCTTTTGAGGGGGCTTATACGGTGATCAATAATGAATTTGCTAAAACCATTCCTGAAAGCTTTGTCTACATCAATCGAGAAGAAGACTTGGGAATCCCGGGGTTACGCTTTGCGAAAGAGTCTTATCAGCCCGAGATGCGGTTACTGAAAGGGGTGGCAACTCTCAAGAAGATTTGATTTCATCGAATGAACTCATTTGTTAAAAAGAAGGCGTGGGCTAAGGCCATTTGGCAAGATGTATTCCAAGATGCCGACGCTTTCATTGAGTTATATTTTCGGTATGTGTATAAAGATGACGCCACACGATTGATTGTTGATTATCGTAATTCGGTGGCTGTGGCACACATTCAAACTCTTTCCTATCACATTGTTTATTGCAATCACCTATGCAAGGCAGGGTATATATCCGGGGCAGCAACTCGCCCTCAATACAGATCTTACGGTATAATGCCCAAATTGATGAAGAGTGCTCTTGTTGGGATGTATCAAAGAGGGGATTTTTTTTCTTTTTTAATTCCGGCAAAAGAGTGGTTGTACACCTATTATCAAGAGAAAGCAGGCTATGCTTCGGTCGGTAGACGCATAGTGCAAGAACGTTCTCCAAAGAATGTTTCCTCTTTGTCAAACAACGTTTTTGTGACGGATGATGTGGAGCAATATAAACGCTTCAGGCGTATGCGCAGTAGGAAGTGGTCTTTTCTGTATGTCGCCCATTCTTACCAACAGTGGCGGACTATACTTCTCGACGCCGCTCTCTCTTCGGGTGGAATGAACGAAGTTGCCATTGTGCGTCATTTGGGGGCAACGACGCAATGGGTACTGACAGACACTTCTTCTTCCTCGGAAAATCTTAATACGGGAGAGGCGACTATACAGCTTGTTGCTCCTCCGAACTATCTACCTGAAAGCATTACCCAAAAGCATGGAATGTTGCGCATTGTTCGGGCAAAGGAGGTACTTCAGTTATACGCTCGGCACAATCCTTGTGCAGATTGGACTTTTGATCTTTTGGATAAGGAAATTGCAGTCAATACGGGGCGTTATAAAGTGGCCAAAGGCAATCTTCTTTTTACTCCCTTACCTCCTTGTCGATTATCGCCCAATGCGCTTTCCATATCCGAACTGACTGAACAACTCTTCTCCTCTTTCTACATAGATCTAATGCTTGATTAGCAGATTTTTTGTAGTCTGTTTCTTAATTCTCTTCTCAAATCTATCGACTTAAAGTAATCTTTGCAGTCGCTTTCATGGCACGTCTATGGGATGCAATTTGAACCCATGGACTACTTCGAGGGTATGCCACCTGTTGAAGAATAGTCTGTTCTGTCGATGATGTCCCGGTTACCATGGACTACTTCGAGGGTATGCCACCTGTTGAAGAATAGTCTATTCTGTCGATGATGCCTCGGTTACCATGGACTACTTCGTGTGTATGCTACCTGTACTATGAGAACATTGCCTATCTCAGCACTTGCGGTTTTTACTGATTTCTTAGATTGATTAGGTGGTTGGGCTGTGTTTTTTTTGAGAGGGGCTTTATACCTTTCTCTCCTCTCAGAGGGCAATATCAACACGGATCACCCCGAAGAACTCAAAGTCTTTGTACCTCCCTCGATCCTCTCAGAGGGGCTGAATTCAGCCTATCTGAGAGGATTTTCTGCTTATTTGACACCCATAGAGAGAGCGTTGCATGGAGGCTCATATCCCTCATACAATGTCGGTTTGTCGCACGCAAAAGTTCTTTTATACGCCTTGAAAAAATCATTTGCTCGGGAGCAAAACTTTATTTCTAAGTTTGGAAATAATATTTCAAGCCTTGGAAACAATATTTCTAACCTTGGAAATAATATTTCAAGCTTAGAAATAACTTTTTCGTCACGAGAAAAGAGATTTTGTCACGCGTCTAAAATGATTTTTTGTCGCTTGTACCTCATTTTTTGAACTCAAACAATGCGCTCGTTCATCGTAAAAAGATTTGACCAAAAAGCAAAACCGTTACCCCAAACGACAAGAAGCCCTATCTCCTCATTGTTGCACATTCTTTGCTTTCGAACAAAAAAATCCCCTAACGAATGAGAGATCCGTTAGGGGAAAGTATTATGAAAAAAAAGATTACTTCAAGAGTCGTTCTACGAAAGTTTGTTCGTTTGTGGTTATGCGCACAACATATGTTCCGGGGCGTAGATTGGCAATATCTACTGTTTCGGTATGATTTCTCCCTCGGAAGTGATACTCTTGCATTTTCATGCCATCGTTGTTATAGATTTCTACTCGGCGAATTTCTTCCGCAGCCCTTATCTGTACTTTATCCACTGCCGGATTGGGTGCCATACTTATCTGTGTCTTCGGAGTGATTGTTGCAACAGCTGTTGTGTGGTCGGTGTAGTAGGTAACTTTGCTGCGTATGGTTCCGAACAACGGTTCTCGTTTGTCTGCATACCCAACGGGTACACCCTCTTTGGTTACGTAGAGCGAGCGAAGGCGAACGACTCCTTCCTTACCGGTTGCATATTTGAAGCGAGGATTGAAAGAGCCTGTGGAGAATATGGGAGTGAATTCTACTTGCGCGTTTTCGGCAATGGGGTCGGAGTGATACTCGGAGGAGACTGCCACCAATCGTTGTGTGCCTCCGTCCAGTACATAAGCAACACCCACTATACCAACGATGATGCCGTTAGGCAAAAGTGCGGAAAAAGCCTTACCCTTATTCTCGATGAGGAATTTGGGACCAACGACATTGTTGTTCGCCAAATTCATGCGTTTCTCTTCCTCCAATGGGGTGATGTGTAGCACGTGCGACGTGTATTCACCGGGTGTTTTAACTACTTGCATCATTGCTACGGAGTTTGCCCAAGAGGTGATACTGCGGTCTGCCAAGTAGATAAAGTCCTCATTGGGTGTATTGGGGTCGAGATCGGCAAAACGAATGTAAAGATTCATCTTGGTCCCCGCTTTTTCGTTGATGAAGAAGTTTTCAAACGTGAGTGTAGTTTCTTCGTTGGGCTTCAGTACAGCTATTTTAGACTCGGCAATAGGGTCGCCATCTTTGGGTACAAACGCTGCATTGTCTTGATATTTGTCGTTCAAACAATAGAGGTATGCCGGTCCGTAGTACTCCCTGTTGCTGTTGTTTTTCACTTTGAAAGAGACTTTGCTACGGGCATAGGCATTGAGTTCGCAGGTTGTGGTTTGCCTTACGATCTCTATTTTGGCAGCACCCGTGTCGTAGGAAACGGCTGCGAATTTTCCATCTTTCACCGTGAAGTATAGAGCGGCAGGTTCGTCATGGAAGGTGCGACATTGGGCAAAGCTGCCTGCATTTTCATGCATCCATTCAAATCTACCGATATACTCTCCGTCTTCCAATTGGATTCCCTTGTCGTTGGTAATCTTCAAATCACCCTTCAGACTCATTGGTTTACCTCTTGACAAGGTTATACTGCTGTCTTCATTGCCCGATTTGAGTTGGTTTTCTTTGTAGTAGGCAAAGCGCACTTTACCTGCTACTTGTAGAGCAAAGCGTTGGTAGAGATAGCCGTGTAATTTGATGGTTGTCTTATCGTCCGTAAGGACACCACGGATTGTTGTTGTGGGTTGTTCAAGAGCAGGCGCATCTCCGGGATTGTTTTCTTTATCGGGAATGATGTTTACGACGATTGACTGTCCATAGTTGTAGCCACCCAATCCGCCACCTGTGCCCAGTTGGGCAGGATCCAGTGCCATTATACGGAAGTAGCCGTTGGCGATGCCTCCCCAGCCCCAATTGATGTGGAAAAAGCCCTCTTTGTTGTAGCCGTCACATACGAATGCGTGTCCGCCACCTTCCCCATAGCCCGAGAGCAATACAGGTCTTTGTGCATCCAATTCTTTACGAATTAAATCCTCCCATTCCGAGGCTGTGTAGTTGTAGCGAAATAGGGTAGTAACACTCTTTTTGTACTTGAAGTTTTCTCGTAAAGCACGCACCACACCTGTCTCGAATGCTCCACTACCGGCAGAGGTGTATTCCATATCCACTCCATATCCAACGTCTCTGAGTAGGCGACCAATTTCTTGGGCATGCTTCTCGGCATTGGGGTTTTCTTTGGAAAAGGTACCCGGCATATCAGCCCAGTTGTATTTGTGTCCATACTCAACGTTGCGTGTTTTGCCGTTGTCCGTATAGCTGTGTGCACCTACTGCGGCATCGGGCCATTCATGGTAGCGCATGATTTGAGCTAATGCTGTCGCCACGCAACCCGAAGGGCACTGAATCGAATTGTCATAGGGGCAGTACAGATTGTAGGGATACTCTTGGTTCCAAATGATTTTTTTTGTGTCCAACAGTGGGAGTACTTCCTTACCGTTCTGCAGAGAAGAAGGAAGCTCCTCAATGGTAGGCGTGTACAAAAGGTGTGCGATTGTTTGCGCATAAAGATCCATCCATTGGCGCACTTGTGCGGGAGCTTGTTCCCAATCGAAATGCCCTTTGTCGGCATACCCCAACAACGGCTGTAAGCGATCGTCTCCTGCCACAATGGCAAATCCTTCATTTTCACCTCGATTAAATATGTAGTAATAGGCTTGCTGAGCACCCTCTTCTCCACCTCTGAGTGCGGAAACCCCTTTACCGAAGTGGGTGTGGGTTAATGTAATGGGTAGGTGATTTCTGAGTCCGTTTTGTGAGAAATAGAGCCGGGCAATGGCTTCAGCCTCCGGCAGAGAGATCGGGGCGGAAAGGGACGGGATAATTCGCCCCACGATAGTCAATAGAAAGAGGAACAGATGTTTTTTCATACGCATTTTACTCTTGTTGGGGTGGTTGTTGGTACGATTTTGTTTTGTTGTTCGTTGTAAATACAATGTATATGTACAAAGGTAAGGATATTAGATGTATATCCCAATACTTCGCTTGGGCAAAAAGTATAAGGATACTTCTTTTTGGGTATTGTACGAGCTGCGTTGAGTTAATTTTGTCGCTTGTATTGGGTATTGATTTTGTATGCATTGAAATTCAAAATTGAATGCGTACAAAATGGATTTTATATGCATATAAACGGACAAATGAATGCATACAATTTGATCGGAGTTGCTCATCCATATTAGAGGTTGATTTTTGCTTTGTACAAGACGGTATTCATCTTCTTTTGGGAGACGGGTTCAAACAAATGCATATCCTGTTGCACGAACGCTTTGGATAAGGGTATGTAGCGTGCAATACCCCCTCTGTTTTGAAAATTTATGGAGTGGACGTTGTTTGCGATTGATACACATTAGTAAAGTAGTAGTATCTTTGTGCGGCTATGAACGCGCAACAAGGTAGACAACTTTCTCAACAAGGAAATAGGAAGGGGAAAACCGATCCTAAAAATCGGGAGACTCTTAAAGCGGGGAGAAAAGGTTCCCGAGGTAGGGAACAATCCAAAACCTCTCTTGGCTCTCTTGTTTTTTTGGTTCGAAATGCCCCCATTTATAGATTTATAGGGGGGCTTATACTGCTTTTCTGTACCATTTTTTTAGTGCTTTCGTCTCTCTCTTATCTCTTCACATCGTCTGAAGATCAGAGTTTTTTGCGCAATTATGAGACTTTTTTTGCTGCTGTCAGAGATACCGAAAGGGAGCCGAATGCAGTCAGCAACATTGGCGGATTGTTGGGAGCTTACGTCTCGGACTGGCTTATCAACAGTTTTTTAGGACTGGGCAGTATAATTCTTTTGCTTTTTCCCCTCATTTTTTCCATTAGAGCTTGCAGTGGAAAGAGAACCTATAAGACCTCCATGGCGAGAGTTTTCTTTGTTACCGCTTTTTCCGCCCTTTGGGTTGCCATATCCTCCTCCTATATTGATACCATCGTTAAGAGTACGGCTTCATTTCAAATCGGAGGAGAGCAGGGAAAGCACTTAACTCAGTTTCTGATGACTCATTTGGGACACGTGGGTGTTCTGTCGCTTGTGTTGTTTTCCTTGATCATCATCGTTGCGACCATCAGCCAAAATTCAGCTCTTTGGTTGCAGAATATGCTTTCTTTTTCATGGCTTAATTTCCGTGTAAAGAAACGTGTGAGCAGCCCCGAAGAGAGCTTGACGGAAGAGCAGAATTGCCCAGAGAGAGAGGAAACTCGGTCGGAAAAGACGGACTATTCTTTAGAGGAAGAGAAAGAAACAGTTGTTGTTTTAGGAGGTGAACCTACTCCCAAAAAGGTAGAGGCTGAGCCGAAAAATGAAGAGGACATTGTCGCCGAACCTATTGCTCAGACCTCTTTGGTCATTGAGGTTCCCGAGGGTGATGAGACTTCTCTTGATGCGTCTGTGGAAAAACGGGATGATTTGGGACTACCCAATTATGTATTTCCTTCGCTGGATTTGTTGGAAATCTACGAACGAGGCGATAATACTCCCGATTATGAAGAAATAGCCGGTAATGAACGACAAATCATTGATACCCTGGAGAGTTTTAAGATCAAGGCGCGTCCGACAAAGGCGACAATTGGTCCCACGGTAACGCTCTATGAAATAGAACCCGATGCCGGTGTGAAAATATCTCGCATTCGTAATTTGGATGACGACATTGCATTGAGCTTAAAGTCGGAGGGCGGAATACGTATCATTGCCCCCATTCCCGGTAAGGGAACAATCGGTATTGAGGTGCCGAATAGGCGTCCACAGACGGTGTCATTCCACTCTTTGTTGGCATCGAAAAAGTTTGTTGAAAACAAAATGGAACTTCCTATTGCCATAGGAAAGACAATTACCAATGAGGTTTTTATGTTCGACTTGGCAAAGATGCCACACCTTTTGATTGCCGGTGCC
Source organism: Porphyromonas sp. (assembly GCA_041848345.1). Lineage (GTDB taxonomy): Bacteria > Bacteroidota > Bacteroidia > Bacteroidales > Porphyromonadaceae > Porphyromonas. The sequence goes on from JBGZIN010000038.1 coordinate 15,164, forward strand.
ACGGGGCAGGGTAAGAGTGTTGGATTGAACGTGATGATCTCTTCTTTGTTGTATAGCAAGCATCCTTCCGAATTGAAGTTTGTGATGATCGACCCCAAAATGTTGGAGTTCTCGGTCTATGAAATGCTTGACAGACATTACCTTGCCAAACTACCCGAGGAGGATAAGTGCATTATTACCGATATGGCAAAGGTAGTCCCCACATTGAATTCGCTTTGCGTGGAGATGGACAATCGGTATAGATTGCTCACGGAGGCGCGTGTGCGCAACATAACAGAGTACAACAAGCGCATTCAGAACGGTGATTTCGCCACTTCGGATCACCATAAATTCTTACCTTACATAGTGTTGATTATCGACGAATTTGCCGATTTGATCATGACTTCGGGCAAGGAGGTTGAGCGTCCGATCACGCGCATTGCTCAAAAAGCACGTGCAGCGGGCATTCATATGATTTTGGCTACCCAGCGTCCCACTACGGATATTATAACAGGTACCATTAAAGCCAATTTCCCTGCCCGTATAGCATTCAAGGTGTTTTCTTCCACAGACTCACGAACCATATTGGACGGACCGGGTGCCAATCACTTGGTGGGGCGTGGCGATATGCTTTTCTATCAGGGTAAGGATATGCTTCGCTTGCAATGTGCTCTTATAGACACACCCGAAACGCAAAGAATAGTTGATGCAATTGCCCATCAACCATCCTTTACCATGCCTTACAACCTACCGGAGGCTCCTGTTGAGGAGGCAGACGAGGGGCGAGTGGTCTCTTTGGAGAGAAGAGATGCTCTCTTTGAAGAAGTGGCTCGTATGGTGGTCGAAACTCAGCAAGGCTCTACATCAAAAATTCAAAGACACTTTGAAATCGGGTTCAACAGAGCCGGTCGTATTATGGATCAGTTGGAAGCTGCCGGCATTGTTGCGGCTCAACACGGAAGCAAATCTCGAGAAGTTTTGATTTCGGATCTTTATGCTTTACAAAACCTATTGGATAGCTTAAAATGATAAAGTCTGTTTTTCGTATATTACTACTCTCATTACTCCTGAGTAGTCCAGTGGCTCTTAATGCTCAACGGAGCGTGGTAATGCAAAACCTTCAGTCGTTGAAGCAGAGTTTGGAGCAAGGAGCAGAGATAACTTTTACCGCAAAAACTTACGCCCCCTCGGGTGAATTACTGCAGAATGACGCGGGGAAACTTCTCTCTTACAAGAATAAATTTCGCTTGACCTACTCGGTTTTCACATCTACATATGATGGAAAAAACTTTTCCTATTATAATAAGGAGGAGAAAACATTTACCATAATGTATCCCACCACAGAAGATTTGGCAACGCTTAACCCTCTTGCTTATCTCTCCACAGCCAAAGAAATGTACACGATACAAGAGCTGCCCGAGAGTAAGAAAGGACGTATGGTTGCTTTCGTCCCCAAAAAGAAATCGACGAATATAGATAGAGTGGAGTTATGTCTAAGTAGAGATAAAGGTATGCCATTGGAGTTGAAGACTCTTTTTAGTGATGGTGTGCGCATGGTGATGTACATAGATTTATTTACACATAAACAATCCATCCCCACTCAATCGTTTTCGCAGAAGCATGCCGACTATCCCGGCAGTGAACTGATTGATTTGAGATAATGGGGTAAAACAGATAAAGAAGAGAATATGTTAGTACACGTACTAAAATCCAAGTTGCATTGCGTCCGCGTTACGGAGGCAAACCTCAACTATGTGGGCAGTGTAACCATAGATAAAGTTTTGATGGAGGCTGTGAACCTTCTTCCCGGAGAGAGAGTACAGATTGTAAACAACAATAATGGTGAGCGATTTGAAACTTATGTGATAGAGGGACCTGCAAACAGCGGCGTTATTTGTCTTAATGGAGCTGCAGCTCGTTTATGCCAGCCCGGGGATGTGGTTATTATCATGGCTTATGCGTTGATGGATCCGGAAGAGGCTCGCTCTTTCCGTCCGCTGTTAGCTTTCCCGGATCAAAACAATCGCCTTGTGCAGGAATAATAAATGGATAGTAAAGGATTTTGATTACCACTCGATATGTTTGAAAATCTTAGTGAACGCTTAGAACGATCGTTCAAAAAGCTAAAAGGAGAAGGTCAGATAACGGATATCAATGTCGCAGAGACCTTAAAAGATGTACGCCGTGCCTTGATTGAGGCAGACGTAAATTATAACGTTGCCAAAAAATTTACCGATAATGTCAAAGAGATTGCTCTCGGGCGTAACGTACTAACGGCGGTTCGTCCCAGTGAGATGATGGTTAAGATCGTCCATGACGAATTAGCCAAATTGATGGGAAGTGAAGCGGTTGATTTGAATTTGAAAGGGGAGCCGACAATCATTTTGATGTCCGGTCTTCAAGGGTCGGGAAAGACTACTTTTTCGGGTAAGTTGGCGAATTTGTTGAAAAACAAACGCTCCAAAAGACCTCTCTTGGTTGCTTGCGACGTGTATCGTCCTGCTGCGATAGATCAATTGAAGATATTGGGCGAACAGCTCTCCATACCGGTCTACTCCGAGGTTACGAATAAGAATCCGATAGAGATAGCTCTCCATGCGATAGCAGAGGCAAAGACCAATGGTAATGACGTTGTTATCGTAGATACGGCGGGACGTTTGGCGATTGACGAGCAGATGATGAATGAAATATCTTCTCTCAAGCAGGCGATCTCCCCGCATGAAATACTCTTCGTGGTGGACGCCATGACGGGGCAAGATGCTGTAAACACGGCAAAAGAGTTTAACGATCGCCTCGATTTCGATGGTGTTATTCTCACCAAATTGGATGGTGATACCCGAGGTGGTGCCGCTCTCTCCATTCGTACAGTGGTGGATAAACCCATTAAATTTGTCGGTACGGGCGAGGGAATGGAAGCTCTTGATGTTTTCCACCCCGAACGTATGGCAGACCGCATCTTGGGGATGGGGGATATTGTTTCTTTGGTGGAGCGTGCGCAGCAACAATACGACGAACGAGAAGCACGTCGCTTAGAGGAGCGCATCGCCAAAAACCAATTTGACTTTAATGACTTTTTGAAGCAAATCCATCAAATCAAAAAGATGGGTAATATCAAAGATTTGATTGGCATGATCCCCGGAGTGGGTAAGGCTGTAAAGGATATGGACATAGATGATGATGCATTTAAGGGGATCGAGGCAATTATTTATTCGATGACCCCCGAAGAACGCTCGCATCCCGGTTTATTGAACGGTTCTCGTAGAAAGAGAATAGCAGCAGGTAGTGGAACCACCGTACAAGAAGTTAATCGCCTGATCCAGCAGTTCGACCAAGCCCGTAAGATGATGAAAACCATTCAATCGATGGGCAACAATCCGAAAAAGATGGCACGTATGCATCGAAAATAAAACAACTATGGAAACATATAAGATATTAGACGGGAAAAAAATTTCCGAAGAGATCAAGAAAGAGATCGCTTTAGAGGTTGAAAGTATAGTTCGTAACGGTGGCAAACGCCCTCATTTGGCTGCCATTTTGGTGGGGCATGACGGAGGGAGTGAGACCTATGTGGCTTCCAAAGTAAAGTCTTGCGAAGAGGTCGGCTTTGCTTCTTCGTTAATTCGCTTCGAGAGTGATGTTACGGAAGAAGAGTTGCTTTCGACCATTGACCGCCTGAATAATGATCCGGAAGTTGATGGCTTTATTGTGCAACTTCCTTTGCCCAAGCATATTGATGAGCAAAAAATCATTGAGCGCGTTGATTATCGCAAGGATGTGGATGGCTTTCATCCGATCAATGTGGGGCGCATGAGCATCGGCTTGCCTTGCTTTGTGTCTGCCACTCCTCAAGGTATCGTGGAGCTTCTTCGTCGCTATGAAATCCCCACGGCAGGTAAGCATTGTGTAGTGCTGGGGCGTAGTAATATCGTGGGCAAACCCATTGCTCAATTGATGGCTCAGAAAGGATATCCCGGCGATTGTACGGTTACCATCTGCCATAGCCGTACGCAAGGATTGGAAGAAATATGCCGCTCTGCCGATATTATAATAGCCGCTTTGGGTAGCCCCGAGTTTGTAACGAAAGATATGATTAAGCCCGGAGCCGTTGTTGTCGATGTGGGTACAACGCGAGTTGCAGACAGTTCACGAAAGAGCGGATTTCGTCTCACGGGAGATGTCAAGTTTGACGAGGTGGCTCCACTTACTTCATACATAACTCCCGTTCCGGGAGGAGTGGGACCTATGACGATTGTCTCTCTCATGATGAATACATTAAAAGCAGGACGTAAAAACTTACGGGATTAAAGCACTTCCACTTCCCTAACTTCATCTTTTTCCGATGAGGTGGGGAAGTCTTTTTATCGATATTCTGTTGGAATAGGTATTAACTCTAAGAGGCGTTTTTGTGGCACACATTTTAATTGTCCATCCGGCATCTCTTTCTGATGTTTGTCTCTCATTGCGCTTGGTTTATGCCGTAGCCCTCAGCTACCCACAGCATCAATTTACCTATTTGCTCAAGCCTTCCATCACGGGCGTTGTCATAGCTCCTCCGCCTAATTTGGAGCCGATGACAATGGATTTGAAAAAGAGTGATGCCGATTTGAGAGGACTCTTCTCTTTGGGACAGAAGCTACTCTATGAACGTTTCGATGTGGTGCTCGATTTGTTCAACGCAGGGCGAACACGTTTCTTAGGTGCCCACTTGCGTTTATGGGGAGGAGCGAAGTATTATGCCGTTGCCAAAAGGTATTCTTGTCGTGTTGCCTATCTAAATGATCACATACCTTACGAGCGAGGAGAGGAATACCTTAGAGCCTATGAAGCCCTCTTTCAAAAAGCCCGTTTGTCGCCTCTCGGACCAACACCTTGCTTAACAGCCCGCCATCCTCATAACCCATCTTTTCCTGTGGGAGCCATAGGTTTTGCACCTCAACAAAAGCACGGGGAGCGATTGTCTTGGGCAGAGATATACCGACGAGCAAGCTATATAAGAGGACTTTTCTCCGCTCCGGTTTTGCTTTTTGGCGTGAATTCTTCGACGGGAGAGGAGTACGAAGAGGTGCGATCGAGCTTGCGCGACAAAGGCATATATCGAGTGGGCAATCTCACATTTTCCCAAGAGCTGGCATTGCTTTCTTCATTGGCTTGTTTCATAGGACTTGATGCCTCTCCGATAAGGCTGGCAGAGTTGGTGGATATTCCCACATATTATATAGGAGCTATTTCCCGTTTGGAAGAAGAGATAGCACCTTGCAAAGAACAAATAAAAGAGATTATAACGAAGAAAAATAGAGAATACGCCCATGAATATGAGGATAAACAAACTTCTGAGCGAAACGGGATTGGGCTCGCGCCGAGAAGTTGAAACGTTGATAGTGGAGGGCAGAGTAACCGTAAACGGAGTTCTGGCGGAATTGACGGATGTGATCGAGGAAGACGACGTGGTAACGCTGGATGGAGAGGAATTGCCCGTGTGCGATCTCATTCGAGAGTTCGCTGCAGAGCAAAAGATGCAGTTGGTGCAGAAGAATTCCGGTCGCATCGGTTCCCAATATATAGAGTCTGAAGAGGAGGGTGGTTTTCGGAAAAAGCAGGGAGCTTTCGGAGCCAAGCACTCATCCAAAGCGGGTCGCACAGATCGCTCTTCGTTCAAACCCTCCGCCGGAAAGCCTGCCAAATTCAAAAAACATTGGGAAGAGGACGACCAAGAGAGC